>DASZWK010000278.1:0-20579 GCA_035546235.1 Xanthobacteraceae bacterium | reverse complement strand
CAGGGCAACGAAGTGCCGTCCGCCCAGGCCAACATGAACCGCGCCTTCGTGCAGTGGGCGGGCTTCACGGCCGGTCTGTCGGTGTCGTTCTTCGACTTCTACCCGGCAGCCGCACAGCTCTACCGCGCCGGCAACCTGCCGCAGGAAGACTCCGGCGACGGCGGCTGGTGGGTGTGGGGCTATACGGCTCAGTTCGGCGGCGGCCTCTCTGCCACGCTGTCTGCTGAAGAGCGCCGTGACAGCCAGAACATCGACTTCAGCGGCGCGGCTGGCGCGCTCGGCGGCGTGACGACGCCCGGCACCAACGGCGTCATCGTAGGCAACACTGGCAACAGTGATGGCTACGGCGGCTGGCAGACGCCCGACATCGTCGGCAATCTGCGCGTCGACCAGGCCTGGGGCTCAGCGCAAGTCATGGGCGCCCTGCACGAGGTCAATGCCGGCTACTACGGCGCTCTCCCCGCTTCCGGTCACCCCGGCGATGCGTGGGGCTGGGTCGTGGGCGGCGGCATCAAGATCAACACGCCGTTCATCTCGCCCGGCGACTATTTCGTCGGCGAGGTCAATTACACCCAGGGCGCCACCAAGTATCTGTGGAACTCTACTAACGGCGGCAACGTGTACAACCTGTCGGGCGGTGCCGAGGGGTATGGTGTTGGCAGCGATTGCATCTTCGGCGGCACGCTTGCGGCCGGCAATGCAACCGGATGCCAGCTGACCAGCGCCTGGGAAATCGACGTGGCCTACGAGCACCACTGGACGCCGCAATGGCACCAGGACTTGGTGTTCAACGGCATGTGGGAGAAGTACGGCACAGGTACCGGTTCGGCCAACTCGATGCTGTGCGTCGGTGAAGGCCTCGGTGCGGGTGCTGGCACGACCGCCGTCGCGGCTGCCGGTTGTAACAACAACTGGGCAGTCTGGGGCGTCGGTTCTCGCCTGCAGTGGGACGTGACCAAGAGCTTCTACATCGGTGTGGAAGCGATTTACCAGCAAGTCGACAGCGCCCAGACCGGGCTCGCCGGCAATGCGATCACGGCTCCGCTCACGCTGGCAAACTCAGGTGCGACGACCTGGTCGAATACTTCGAACTGGATCTTCACGCTCCGCATGCACAAGGACTTCCTGCCCTGATCGGCTGATCACGGTGTGAATTCCACGATCCCCGGCGGGTCTTCCCGCCGGGGATTTTCTTTATGGGGCCGGTGCGATTAGAGTTTAGCTGGCGCGATCCGCTCTGCGGCCCAGACAAATAGCCGGACGGCGGAAGCGCCCTGATGCTGATGCACATCTATAAAGTCGCCCATGGCTTACTTTCACCTGATGCATTGCATTCCCGATCCGCGGATGCACGGCCTTAACGGTTACAAGGAAGTCATCGAAACGGTCGGCTGGGGCCTGGAGCAGCTTGGCCACCGCGCCACCTATGCGGTCAACGAACGCAGTCCCGATGCCACGAACATTGTGTTCGGCGCTCAAGTCATGCCGGTTTCCTCCCTCGCGGAACTGCCTCCCGGTACTGTCATCTACAATTTCGAGCAGTTGCGGGACGTCCCCGTTGAGAAAATTAGGGGCGAGATCAGATACTTCGCCCAAGTGCCGCATTTCACCATCTGGGACTACAGCGCCGCCAATCTGCCAAGCTGGCGCGCGCTCGGACGTCCAGATGTGAAAATCGTTCCAGTTGGCTACGCGCCGATCTTGAACCGCATTCCGAAGGCGGCGCGCCAGGATATCGACGTGCTGCTGTACGGCCTGAGCGGCGAGCGCCGATTACAGACATTTCATGGGCTGTCCCAACTCGGCCTGTCGGCGTTATTTGTCAGCGGACTTTACGGCGCCGCACGCGACGAGCTGATTTCCCGGGCCAAGATCGTACTGAACATCAACCTTTATGCGCAGATGAGAATTTTTGAGATCGTGCGCGTTTCCTACCTCCTGGCCAACAGGAAAGCGGTCGTTGCCGATCTTGATCCGAAGACGAGCGTCGAAGACGGTATCAGGACCGCCGTCATGTTCGCGTCGTCGTTGAAGGAATTGCTGGATCGGTGCGTAAAACTCGTCGGCGATGACAGGGAACGCCAGGCGCTCGAAGAACGCGGCTTCGCGTATATGAGTGGCCGCGATATCAAAGGCATTCTGGAGCGCGCGCTGTGAGCGGGGCCTTCATGGCTCATGTCGCTCAACGGCGAAACTCGCCGGCGGCTGCCCGTCTTTGTATCTCCGCCACATAGTGGCATAGGCATTTTCGATATTTCGAGCGAAGCGCGCCGTATCGAAGAGCGGAAATGTGCCGCGGTTGCGCGCGAGCCGTTGCTTCAACGCCCTGCAAAAGGCCGTATCGGTGGCCACCCTGAGGGCCTGCGCCTCGTAGCCGGAAAGTGATTCGGCGACAAGTTCAGGTAACCCGACCGCGTGCAGCATGCTCGCCGCCATGCGGCCGACGAACGTGCCTCCGAGTAAGGTCAAGAGCGGCACCCCGGACCAGAGCGCGGCGGCGGCGGTAGCGCCGGCATTGTACGGGGTAGTGTCGAGAAAAAGGTCGGCCAGGCGCTGACGTGCCATGTGCTGCGCGAGCGGAACGTGCGGCGCAAACACAACACGGCCGGGATCGATTCCGCAGCTTTGCGCCTCACGCCGCAAATTGACGATCATATCCGGATTGGCCTCGGCAAGCCACAGGACGCTGCCGTCGATGGCGCGCAACAGGCGCATCCACAGCTGGAATATCGAAGGTGCGAGCTTGTAGCTGTTGTTGAATGAACAGAACACGAAACCGTCGCGGGGTAAGCCGACCTCCTCGCGGGTCGGCGTCTGGGGCGCAATCGCGAGCCGGTCGTCATTGACGAGAAAGCAGCCGGGCAAATGCACGATTTTCTCGGAGTAATACGCCTGCTGGTCGAACGGCAGCGCGATTGCGTCGGCGATGATGTAATCGATGTAGTCCGCGCCCATGGTGCCGAGGTAGCCCAGGTAACTCACCTGTAAGGGCGCCGGCCGCCGGGCGAACACGCCAGGCCGGCCATTGCGGGTGTGGCCCATCAGGTCGACGGCAATATCGATCTCAAGCTCCCCGACAAGTTCAGCGATCTCGACTTCGGTTTTGTCCGCGGCGTCGATGAAGCGGTCGAAGGCATGTTGCAGCCGGTCTCGCATTGGCGACGTGCGGTCGCGTCCGAACGATATGCCCGTGATGTTAAAGTGCGAACGGTCATGCCGCTCGTAAAGTCCGGCCGCGAGGTAGGCGACCGGGTGCTCGCCGAAATCGGCCGAAAGATAGGCGAGCCGAATGCGGTCGTGGCTGTAGCTCTTGCTCCTCAGCGACGGCATCGTCGGTGCGCGGTCCTTAACATATTGGTTGGCGCATCGCTGCTGCTCGGCCGCCGTGGCCGGCAGTGCGAGCAGCGCGAAAGGCGTGCCCGCGAGCTTTCCTTGTCTAATCGCGGCGAGGCACGATTCGATCTCGGTGCCGAGATTAGCCCAGTCGCACATGTGCAACTTGGCCAGGAGCCGTGTGCCTGCGGCGTAATCGAGTCCCGGCTTGAGCGCCGCCGCCTTGTCATAGGCGGCGAGCGCCGCCGGATACTGTCGGCGTTCAAATAGGACATTGCCGCGTCCGCTCCAGGCTTCTGCAAATTCGGGATTTATCGAGAGCGCCCTCTCATAGGCGGCCAGTCCCCCGTCATAGTCCGCGCGCTCGAGGCAGATGCTGCCGCGACCGAGCCACGCTTCGGCCAGGTCGGGCTCTAACCCGAGCGCCTTTTCATAGGCTGAGAGGGCATCGCCGTATTGGCGCAACGCGAAGAAGGTGTTGCCGCGACCGAGCCAAGCTTCCGCGCAGTCTGGCTGGAGAACCAAAGCTTTTTCGTAGGAGGCGAAAGCCCTGTCGTATTGCCGCAACGAAGTGAACACGTTGCCGCGGCCATACCAAGCCTCGATCAATTCTGGTTTGGCCGCGAGCGCGGCATCGTAAGCGCGAAGCGCATCATCGTATTGTTTCAAGCCGTTGTACACATTGCCGCGGCCGAGCCAGGGCTCGGCGAAGCCGGGCCGCAACGCCAGCACCTTGTCGTAGGCGGCAAGCGCCTCGTCATAACGGCCGCGTTTGGCCAGTACGTTGGCGCGGCCAAGCCACGCTTCCGCGAAATCGGGCCGCAGCGTCAGTGCCCTGTCACAGTCCGCCAAGGATTCATCGTAGCGCCGGAGCGTCCAGCAGGCTTCGCCGCGACCGCTCCAAGCCTCGGCGAGATCGGGCCGCAGCGCCAGCGCCGCCTCGAACGCCGTCAGCGCCTCACGCGGCCGCTTGAGCGTCACGAGGGATTTGCCTTTGTTGCAGAACGCCTCCGCGTAGCGCGGATTGATCCGGATCGCGCTGTCAAAGTCCGCAATGGCTTCGTCATGGCGTCCGAGATCGTTGAATGCGGTGCCGCGATTGTTCCAGGTTTCGGCGACGGCTGGATTAATGGCCAAGGCTGCGCTGAAACGCTCGATCGCCTCTGCGGGCCGCTTGAGCGCCTTGAGGACGAGGCCATAGTTGTAGAGCGTCGCATCGGACCGTGGATTCTCGCGAACGGCTCGGCGCAGATACGTTTCGGCCTCGCTGAACTCGCGCTGTTGAGTGAGGACAATGCCGAGCACATTGAGGGCTGCAACATGTCGCGGCTGAGCGCGCAGCACTGCTCTGAGGAACTGCTCGGCGTCCTTGCTATTGCCGGCCCGCAGCGCCGCCATCGCGCGCTGAAAGGTGGGATCGTTGGCGTGGCCGGCCGGCACTGTCTTCCCCGCTGCCGCTAGTGACTCGGTCAAGAACGCCGCGGCCGAGCTTAGGCGCCGCCAATTTAGTCGTGTCGGCCGCGCCCCGCAAATGGCCGATGCGCACGCCAAGCTCCGAAATATCTGTGCGATCGCATAGGCTTATGGGAACAACTCAAAGCATTTTGGCGCCGGCTTGTGAGCCCCACTCCGTGGATCGGCCTGACCCTTATTTTCGCGGGAACTCCAGACCCATCTCGCGATAGCGCTCGGGATCGTCGCCCCAACCTTCGCGCACCTTGACGAAGAGAAAGAGGTGAACGCGCTGTTCGAGCGCGGCCGCAATGTCGGCGCGGGCGGCGGCGCCGATCGCCTTGATGGTTTGCCCGCCCTTGCCGAGCAAAATCTTGCGCTGACTCTCGCGCTCGACAAAGATCGTCTGCTCGATACGTACCGAGCCGTCTCTGAGTTCCTTCCAGGTTTCGGTCTCGACCGTTGACTGGTACGGCAGCTCCTGATGCAGCCGCAGATAAAGTTTCTCACGCGTGATCTCGGCCGCGAGCTGGCGCATCGGCGCATCCGAGATTTGATCCTCGGGATAGAGCCATGGACCGGGCGGCGCATTGTCCGCAAACCAGCGCTTGAGGCCGACAACACCATCGCCGGACAGGGCCGAGATCATGAAGGTTGCGGCAAATTCCGCGCGTTCGTTGAGCGTTTGCGCCAGCGTCAGCAGCGCCGGCTTCGGCACAATATCGATCTTGTTGAGAACGAGGGCTTTCTTGCCTGCTCGAACATCCGCGAGTCCGCGCCAGATCGCGTCGTCGTCTGCTTTGATGCCGCGATGCGCGTCGATCAGAAACGCGACGATGTCGGCATCCTGAGCGCTGCCCCAGGCGGTTCCGACCATGGCGCGATCGAGCCGCCGGCGCGGCAAAAAAATGCCCGGTGTGTCGACGAAAATGAGCTGCGCCGTCCCTTCAATGGCAATGCCGCGGATGAGGCTGCGCGTGGTCTGCACTTTCGGGGTGACGATGGAGATTTTCGCGCCGACCAGGGCGTTGATCAGGGTCGATTTACCGACGTTCGGCGCCCCGATCAGCGCGACAACGCCGCATGAGGTGGACGGCGCGGCCGGTTCATCCGGCGGGCTCGGGTCAGCCATTGAGGCGCGCGATCTTGGTCTTGACGCCTTCGCGCGACAGCATGGCGGCTGCCGCGGCCTGCTCGGCGCCGCGCTTGGAGCGGCCGGACCCTTCGGCGGGAGCAAACTGGGGCAACTGCACGGCGACGCGGAATACGGGGCTGTGGTCGGGACCGGAGCGTGCAATCTCCTTGTAGGCGGGCGTTGGCAATCCGCGTGCCTGCGCCCATTCCTGCAGGATAGTCTTCGGATCGCGCAGCGGCTGCGCTGTCGCTTGCATCCGTTCGTGCCACAGCCGCTCGACCAGCCCTTCCGCGGCCGGGTAGCCTCCGTCGAGATAGACCGCGCCGATCAACGCCTCGCAGACGTCGGCGAGAATGGCCGGCCGCTTGCGGGCGCCGGCATTGACCTCCGATGAGCCAAGCTTGATCGCGGCGCCGAGTTCGATTTCCAGCGCGATGTCCGCGCAGGTTTCCTTGCGCACCAGATCGGCCAGCCGCCGCGATAACTCTCCTTCATCCGCCTTGGGATAACTGCGGTACAGCATGTCGGAAATCACCAAGCCCAGCACGTGATCGCCGAGAAACTCCATCCTTTGGTAAGAACTCGCGCGATTGCGTGGCCCCTTCAGCGCTGAAATGTGGGTCAGTGCGCTGGTCAGCAACGCCACATCGGCGAAGCGATAACCGACGCGATTCTCCAAAACCGTAGAGGTCCGGCGGCTGCGGCGCGGTTCTTTTTGGCCGTCGCCTTGCGGCGCTGCCGCGGCTGCACGCTCCTCCGTGACGGTTGGTTCCGGCTGCGGAGTTACCGCGGCCTTTTTCTTGCGTCGGCCGCTCATCGCACCAGCGTGAACAATCGGCTCCAGCGCACCGCCCAGGGCCAATTCCAAATCTCCCATGCCGGTGTGTCGCCGCCGATCGAGAAGAAGATGATCTGCGCCTTGCCGATCAAATTCTCGAACGGCACATAGCCGACCGCGCCCAGCACGCGGCTGTCCGTGGAGTTGTCTCGGTTGTCGCCCATCATGAAAAAGTCGCCGGGCGGCACCTGGAACACCTCGGTGTTGTCGAGAAAGCCGTTATCGGTGAAATCGTGCGTGATGTAGGTGACGCCGTTGGGCAGCGTCTCGCGATAACACATCACCGGCTGGCCGACATCCTCATGGGCGACGCAGCCCTGCGTCACACGCTCGCGCTTGACCGGCACGCCGTTGATGTTGAGCACGCCGTGCAGCACCTGGATGTGGTCGCCGGGCAGCCCAACAACGCGCTTGATGTAATCGATCGACGGATCCTTGGGCAGCCTGAACACCACAACATCGCCGCGCTGCGGTTGCGAAGCGAAAATGCGGCCGGAAAACAGCGATGGCGAGAATGGCAGCGAGTAATGGGTATAGCCATACGAATACTTGGAAACGAAGAGGTAGTCACCGACCAGAAGTGTCGGGATCATCGAGCCGGATGGAATGTTAAACGGCTGGAACAGAAATGTGCGGATGACCACTGCGATAATGATCGCGTGGATCACCACGCGTACGGTTTCGCCGATGCCCTCACTGCGTTTGGTTCCGGTTTGCACGCTCATTCGCCTATTGTCCCGCTACACCCGTCGAAAGTCGCCGCGCGTGCGCCCCGAATCCTTGTAACCTTTGGGGCACACGCGCGCAATTCCGAGAAGGATTAGCCGCAGCACCGGGCAGTCGAGAATTGCCTATATCTTTCAAATGATTAGACAGCATTTCGCGGATCCATGACAAATAATTCATGGTCGCCTTTGGCGGCCCATGACGGCGGCTCGCGAGCCGGTCGTGATGCCTGGTTACGCGGTCGTGATTGCCAGGGCTGAGATGATTACGAAGGCCTGTGCCATCGGCCCCTCATCGGTGATGGTGAGGTCGATGCGCGCTTCATAGCCCGCGGGCGTGATCGCCTCCAGCCGCCGCTTGGCACCGCCCGTCAGTTGCATGGTCGGACGGCCCGACGGCAGGTTGACCACGCCCATGTCGCGCCACCAAACCCCCGCACGCAGGCCGGTTCCCAACGCCTTGGCGCACGCCTCCTTGGCGGCAAACCTTTTGGCGTAGGTTTCGACCCGGTTCCGTCGCCGTTCGGCGCGTTGGCGTTCGGCCGCGGTGAAGACCCTGTCGATGAAGCGGTCGCCGTGGCGCTCGATCACCTTGGCGATGCGGCGTACGTCAGTGATGTCGGAACCGATGCCGAGAATCATCACAAGCCGCCGGTCCTGTTGGCACTTTCGGCTCTGCCGCGATCGATCGCCGCCCGCATTTTTCGCACCGTCTCCCCCAGACCGTCAAAGATCGCCTCGCCGACAAGGAAATGGCCGATGTTGAGTTCGGCGATTTCGGGCAGTGCGGCGATCCGCTGGGCCGTGAGGTAATCGAGGCCGTGGCCGGCGTGAACTTCGAGGCCCGCGCGCTTTGCCAGCGCCGCTCCGCGTGTAATGCGATCGAATTCCGCCTGCGCAGCGGCAGCGTCGCCCATCGCCAGGGCCTCGCACCATGCCCCGGTGTGGATTTCGATCACGGGAGCGCCGAGTTCGGCGGCCGCGTCGATCTGCGCCGGGTCGGGGGCGATGAACAGCGACACGCGGATGCCCGCAGCCCTCAATTGCCTGATCACATCAACCAAGATGCCGCGCTGCCCGGCGGCATCGAGCCCGCCTTCAGTGGTGCGCTCCGCGCGCCGTTCCGGCACAATACAGGCGGCGTGCGGACGGATATTCGCGGCAATGCCGACCATCTCGGCCGTGGCCGCCATTTCGAGATTGAGCGGCTTCTTGATGCTTGCTTTGAGGCGGGCAATATCGTCGTCAACGATGTGACGGCGATCCTCGCGCAGGTGTGCCGTAATGCCGTCGGCACCGGCCGCAATGGCAATTTCGGCGGCCCGGACAGGGTCGGGATGGCGCCCGCCACGCGCATTGCGCACTGTAGCGACGTGGTCGACGTTGACGCCGAGGCGGATGATGGGAGAAGCCGGCATGTCTCGCTCGCGCGCAGCTAGCCGTTGACGCGCTCAGCGTTGGCAACGACCTTCTTTGCCCGCAGCTGCGAAATGATCGAGGTCAGGTGTTTGAGGTTGTAGACCTCGAGGTCAATGGTCAGTTCGGTGAAATCCGGCGACTGGCGCGTCATCTTGACGTTGTCGATATTGCCGTCGTGCTCGGCGATCACCTGTGCGATCTGCGCAAGCGTGCCGGGCTCGTTGACGGAGTGGACCGCGATGCGCGCGGGGAACCGTTGCGGAACCTTGTCGTCGACGTCCCAGCGGACGTCGAGCCAGCGTTCCGGTTTGTCCTCGAACTCTTTGAGCGTCTCGGAATGGATCGGATAGATGGTGACGCCTTCGCCGGGCGTCACGATGCCGACGATGCGATCGCCCGGAACCGCCCCGCCGTTCGGGGCAAAACGCACCGGCAGCTCGGTATTGATGCCGCGGATCGGAATGGCGGCGCCATTCTCGCCATCCCCGGGCAACTTGAACTTCATGGCCTTGGCGCGTTTGAGGCCGAACCAGCCGCTCTCCGCCTTCGGCGCCGCCGGCGTTACGCGCTCGTCCTTGTAGTCGGGATACATGGCGCGCACTACGTCGGCCGCTCGCATCTCGCTGCGGCCGACCGCCGACATCACATCGTCGATTGATGCCCGCGCCAGCCGCGGCAGCGCGCCTTCGAGCTTCTCATCTGAATACTCGATCTTGGCGCGTTGGCAGAGCCGCTCGACAATGCGGCGACCGAACGCCGAATACTGGCTGCGCACGGCATCGCGGGTGGCACGACGAATGGAGGCGCGCGCCTTGCCGGTCACTACGATCGATTCCCAGGCCGACGGCGGCGCGGTCTGGGCTTCGGAGGTTAGGATATGCACCTCGTCGCCGTTTTGCAGCGGTGCCGACAGCGGGCCGAGCTGACCGTTGATCTTGGCGCCGATCGCCATGTTGCCGACATCGGTATGGACCGCGTAGGCAAAATCGATCGGCGTTGCGCCGCGTGGCAGTGCGATCAGCTTGCCTTTCGGCGTGAAGCAAAACACTTGATCGTGAAACAGTTCGAGCTTGGTATGCTCGAGGAACTCCTCGGGGTTGGAGCCCTCGGCCAACAGTTCGATGGTGCGCCGCAGCCACGCATAGGCGTTCGATTCACGCGACAGCATCTCGGTCGGCGAACCGACACCGTCCTTGTACAGCGCATGCGCGGCAATGCCGTAGTCGGCGATCTGGTGCATCTCGCGGGTGCGAATCTGCAGTTCGACGCGCTGCTTGCCCGGCCCGATCACGGTGGAATGGATCGAGCGGTAATCGTTCTGCTTGGGCGTTGAAATGTAATCCTTGAAGCGGCCGGGTACGACCGGCCAGCTCGTATGCACGATGCCGAGCGCGCCGTAACACTCGGCGACTGTCGAGACGATGACGCGGAAGCCGAGCACATCGGAGAGCTGCTCGAAGCCCACCGCCTTCCGCTCCATTTTGCGCCAGATCGAATAGGATCGCTTGCGCCGGCCGACGACTTCGGCCGCAATACCGCGATCGGCGAGTTTTCTGGCGAGCTGCTGTTCGATCTCGGCGATCGAGCGGCGCGATCGGTCCGCGAGCGCTTCAAGCCGTTCGGTAATCACCCGATAGGCCTCGGGATTGAGTTCGCTGAACGCCAGATCCTCGAGTTCCTCGCGCAGCTGATGCATACCCATCCGGCCGGCGAGCGGCGCGTAGATGTCGAGAGTTTCCTCCGCGGTCCGCCGCCGCGCCTCCGGAGGCCGGTAGGCGAGCGTTCGCATGTTGTGCAGCCGGTCGGCGAGCTTGATAAGCAGCACGCGCACGTCGTCGGCGATGGCGAGCAGAAGCTTGCGCAGGTTTTCGGCCTGCTTGGCCTCTTTGGACACGAGTTCGAGCTTGTTCAGCTTGGTGAGGCCTTCGACCAGACGGCCAATATCGTGGCCGAACAAACGATCGATTTCGGCCCGCGTGGCGTCAGTGTCCTCAATTGTGTCGTGCAGCAGCGCCGCCGCGATTGTGGCGTCGTCGAGCTTCAGGTCGGTCAGGATCGCCGCGACCTGCAGGGGATGGGAGAAATAGGGGTCTCCGGAATCCCGTTTCTGCTCGCCATGGGCCTTCATCGCGTAGACATAGGCCCGGTTGAGCAATTCCTCGTTCGCCTTGGGATTGTATTCTTTGACCCGGTCGACCAGCTCGAACTGCCGCATCAGCTGTGGTTTGCGGGGGGGCGACGGCGTGGCATCGCCAGCCCCGGTTACCAGCTGCGGACCGCGCGCCTCGGCACCCCTGAGCCGGGGCTGATTCTGCATCCGTGGCAGATCGACCTGCGAGCGCGCCATCTGGTCCCTTGGCCGTCCTTGGGCGTTGTCGGGCACGGATCGGGCCGCGCCTCACCATAAAGGATATCATGCAGCGCCGCCGGCGCCACAAGACACGCGACGCCGTGCCCCAAGGAGCACGGTCGCCGGGCAAGACCAAGTTTTCGTTAACGCCGGCCGGGTCAGCGGACCGGCAGGGAGGCTTATTCTTCTTCGTCGCTGGTATCCGGCTCGGGCTCGCTCTCCGGCGGAACCAAGCCTTCAAGCCCCTTGAGCAACTCTTCCTCGCTCATCCGGTCTGTCGTGACGTCGGTATCGTCGGCATCGACCCCGGTACCGGGAGCGCCGATCAGCGGCACCGCCTCGGGTTCGGGCTCGTCCACCTCGACGTATTTCTGCAGCGAATGGACCAGTTCCTCCTTGAGGTCGCCCGGCGAAATGGCCTCCTCGGCGATTTCGCGGAGCGCCACCACGGGGTTCTTGTCCTTGTCCCGGTCCACGGCAATCTGCGCGCCGGACGAGATCATGCGCGCGCGGTGGCCGGCAAGCAGAACGAGGTCGAATCGATTCTCAACCTTGTCGATGCAGTCCTCGACGGTTACACGGGCCATTGGTTAAGCTCCTCGGATCGGGTGCGTGCGGGGCTCGGGTTCAGAATCCCCGACGAATGCAATGTGCCAATTGAAGGCTTACGTATCGTCAACGGGGCTGCGGCGCAAGGTCGTTGGGTGGGGCCTTAAAGCCCGGGCGAGACCCGTCCTGATGACAAGACGCTACGGAACCCCTGCGCCACGCCTGAAGCATCGTGTTGAGAGTTCCGCGACGGCGTGCCGCAGTGCTTGGGCGGCGGTGCCGCTACGACAATATTGGCACACACTTGCCACCTGAGCGTTGGCGGACGTACGCTTCCACCATGCGGCAGTACTTCGCATCACGAATGTCTTGGACGACGCGAAAAAAGTTTTAACAACTGACCGGAACGGTCGACTGCATTTCCGCCGAGCCGGTTTTATCACCAGAGACGAGAGGCACCATGCCCGCACAAACCGAAAAAATTGCTCTGTTCATTGATGGCGCCAATCTTTATGCGACGGCCAAATCGCTCGGCTTCGACATCGACTACAAGCGCTTGCTGCGCGAGTTCCAGTCGCGCGGCTATCTGATGCGTGCGTTCTATTACACGGCGGTCATCGAGGATCAGGAGTATTCATCGATCCGGCCGCTGATCGATTGGCTTGACTACAACGGCTACACCGTCGTCACCAAGGCGACCAAGGAATTCGTCGATCAGACCGGCCGGCGCAAAGTCAAAGGCAACATGGACATCGAGCTCGCGGTCGATGCCATGGAAATTGCGCCGCACATCGATCAGATGGTGCTGTTCTCCGGGGACGGCGACTTCACGCGGCTGGTCGAGGCGGTGCAGCGGCGCGGCGTGCGGGTGGTCGTGGTGTCCACGATTTCGACCCAACCGCCGATGGTCGCCGACGAACTGCGTCGTCAGTGCGATCAGTTCGTCGATATCATCGAGTTGCAGTCGAAGATCGGCCGCGATCCGTCCGAACGGCCGGCCCGCGAGCCGCGCGAGGGCCGCGAACCACGTCACACGCCGCAGTTCCTGCAGCGCAGCCCGACCTCGCAGCGCGTCGAAGTCGAGGACGACGAGTTCGAGGACGATTAGCGCCCCGCGGTCGCCATGCCGCGCGCCAGCGGTCCAGGACACGACTGCCCTCGCTGTCCTCGTCTGGTCGCCTTTCGCCAGAGCTGGCGCAAGCGCGAGCCGGATTGGTTCAACGCACCGGTCGATTCATTCGGCCCGCGCGACGCACGTTTCCTCATTGTCGGACTCGCACCCGGACTGCGCGGCGCCAACCGCACCGGCCGGCCTTTTACCGGCGACTACGCGGGCGATCTGCTCTACCGCACGCTGAGCAAGTTCGGGTTTGCTCAGGGCGAATATCAAGCGCGCCCGGACGACGGGCTGCGCCTGGTCGATTGCCGTATTACCAACGCCGTGCGCTGCGTGCCGCCCGAGAACAAGCCGACGCCGGATGAAATTACCACCTGCCGACAGTTCCTGGCTGCAACCATCGCTGAGATGCCGCGCCTTTCGGCCGTGCTGGCACTGGGCCGCATCGCCCACGATTCGTTCGTCGTGGCGCAGGGCGCACGCCGAGCGGCGCACCCGTTCGCTCATGGCGGCCTGCACGAGATCGGCGCGCTCAAGCTCTACAGCAGCTATCATTGCTCGCGGCTGAATACGAATACGGGCGTCCTGACGCCGAAAATGTTTGGCGATCTGATCGGAAGGATTCGCGCCGACCTCGATGCACAGATGCCGGCTCTCACTTAAAGCCGTCCGGCGTCACGCCGCGTCGTACTCAGGCATACGACATGAATTCCATCAGCGAGCCATCGGGATCACGGAAATAGACGCTGGTGCCCGGTCCCTTGGCGCCGAAGCGCTGCATCGGTCCGCGCTCGACGGCGACGGCACAGCGCTGCAGATGCGCGATGGCATCGGCGATCGGCCCCATCCATTCGAAGCAAAGATCGCTGTTTCCGGGGGCTACCGGAAGCCGCGCCACCTCGGCGGGCGCAACGCCCGGCCCGTGGACGTTGAGCTGCTTGTCGCCGAAACGATAGGCAAAGCCAACCGCACGGGCGACCAGTTCCGCGCCCAGCACCGTCGTGTAGAACGCGTTCGAGCGCTCCCAGTCGGTGACGTGAATGACGCAATGATCGAGTTTAGTCGGAATGGACATTGCTACCCCTTTTGCCGCAGCAGGCGGCCGCGCTCGCGGTCCCATGAGCGCTTCTTCTCGGTTTCGCGCTTGTCGTAAAGCTTTTTGCCGCGCGCCAGCGCCAGCTCGACTTTCGCGCGCCCCTTCTCGTTGAAATAAAGCTTGAGCGGAACGAGGGTCATGCCCTCGCGTTCCACAGCGCCGATCAGCTTGTTGATCTGTCGGCGATGCAGCAGCAATTTGCGCGGTCGCTTGGGCGTATGGTTGAAGCGGTTGGCCTGCAGATATTCGGGAATATTGGTATTGATCAGCCAGATCTCGCCGCCGCGGGCGTCGGCGTAGGATTCCCCGATCGTCGCCTTGCCCTGACGCAGCGACTTTACCTCCGTGCCGGTGAGCGCGACGCCGGCTTCCATCGTCTCGTCGATAAAATAGTTGAAACGCGCCTTGCGGTTGTCGGCAACGATCCGAAGCTTGCGTTCCGCCTTCGCTGCCATTGATGCGCTCAACGAGCTTTCAGCGCGTCGCGGATCTCGGTCAGCAGCTGAACTTCCTTGGAGGGCGGCGGTGGGGTCGCCGGCGTCGGCTCGGGCGCCTTGAGCCGGTTGATGCCCTTGACCACCAGGAACAGCGCGAAAGCGATGATCAGAAAGTTGATGATGAGGGTGAGAAAATTGCCCCAGGCCAGCACCGCGCCTTGCTTCTTGGCGTCGACCAACACGCCTGCCGTTACTTTCGACGACAGCGGCAGAAAATAATTGGAGAAATCGATGCCGCCGGTGATCGAACTGATCATCGGCATGACGACGTCCGCGACCAGCGAATTGACTACCGCGCCGAACGCGGCGCCGATGATGACGGCCACCGCGAGATCGACGACGTTACCCCGCATTGCAAATTTCTTGAATTCCTCAAGCATCGATCCCTCCGCATATGTTGGTCAGCCAGGGAGCGGCACTGCAACCGCCCGAGGCCTGGAAAATGGACTTTAGCGGTGAGACAGCCCGCTCAGGGTGCGTGCCGTCGACGCCGCGCTGCGCTTTTCGGCCACTCCTCTCAGTTCGCGGCCGAAGACGAAGAAAGTCAATTGATCAATCCGGCATGCACCATCGCTTGGCGAACCGCGGCTTGCGCCTTCTCGCTCGCCGGAACCATCGGCAACCGCAGAGTATTGGAGCATTTACCAATCAGCGACATCGCATATTTGATCGGTCCCGGGCTCGTCTCGACAAACAGGTTGATGTGCAGCGGGGCGAGCTTGTCCTGGAGCTTGAGTGCCGCGTGATAGTCGCCCTTCAGGCACGCCGCCTGGAATTCGGCGCACAGGCGAGGCGCTACATTTGAGGTCACCGAGATGCAGCCATGCCCGCCATGCGCCATGAAACCGAGGGCGGTGATGTCCTCGCCGGACAGCTGATTGAACTCCTCGCCCAACATGGTGCGCTGCTGCGACGCGCGCGCCATGTTGGCGGTCGCATCTTTGACGCCGGCGATGTTTTTCAGCTCGTACAGGCGCTTCATGGTATCGACTGACATGTCGATCACCGACCGCCCCGGAATATTGTAGATCAGGATCGGGATGCCGATGGCATCATTGATCGCCTTGAAATGCGCGTAGAGCCCGTCCTGGGTCGGCTTGTTGTAGTAGGGCGTAACAACCAGCACCGCGTCGGCGCCGGCCTTTTCGGCGTGCTGGGCAAGGTCGATCGCCTCCTTGGTGGAGTTGGAGCCGGCTCCCGCCACCACCGGCACGCGGCCGCGGGCCTGATCGACGCACCATTCGACCACGTCGCGATGCTCCTGATGCGACAATGTCGGGCTTTCCCCGGTGGTGCCCACCGGTACAAGGCCATTGGTGCCCTCGGCGATCTGCCAATCGACCAGGTCGCGGAAAGCCTTTTCATCCAAGCCGCCATTCTTGAACGGCGTCACGAGCGCGGTGAACGAGCCTCGGAAGCGGGTTTTTGCGGTCATGGTATTGATCCCCGGCTGGCCTCTCCTCGCAGGCGCGGAACCGCGTGCAATCGTGGGCTAGGCCAACCGCTCCCTAAATATCGGTTCCGCCGTGCGCTTAAAAGCCCCCGGATGGCGCAGGACCTTTAAATTCTCCGTCCTGGTGGAAAGCACCATGGTTGGCCGTGCTTTTGCCGTGAAGCGCGCGGACTGGTGTACGACGCCGTCACGGGATGCCGATCCCAAGTTAGGACTTCTTCAATCTTACCGGACGAAGGGTCTTAGTGGGGACTTGGCGCCGCCACAGGGAGGGTCATTGCCGGTGACTCTGGCTCGATACACCATCGTTTTTGCCGCCGCTCTTCTCGTGGCGACAGGTGAACTTGCGCCGCTTGCGGGGGCAGCCACGACCGAGCAGGCCCAGGCCGGCAAGAAGACCGAGAAGCACGTCAGGGCCAAAGAGATCAAGAAAGAACCCAAAAAGGAAATCAAGAAAGAGGTCCGAAAGGACACCAAGAAAGAGGCGAGGAAAGACGCCAAGAAGGAAGCCAAGAAAGACACCAAGAAACCCGGGCACAGCGCTGCGGCCCACAAGGGGGCGCTTCGTGTCGCGTTGCCGACCGCGCCACGGCGCCCGTCAGGCGCCGCGCCGGTCACGGCCGTAACTGGCACCGCCAGGGTTGAGGTCCCCGCGCGAGCGGTCACGCCATTGGCGCCTGCCAGCAGTTCAATGACTTCGCCGCTTGATCTGACCGCCGTCAAGCAGGCCATTGCGCTCCTTCACAAGGGCCGCGGCGACGAAGCGTCCAACATTGAGAAAACGATCATCGATCCGGTTGCACGAAAGCTCGTTGAATGGATCATCTTGCGCAGCGACGACACCACGGTCGATTTTTCCCGCTATGCCTCCTTTATCGCTGCAAACCCAAGCTGGCCGAGCATCATCACGCTGCGCTACCACGCCGAAGCGGCGCTATGGGAACAGCAGGTCGATCCGCAGACTGTCATCGGCTATTTCGCCACCGAACCACCGCTGAGCGCCAAGGGTAATTTTGCGCTGGCGCGCGCCTGGCTCGTCAAAGGCGACAGCGGCCGTGCCTTCGCGGCAGTGCGGACCGCCTGGCGCCATACGGCCTTTTCCGAAGAGCTCGAGGGGCAGGCGCGGGCAAGGTTCTCCGGCCTGATCACGCCTGCCGACGACAAGGCGCGAATGGATGCGCGGCTCTATGTCGGGGATGACGAAGCCGCGATGCGGGCGGCGCAGCACCTGGATGCCGCCAATGTCGCAATTGCCAAGGCGCGCGCGGCGGTGAACAGCAAGGCGGCCGACGCCAAGGATTTGCTGGCGGCGGTGCCGTCGCAAGCGCAGCACGATCCGGGATACATCTTCAGCCTGATCCAGTACTTGCGCCGCACAAACGAGATCAAGGATGCGGCGCAGTGGATGCTGGTGGCGCCGCACGACCCGAACGAGCTGATCAATACCGACCAATGGTGGATCGAGCGGCGGCTGATTGCCCGCAAACTCCTCGACCTGGGTGAAGCGCGTACCGCCTACGAGATCGCTGACGGCGCCGCGCCGCCGTCGACCGAGAACAATCGCGCCGAGCAGCAGTTCACCGCCGGCTGGATCGCGCTCGAATTCCTGCACGAGCCCGCCCTTGCGCTACCGCATTTCGCCCGCGTCGCTGACGGCGTGGTCAATCCGATCACGCTGGGGCGCTCGTACTACTGGCAAGGCCGTGCCGCACAGATGCTGGGGCGAGAGCAGGAGGCGCGTTCCTACTACGAAACAGCCGCGCGTTATCCAACGGGGTATTACGGCCAGCTGGCGCGCTCGAAGCTTCGGCTCGACGATCTTACACCGCATGAGTTCGCTCCGCCGCCGGCGTCCCGTCGGCCGCTTGAACTCGCTCGCGCGTTCGAAATTCTCTACGCCGTCGACCAGCCCGACATGGTGGCCGGTATGGCGGCTGACCTCGGCGACAAATCGACCGACGTTGCGGGCCTCGCAAGCCTCGCGGAGATTACGGCGCATCACAACGACGCCCGGGCGACCCTTTTAATCGGCAAGAGTGCGCTCGGCCGCGGGTTGCCGTTCGCGCGCTACGCGTTTCCGGACTTTGGGGTGCCGAATTACCGGCAGATCGGCCCCCAGGTCGAGCGGTGCGTGGTGTTCTCAATCGTGCGGCAGGAAAGCGCGTTCAATCCCCGGGTTATCTCCAGTGCGCGCGCGCTTGGCCTGATGCAGGTTACGCCCGCCGCGGGGCGCAATACAGCGCGCAAATTCAAAGTGCCGTTCGATATGCGCCGGCTGCTCGGCGATACGACCTACAATGCACAACTCGGCACGGCCGAGCTCGGCGACGACATCGGCAGTTTTCGTGGCTCCTATATTCTTGCGTTCGTTGCCTACAATGCCGGCCCGGGGCGCGCCAAGCAGTGGATCGAACAGTACGGCGATCCGCGCAATCCAAAAGTGGACCCGATCGATTGGATCGAGCGGATCCCGATCTCGGAGACGCGCAATTACGTCGAACGCGTGCTCGAGAACATGCAGGTCTATCGCGCGCGTCTCGACAATTCCTCGAAATTGTTGATCGAGGCTGACCTGCACCGCGGCAGCTAAAGCTCAAAACCTGCCGGCAATTCATTGAAAACAATAGCAAACGCCGCTGCCGACGCGGTGTTCGTGCATTGAATCGACGCACATAGCCCACTACATTGGCGCCACGCCCACGGACGGGGTCGGAAATGCTTGATGGCGGCGTGGTGGACACCGGAAAAAGCGTCTTCGTCAGTGCTCCGGACGGCCTGCGGCTGCACGTGCGCGAATATGGCTTAAGAACCGCGCAAAAGCTTGCGGTCGTGTGTCTGCCAGGACTGACCCGCACCGTTGCGGATTTCGATGCGCTGGCGCCGGCCTTGGCGAAAGCCGGGCCCCGGCGAGTCTTGGCGGTCGATCTGCGCGGCCGTGGTCAATCCGAATACGACCGCAACCCGGAAAACTACAATCTGCTGGTCGAGCTTGGCGATGTGGCCGCCATTCTGACCGCGCTTGCCGTTGGACCGGCCGTGTTCATCGGCAGTTCGCGCGGCGGGCTTTTGTCGATGCACCTTGCAGTAGCGCACCCGACCGCGATTGCCGGCGTCGTATTGCACGACATCGGACCGGTGATCGAACCGAAGGGACTGGCGCGGTTGCGCAGCTACGTCGGCAAGCTGCCGCAGCCGCGAAATTTCCCCGAAGGCGCGGACATTCTGCGCAGCGTGTTCCACGGCCAGTTTCCGAATTTGACGCCCGAGCAGTGGCTTGCCAGCGCCAAAAACACCTGGCGGCAGAGTAACGGGTCCCTCACGCCCACCTACGATGTGAATCTGAGCCGCACGCTCAACGCCATCGACATCGAAACGCCGCTGCCCCCGCTGTGGAACGAATTCGAAGCGCTGGCGCGCGTACCGATGCTGGTCATCCACGGAGAGCGATCGGATATTCTCTCGGCGGCGACGGTCGCCGCTATGGCGGCGAGCCACGCCGGCATGGAAATCATCGAGGTGGTGGATCAAGGGCACGTTCCGCTGCTTGACGGCGGCGACATCATCCAGCGCGTGACGGATTTCGTCGCCAAGTGCGACGAACTCGCACGATAGCCGATCGGGTATCGTCCATGCCGGACCAGCGCCGTCCCAACCCGGATCCGCCACCGCCGCTTCCGGCGCCATTTGGGGTGCCGGTTCAGCAGACCCTCGTATCGTACCAGCTTGCCGGTTCGGGCCAGCCGCTGCCGCAATGGCCGGATCAGGCCGAGGCCTATTACAAGCGCGCCGGCACGCTCAAGAATGAAGGACGCTTGCCGGAAGCCCTTGCGGCCTTCGACAATGCCATCGCGCTCAAGTCCGACTATGCGCAGGCGCACAATGGCCGCGGCATTGTGCTGGCTCACGTCAACCGGATTGCCGAAGCTGTCGGTAGTTTCGACCGTGCGATTGCGCTCAATCCGGACTATGCCGAGGCGCACAACAACCGTGCTCTTGTGCTGCAGGATCTCGGACAATTCGAGCAGGCGCTGATCAGTCTCGACCGTGCCGTCGCGCTACAGCCCGACAACGCGTGGGCCCATAACAACCGCGGCGTGGTGCTGCACGGCCTCAAACGTGAGGACGAGGCGCTAGCGAGCCACGACAAGGCCATTGCGCTGAAGATCGATTACGCCGAGGCGCACTACAATCGCGGTATCGTACTTCAGGAACTCGGCCGTCTCGATTCTGCGCTCGCTAGTCTTGACCGGGCCATCGCGTTCAAGCCGGATTACGCCGCCGCGCATAATAACCGCGGAACGCTGCTGCTCGATCTCAACCGCCTCGACGAGGCACTCGCCGCCTTCGATACCGCAATCGCTTTGACCGGAGGATTCGCCGAGGCCTACCTGAACAAAAGCTATTGCCTGCTGCGCATGGGGCTCTACGAAAAGGGTTGGCGCCTGCATGAGTGGCGCAAAAAGACCGAAAGGCCCGTCGGTCACCGTTCATTTCCTCAGCCGCTCTGGCTGGGTCGGGAAGACATCGCCAACAAGACCGTTTTTGTTCACTGGGAACAGGGCTTCGGCGACACGCTGCAGTTTTGCCGCTACGCAAATCTGCTGCGGGCGCGCGG
>DASZWK010000277.1:0-14373 GCA_035546235.1 Xanthobacteraceae bacterium | reverse complement strand
AGCCGAATTCGGTCAGGCGTCGCAATGATGCGTTGCGTCACGTCGCTTCGGGTCATTTTCAATCGATTGGCTATCGCCTTGCGGCGTCCGGTTATCTGCCATGAAGAGACGTGAGACGTTTGGCGTTGACCGCTCCGCGCCTGCGCCGATTCGATCGCCGGATTTAACGGGATGCGGCAGCGACAATTAGTCTGTCCAATAAAGCTGGAGCCACTCCCACACTTTCTCAAGGTAGCTTTTCTCGATTTCACGCCGGTCCATGTTTTTGCTCCTTTTATGCGCGGAGTTTGGCCGCGTGACCGTCAACGCAGGGGAAATAAGAACGCCAAACGACTGGTGAATCGGCGGAATAGTTAGCGCTTCGTACCGCTGTCCGTTAAGCAAAGATGAGCAGCAAACTCCCTCGGATCGCGCGACAGATTGTGCCGAACTATTGCGCGAACTGTGAACACGCTTTCCCAGCGAATTAACTGTAACTCATTCTTCACCGGGCGCCCCCAAATCACCGAGATTCAGAATTCGGCAGTACCTTGAAAAAAGGCCGGGTTCTGCGAGCGCCGTTAACGATGCTGACGGAGCGGCAAGCACCGGCTTCAGAAACGCCGCCAGCGGAACCTCGCACGCCATAATGCGGCCTCACTGCTGCGGCCCCTGTACGTCTAATGAGAGGCGTTCATGGAACCGAAGAATGCCCGGCTGTTCGCGGCCGCGCATTGAGTGAGCTAGCGGACAGAGGAACGAAACTGTTCCCCGCAGCTTAGATCAAACGGGCCATTTGCCCCAAGTTCCATTCGGTCCAGCTGATAATCCATAACGAAGAGATCGAGAGGGTCGTCCTCTCTTCGCGCAACAGTGAGGCGTCCAGTATGAAGCTCGGGAGTCACGTCAATTTCTGGGGCACCATAGGAACAGCAAGCGTATTATTGTGGAGTCTTTCTCAAAGCAGGGCGAAGCCGGAATATTCTCCGACATATGCCCAGATTGAAGCGCTGCCAAAACCCAGTCGCAGAACAACCGCTCATCTGGCGCCGAAGCTCCAAGACGTAAGGTTCAAAGCAACGCGTCTTTCGATCAATGATGTCTCAATCAAAAAGTTGCGGAAGCTCCGCAAATACGCGGCCGTTGAAGCAAAGGTACCGGTCTATCAACTGTCGGCCGGGAAAAATGCAAACGCGCCGGATGGCCCGGTCGAAATAAAGGGCGCCTCTCTTCATTTGACGGGGGCGGTTACCGTCAAAAATCTATGCAAGCTTCGGACATACGCTGATGTCGAACCGAAGGAGCCCGTTTATCAGTCGATCTCCAAGGGAGTTGGACAAGCGTCGGGCAGCCCTGCCGAGGCTAAACTGCGCCCTCGCCTTTTGGTGAAGGACGTCACCATCAGAAATCTATGCAAGTTGCGCACATACGCTGCCGTCGAATCAAAGGATCCCGTCTATCGATTGGCCTCCAAGGAAACTGGAAGGCAAGCTGGAAGCGAGCTGGATAGGCCGGTCGAAATAAAAGTCACGCCGGTCATTCGAGATGCCATGAACAGAGTCCGGCCTAAGCAAATTACCGGAACAATGAAGGTTGAGGGAAAGAAATACGAATTTGGCTCGGGCGGCCACGGTCAATCCATTCCCTATGGGGATTATCGCATAACGCCCGGCGCCATCGGTTCTTGGGGCAGCCGGCATGGAGCAATCGGCGTGGCCGATGGGACCATACCCGATCCGAAATTGCATCGTGATCGAGACGGAATTGAATTGCACGCCGCCACCAACGATAAACTCCAAACGAACGGCTGCGTCTCGATAAGAAAGGATCAATGGCCTGAATTCAGAAAACAGGTCTTTTCAATGCTTAAGGAAAACAAGAAGGTCTACCTTCATGTTTCGGATCAAGGAGCATCGATATCCACCAACCCGCTTGAATTCGTTGGAGAGACCATTTCCGAACCGAAAGTTCTCCAGGTACTGAGCATGATTGAAGCGCCCACCCGCAAGGCGGCGGAGTGACACCGGAATGGAAGCGGGCATCGCAAGCTGCTGAGCCGAAAACGGAGGAATTACCGAAGCCGGCATTTGTCCGTTGCGCAAAAAGCCGCCGTATTTGCAAAATATTTTGTGATGGCAATCGCGCCCTTGAGGAAACTTCACGTGGGAGCCATCGCGAAAGGCTATCAAGGCACCGGCGTAATGGCGATCGCTGCGCTTGAGCTTGTGACCGTCCTTTACTGTCTCTCCACCGACTCGCCGTCGCCGCCCCGTTCCGGAACGGCTCACCTCATCCATTGCGCATGTGAGCTCGACCCGGCTATGCAGCGACTGGAATTTCCGCGATCCTTGCCGTTCGTCGCGCCGGTGCCGAGACCGCCGAAATTTGCCCCATCGCGCTAAGGCACCTTTGTTCGACCGGCGCGTCGGGTTTGCGGCGTGGCCTTGTACGGGCGCTTCAATTGACTGACTGCGCCCCGCCGGGCATGCTTGCCGCACACCCAATCAACTCACAATCCCAGCAGCGCCGCGCCCATGCCCAAGCTCTATGAAGCCCTCGCCGAAGCGTTCCTCGCGGAAGGCGTCGATACGCAGTTCGTCCTGATGGGCGACGGCAACATGCATTGGTCCACCGCCTTTGCCAAACTGCCGGGCGTGCATAGCGTCCACGTCAGGCACGAGCACGTTACCGTAGCGGCGGCAACGGCGTATAACGTGGCAACCGGCAAGGTCGCCGTTGCCTCGGTCACCTGCGGCCCTGGCGTGACGCAGTTGATGACCGCGCTGCCGGCCGCGGTTCGCGCCCACCTGCCGATGGTGGTGTTCGCCGGCGAGTCGCCAATCAACGCCAAGTTCTACAACCAGTACATCGACCAGGCGCCGCTGGTGACGGCAACCGGCGCGCGCTACATCGCCGCGCACAGCGTGCCGCGGATGATGGATTACGTGCGCGAGGCCTTTCACGTCGCCAAATACGAGCGGTGCCCGGTGGTCTTGGGCATTCCCTACGACCTGCAGAAGGTCGAATACATGGCCAACCAGCCCTACGAGACCTCGGCGATGTATCAGCCCAGGGCCGGGCGCATGCAGCCCGACCCCGAAGTCGTGTCCAAGGTTGTCGAGCGCTTGGCGGCTGCAAAGCGGCCGATCATTCTCGGCGGCCGTGGCGTATTGTGGTCCGGTGCGCGCGATGCGGTCGTCGAGCTTGCCGATCGTTGCGGCGCGCTCCTCTCCAATACGCTGCCCGCGCGCGGTCTGTTCCACGATCATCCGTTCGGGCTTGGCACCACCGGCAGTTATTTCACGTCGCTGGGCAAGGAAATGTACGAGTCCGCCGATGTCGTACTCGCGGTCGGCACCAGCCTGTCCTACTACGTCGGCGGCGGGCATTTCTGGGGCAAGGCCGTCAAGATCCAGCTCGACGATGCGCCGCGCGGCCTGCGCGACGGGCAAAAGGCCGCCGACATCTACATCAGATCGGACGCGCTCGCCGGCGTCGAGGCCATCCTTGCCGGCCTCGACAAGAAGCTCGGCGCCGGTAAACCGACCGCGGCGGCGATCCGCTCGAAAGAGCTCGCGCATCGCATCGCGACCGAGCCGGCGGACTCGATGCCGTTCGATATCGAAGCCGGGGTGCTGGATCCGCGCGAGGTGATCAAAGCCATCGACGCAGTCGTGCCCAAGGATTGGGATTGCGTCGTCGGCGGTGGCCATCAGGCCTATTTCAACACCCAGATGCGCGGGCGGCCTGCGGAGCGCTACACGACGGTCCGTGAATTCGGCGCGGTCGGCAACGGTCTGTCGTATGCGCTCGGCGTCGCGGCCGCGCGCCGGCAGGGCCGCGACGGCAAGATCGTGCTGTTCGAAGGCGACGGTGGCCTTCTATTCCACATCCAGGAGCTGGAGACGCTCAAGCGCCAGGGCTATCGCATCCTGATTTGCGCCATGAACGACGGCGGCTACGGCTCGGAATTTCACAAGCTGCGCGCCGACGGCATCGACGACAGCCTGGCTGTGTTCGGGCGGCCCCCGCTCGAAAACATCGCCCGCGGCTTCGGCCTGCGCGGCCACGAGATCCGCGACGTGTCGGCGATCCCGAAGCTGTTCGCCGATTTCACCGCGCAAGGCGAAAGCGAAATCTGGAATATCCAGATTTCGGACAAAGTTACGGCGCCGGTGATCCGCCAGACCATCAAGCGCGGGCATGGGAATATGTGAGGATTTCTCGGGCCGTTTAGCCGCCGCGCAATTCCATCGGGTTCGCACCGGGGCCAGCGTGGCTAATTTTCCCTCCACCGGCGCGGATGATTTCGTGCCGTATTCTAATTACTCCAAAGGGCAAGCAGATCGCGGCGCGCTTTGATTAAAAGCGGAGCGACCGCATTGAACCCTTCAAAATGAATGGCCTCTACGGATGCGTTCCGGGCTAGGTACAAACGCATACTTCAGGGTGAGCCATCATGGGGCTGAACGAATCGCCGCTGGCGAACGCCGGAATTCTGCCGTTTCCACATGCCGCGCACGGCCGCACGCCGGCATGGCCGGGGCAGCAAGATCAGCGGCTGCTGCACACCGTGCTCGAAAACATGTCGCAGGGCGTGCTGATGTTCGACGCCGACGCGCGCCTCGTGTTCTGCAATCGCCGCTACATCGAGATGTACGCCTTGCCGGCCGACGCCGCCAAGGCGGGCTCTTCCCTGCTCGATCTGCTCAAGCACCGCCTCGCGGCGCGCACTTTCTTGGGCGATCCCGAGGAGTACATCGCGGAGCTGCTGGCGAAGATCGCCGAGGGCAACACCTTCCACAGCGTCGTCACCGCGGGTGACGGCCGCGCCATTTCAGTCCTCAACAAGCCGCTCGCCGACGGCGGCTGGCTCGCCACCCATGAGGACGTTACCGAGCGCCGCCGCGCCGAAGAGCGCATCGCCCATATGGCCGGCCACGACGCGCTCACCGATCTGCCCAACCGTGTGCTGCTGCGCGAGCGGCTCGAGCACGAGCTCAAGCGCGTCAAGCGCGGCGAGAACCTGGCGGTGTTGTGCCTCGATCTCGATCATTTCAAGAGCGTCAACGACACGCTCGGCCATCCGATCGGCGACGAACTGTTGAAACTTGTCGCCGACCGGCTGCGCGGCTGCACGCGAGAGCCCGATACCATTGCGCGGCTCGGCGGCGACGAATTCGCGATCATCATGACGCAGATGCACCAGCCGGCCGACGCCGCGGCGCTATCGCGGCGCATCCGCGACTCGATCATCAAGCCGTATCAGGTCGACGGCCATCAAATCATCACCGACATCAGCATCGGTATTTCAATCGCGCCGATCGACGGCGTCGAGCCGGATCAGCTTCTGAAGAACGCCGACATGGCGCTGTACGGCGCCAAAGGCGACGGCCGCGGCATGTACCGGTTCTTCGAGCAGGAAATGGACAGGCGCATGAAGGATCGTCGCGGTCTGGAAATGGACCTGCGCCAGGCGCTCAATAACGGCGAATTCGAACTGCACTATCAGCCGCTCGTTAATCTACAAACCAATGAAATCACCGCGTTCGAAGCACTGCTGCGCTGGAATCATCCCACCAAGGGGCTGATCTCGCCGGCCGATTTCGTGCCGATCGCCGAGGAGACCGGACTCATCGTCTCGATCGGCGAATGGGTGCTGCGTGTGGCGTGCAAGGAAACCGCCAACTGGCCCGAATACGTCAAGGTCGCGGTCAATCTTTCCCCGGCGCAGCTCAAGAGCAAGAATCTGATGGCCATTGTGATGAGCGCACTCGAGGACAGCGGCATGCGGCCCGAGCGGCTGCAGCTCGAAATCACCGAGACCATGCTGATGCAGAACACGTTCGCAACGCTCGGCATGCTGCATCAGCTGCGCAAGCTCGGCGTGCAGATCGCGATGGACGATTTCGGCACCGGCTATTCGTCGCTCAGCTACCTGCGCAGCTTTCCATTCGACAAGATCAAGATCGATCGATCGTTCATCCAGGATCTGTCGAACGGCGCCGAGCCGCGCGCCATCGTGCACGCGGTCGCCGGCCTGGCGAAATGCCTCAACATGATTTCGACCGCCGAGGGCGTCGAAACCCAGCAGCAAATGGACACACTGCAGGCCGTGGGCTGCACCGAAATGCAGGGCTACCTGTTCAGCCGCGCCCGGCCGGCCGGCGAGGTCATGCAGCTGTTCGAGGCGCATTTCGCCAAGGCCGTGAACGCTTAGCGCCACGGCCAACCATCACAAATCCAATCTGTGTGCGCGGCTCTCGATACAATCGGGAGCGTGAGGGTGAGGGGTTTGTCCGCAAAATCTGAGCGGCGGGCAGGCCCCCTCATTCGCAAAAATGATTCCCGAATGCCGTGCTACGGGCCGGGGATCCCCATGGCCTCGACAAACTCGCGGCGCACTGCGGCCGGCTGGCCGAAATGGTGACGGAATTCCTTCAGGCGCTGACGCAGGATCGGGTCGTTGTGGTAATCGGCGAGCGGAATGCCCTCGGTGTTGAACTCGCGCGCCATGTTGGGCAACGCGATGCAGGCCGCCTCGTTGGCGCTGCGGATGACGCCGCCCGGTTCCTTGCCTTCCGCCAGCGCCTCGAGCTCCTTGAAGAAACGCGCGCGCATGATCGAGACGCCGATGTCGCTCGAGCGCAGGTTTTCCTTGGTGCGGTCGGCGATGCGACCCTGGCCGACCCAGGCGACGATGTCCTGATTGATGACGTGGCTGGTGATCCAGCGGCCGTCCTCGCCTTGAATCGGACTCTTCCACACCGGTACGCGCTGTTGCGCGTAGGGTTCGCGACCCTTGGGCACGCGCATGAAGAACCACGCCACCGACAGCGTGTTCTCATCGTCGACCGGCACGCGCCATTCAAAATGGCTGCCGAGATAAAAGCCGTTCGGCCACAGCGCGACGCGCCCGACGGTCCAGTAGCGGTCCTCCTCGCTCTGGCCTTCGCGCACGCGCTTGTAAACGAGGCCGTGCTCAAACTCCTCGAACTTGAGTTTCAGATGTTTGGGGGCGACGTTCTGATCGCCGCCGCGCAGCCGCGCGCCCCAATTGTCGTGCATCCATTCGAAATGGATCGGATCGCACGAGTTCTCCTGGCACTGGAACCAGTTGCACGGGATGTCGGCGAGCACGATCTCGCGAAAGCCGTTGCCCCAGGTGAACGGCTCCCAGATCGGCAGCTCAGGCGCCGGCAGCGGACCCATATAGGCAAACAACAGTCCGGCGCATTCCCTCACCGGGTAAGCCTTGATCTCGCAACCTGACTTCGACGGCTTGGGATTGGTGGTGTCCTCATAGGGCTGTTCGAGGCAGCGGCCGGTCTCGTCGAAGAACCAGCCGTGATACGAGCAGCGGATGCCGCGCTCCTCGACCCAGCCATAGGACATGTCGGCGCGGCGGTGCGGGCAATGACGGTCGACCAGGCCGTAACGGCCGGCGCGGTCGCGGTACAGCACGAGGTCCTCGCCAAGGAGCCGCACCGGCTTGACCGGGTTGGCGCCATCAAGCTCGCTGGCGCCGCCAATCGGCTGCCAGTAGCGGCGTAAAAGCGCGCCCATCGGGGTGCCGGGTCCGACCCGGGTGAGCATGTCGTTGCGTGCAGCGGTGAGCACGTTCTACCTCCGTACGATGCGCCGGTGACGGCTGCCGATCATTCCATGTCTCGCATTCCAAGTCTCGTCTTACAGGTCTCGCGGCCGATTATGGCCCGAATTTCGAATCAATTCGAAAGAATTTCCTTATCGCGACGGCAAGCTTTCTGTCGTTTGATTTGGGGATGAGTGTCGGCAAGCCCTCAGCCACAAACAACGCCGAGTGGTACGTCCAGGCGGACCATGTCCGCCGCATCGGCCCCGGTCTGCACGCGACGCAGGCCAGCCTGAACGACAGGCGCGCCAATTCGCTGGCGCTGATCATCACCACATCGCTCCTGTTTGTGCTGTTCGCATCCGCCCTCCTGGTCGGCGGCCATGCCATTATCACCCCGCTGTTGCGCGCCCCCGCGCCCGGCGGCGGCACCAACAATCGTGGCGATATCGTCTACACCATGCCGGACGGCACATTCTGCCAGCATATGACGTTCGACAACGCGACCGGACAGATCAGTGCCGGCGGCATCGATCGTTGCGATCCGAGCATCGGCGGCGGAGGTGGGGACCGTGCAGCCGCATTCAAATGGGGCGCGCACTGATCGTCAGTTCGCGGTGACCCTGCGGAACTCGTCGTTCGCCCTTTAATAACCTTATTCGCATGGCCCGTCGCCCGTTCGCGTCCGGCACCGCCGCAGCGCGACAGTAACAGCGAGGCGACACATGGGGACGTTTTTGCGTAGGTTGCGTTTTTTCTACTGGTTGATCGTTCCCGGTTCCATCTTTGTTGGCGCCATCACTGCGGCCAATGCGCAAAGCGAGGCGCTCCAGCAAGCCTGCACGCCGGACGCGATGCGGCTGTGTCAGCAATTCATTCCCGACCGGGCCAAGATCACCCGCTGCATGATGAGCAAGCGTTCGCAGATCAGCGCGCCCTGCCGCACCGCCATGCGCGCCGAAGGAAGGCACGGCAAGCGCGTCGCCGTCCGTCACCGCCACGTCCGTCCCGTGCGGGTCGCCCATCACGACTGAGGGAGGCGCGAGCCTGCCCTATTGCATCGGCTTGATGCCGAGCGCTTCTGCGAATTTGGCGACCTTGGCGCGCTGATCCTCGATCGACGTGGCGAATTCCTCAGGCCCGCCGATGTTGAGAATCTGGCCGGTGAGCGCCAATCGATCCTTGATGGTCGCATCTGCCACGGCGGCGAAGTCGGCCGTGATCCGCTTGCGCAGATCGAGCGGCATCCCGGGCGGTCCGAACAGGCCGACCAGCCCGTCGATGGTCAGCGCCGGGAAGCCCGCCTCCTGCACGGTCGGCACGTTCGGCTGGGCCGGCGTTCGCTGCGTGTTGGTGACGGCGAGCAGCTTGATCTTGCCCGAGTCAAGCTGCGGCTGCACGATCGCCAGTGCCGCCTCATAGGCCTGCACCCGGTTCTCGCCGAGATCCTTGGCGGCATCGACCGGGTTGCGGTACGGCACCTTGGTCATCTGCAAGCCGCTGTCCTTGAGCCAGCCGGCGAACAGGAAATCCAGCGCACCGGTCACGCCCGCCCAGTTGAGCTTGCCGGGTTCCGCGCGCGCCCTTTTGACCAGATCGGCCAGCGTGTCGATTTTCAGTTCCTTGGGCACGGCGATGACGATGAAAGTGTTCGACACCCGCACGATCGGAACGAGATCGCTCGGCTTGTAGGGCAGCTTGTCGTGCAGGAACGGATGCGCGGTGAACGACGACGACGGCGCAAACAACAGCACGTGATCGTCATGCGCGGTGACGAATGCGTTGATGGCGACAAGGGCGTCCCCGCCGGGACGGTTCTCGACGATGACCGGCTGGCCCCATTTGCGGCTGAGCCGGTCGGCGAACAGGCGAGCGCCGATATCCGAACCGCTGCCGGCCCCGAGCGTCAGGATCAGTTTCACCGGCCGTGTCGGCCAAGCGGACGCGGCGCGCGCGGCGTCCACCAGTACCGCCGCGGCCAGCAGACCTAACACCAGCGCAAGCAGGGCATGAAATCTGTGGCGCATTATCTCCTCCCGATGTCGTGCTGATTTCTTCGGCTCATTCTCATTGCGCCGCCGGGATACCGAGCCGCTTGGCGATACCGGCGGCCATGGCGCGCTGCCCGTCGATCGATTTGGCGAATTCCTCCGGCCCGCCGATATTCATGATCTGCCCGCTCTTGGTGAGGCGATCCTCAATGATCGGATCGGCGGCCGCGCGCACGTCGGCTGCGATACGCTCACGTAGCGCGAGCGGCATGCCGGACGGCCCAAACAGGCCAACCAGGCCATCAAGCGTCAAGTCAGGGAAGCCGGCCTCGGCCGCGGTTGGCAGGTTGGGCTCGGTCGGCGCCCGCATGCTGTTGGTCACGGCGATCAGCTTAGCGGTCCCGGAATCGACCTCCGGACGCACGATGGTCAGCGCCGGAAGGTAGACCTGCACGCGGTTCTCGCCGAGATCCTTGGCGGCGTCGACAGCATTGCGATACGGCACCTTGGTAATATCGATGTGCTCCTGCGCCAGGAAACCCGAGAACAACAGATCGTTGAGGCCGGTGACCGCGGCCCAGTTGAGTTTGCCGGGTTCGGCGCGGGCACGCGCCACCATCTGGGCGATCGAATCGATGTGGGTCGCGGTCGGCACCGCGACCACCACGATCGTGTTGGACACGCGCACGATCGGCACGAGGTCGCTCGGCTTGTACGGCAGCTTATCGTGCGCATAGGGATGCGCGGTGAACGAGCCTGACGGCGCGAACAGCAGCACATGATCGTCGTGCGCGGTGACGAAAGCGCTGATGGCTATGAGCGCGTCACCCCCGGGACGGTTTTCGACGATGACCGGCTGGCCCCATTTCCGGCTCAGCCGGTCGGCGAACAGCCGCGCACCGATATCGGCACCGCTGCCGACGCCGAGCGTGACGATGAATTTGACCGGCCGGGTCGGCCACTTGGCCTGCGCCGCAGCGCCGGTCGCCGTCGCGGCTGCAGCGGCGAAGCCGAGCATGATGGCCAGCAGCAAACGGAATTGCGATTTCACCTTGCCCCCTTTAGCGCCGATCCTTGCCGGCGGCGTTTCTGGCTCCTTGCCTCAGTCGAACCAAGCGCGCGCTAGGTTTCCAGTCCCGACGGCACGTTCTTGTTCTCGCTTGAAAGCTTCATGCCGGCGGCGAGCGCCATGGTTTCGGCGAGCGCGGCAAAATCCTTCTGCAGATATTCTTCCGGATTCTTCTGCAGCATGGCGGCGCCGAAATGGCCTTGCAGCACTTCGCGAGTGGCCGCCGTCACCGGCATCGGCACGTCCATCTCCCGGGCGAGCTCGAGTCCGAGATCGAGATCCTTGCGCAACAGTTCCGGCGTGAACGTCGTGGTCCAGTCGAGATTGACCAGCGCCGGCGACTTATAGCGCGTGAACATCGAGCCCATCACGCCGTTGTTGAGAAACGCCAGGAACGCGTGCCGCGGCACGCCCATCTTGTTGGTCAGAAGCGTGATCTCGATCAGATTCTCGATCACCACGCCGAGCATGACGTTATGAGCGATCTTGCAGACGCGCGCGAGCTCGCCCTCGCCCACATAGGACACGCCTTGCGGTGCGAAAATCTCAATGAGCGGCGTCGCGGTCTTGCACGCCGCCTCGGGCCCGGACACCACCGCGGAGAGTTTACCGGCCTTGATGACCTTGGCGTTGCCGCTTACCGGCGCGGCGACGAAATCGGAGCCGAGCTGTTTGAGTTTGTCGCGGATTGCCGCGGACTCTTCCACCGCGATGGTGGAGCAGTCGACCACGACCGGCGGCATCTTACCGGCCTGGCTGCATACGCCGTTCTTGCCGTACAGCACGTCCTGCACGCTCTTGCCGGTGTCGAGGATGGAGAACAAGACGTCGACATTTTTCAGTTCGTAGAGGTGGTCGACCACCTTGCCGCCGATCTTGGCCAGCGGCTCAGCCTTGGCGCGGGTGCGATTCCAGATCGAAACGTCGTGGCCGGCCTTGATGAGCCGCTCGGCCATGGGCAGGCCCATGCGGCCCATGCCGATCCAGCCGATCTTCTGCGCATTCTTAGTGGCCATCGCGAACTCCTTGACGAACTGCGTTCAGGGCCTGAGTTCCTATCACAGGGCGCGGTTACTGCAACGTCTCCCACGGCAGCGCCGCCTGTGGAGCGGAATTGACATTCGCTTCCCACCCAGCGGCGAACTCCGGATGCGAACGTTGGAATCGGACCGCTGGCGCTTGCCGGAACGGCAGCCGATTTGTAGTTTCGCGCCATGGCGCAGGTCGCAGAGCTTTCGGAGATCGCCGCACAGCCGGCTGGCGAAACAGGGCCAGTGTGGCGCGCGTTGCGCAATATATTTCCGTTCATCGTCACCGGCGGCGCGTGGGAAACGGCGGCCCATCTCGGGCTGTTTCCGGCAAAATTCTTTCCGCCGCTGGAAACGGTCGCCGCGACGTTCATGCGGCTCACAATCAGCGGTGTGTTGCCGCATCACGTGCTCGACACGCTGTTGCGTCTGATTGCCGGTTTTGCCCTGGCGGCGATCGTCGGCGTCGGCATCGGTGTGGCGATGGGGCGCTCTCGCCGCGTCGAGGATTATCTGCTGCCGCTCATCAGCGTCGCGGCGCCGATCCCGGGCCTCGCCTACACGCCGCTGTTCTTGTTGTGGTTCGGACCCGGCAACGTGCCGTCCATTCTGCTGGTCGCGTTCGTCTCGACGTTTCCGATCATCTACAACGCCTGGACCGGCGTGAAGGCCGTCAAAGACATCTGGGTGCGCGCCGCGCACGCCATGGGGGCGGACGACCGCCGGCTGTTCCGTCATGTGATTCTGCCCGGCGCCCTGCCTTACGTCCTCACGGGATTGCGGCTCGGCCTGGCGCAAGCCTGGCGCATCCTGGTCGCGGTCGAAATGCTCGCCGCCGTGCCGTGGGGATTGGGCTGGATGATTTTCGGCGCGCAGGAATTTCTCAATACCGACGTGATGCTCTCAGGCATCGCGGTGATCGCGCTGATCGGCGTCGGCCTGGAGAAGCTCGTGTTCCAGCCGCTGGAGAATTTTACCGTGGTGCGCTGGGGAATGGTGACGTCATGACGGCGGAACGGTCGCGTTCGCTGCGGCGCGGCTTCACGAGTTTCATCGTGCTCGCTGCGTTCTATGAGCTGGTCGCGCACTCGGGCTTCGTCAAACCGGCGCTGATGCCGCCGCTCGGCACCATCGCGCAAACGCTCGGCGGCATGCTGGCCGACGGCAGCATGTTCGGCCACGCCGCCGCTACGCTCGCCCGGGTGCTGATCGGGTTCGGCCTTGCGGTTGCGGTCGGCCTGCCGCTTGGCGTGCTGATGGCGCGCTTGCGCCCGGTCGAGCATTTCGTGCTGCCGCTCGCCAGCGCCTTGATGCCGATCCCATCGCTCGCCTGGGTGCCGGTGTTCATCCTGTGGTTCGGGCTCGGCGACACCGTCACCGTGCTGATCGTGTTTTACGCCGCGCTGTTTCCGATGCTGCTCAACACCTGGTCGGGCGTGCGCGCCGTCAACCCGATCTGGCTGCGCGCCGCAGGCGCCATGGGAGCGGACGAGCGCCGGCTGTTCTGGAAGGTCATCATTCCAGGCGCGTCGCCGTTCATCATCGCCGGGCTGCGACAGTCGTTCTTGCGCTCGTGGATCGCGGTGATCGGCGCCGAAATGCTGGCGGCTTCGAACTGGGGCCTCGGCTGGGTCATCTTCGATGCCCAGCAGTTTCTCAATGCCGACGTGATGATGGCGTCGATCCTGGTGATCGGCTTGATTGGCTTCGCCGCCGAACGGCTGGTGTTCGGCTCGATCGAACGCGCCACCATCTACCGCTGGGGCATGGCCCGCATGGCAAAGGGGTGAGTCTCCCCGAGCGCCGAGAGAGGTTGTCGCGGCACCGCCCGCGATTGTATCAACTTTGGCGTGGCACCAGGACGCGCGGTGTGCCTTGCCTTGACTGGCGGCGATCGAAAACCTAGCCCTGGTCAATCCGTCGAATAAGCTCATGCGCGAATTGAGAAAGCGAATCGTCGCGCGCGCCCATAATCACAATGCGATCGCCACGACCGGCCAGTCTGACAAGGGCGTCACCGCAGGCGCTGCGATCCGGAAATGCAAAAGCCTTTACGCCGCGCCGTTCAATTTCACATATGACTTCACGACTGCCAACGCTGCGATCGACAGTGCCGCCGAAATAGACCGGCTCGGGCATGGTCAGAACGTCCTCATCGTGCAGCTCACTCACAAAACAGTCCACCAGGCCGTCCTTCATCAAGCGAACCGGGCCATAGCCATGGGGTTGGAACATCAGCAACAGGCGGCCGGGAAACGCGTGCAGCGTCTTGAGCGTTGCCGAAATCTTGTCGGGGTTGTGGGCGAAGTCGTCAATAACGGTTATGCCACTCGCGGCGCCCACAATCTCCAGGCGCCGGCGGATGCCGCTGAACTCACCCAGATGGGTCACAGCTTCAGAGAGGCTTACGCCAATTGCCTTTGCGACGCTCAGCGCGGCGAGGGCGTTGGCTACGTTATGAAGCCCCGGAACTTTCAGAGTCACGTCGGCAGTCTCGCCGGAATCGCGCTCCGTTACTTGAAACGCAATGCCGGTCGGCGACTCGACTGGAGCGCGGGCGAGGAGATCGGCTGCTGCATTACGCAGACTGTAGGTTACCGCCTGCCCCGGGCTCAATTCGGCCGCAAGGGTCGCTGTTTCGACGTTATCGAGATTCAGCACCGCTGTCCGAGCCTTGGCGATGAAGCCGCGGAACAGGGTGCGCAGCTCATC
>DASZWK010000276.1:0-3171 GCA_035546235.1 Xanthobacteraceae bacterium | reverse complement strand
AAATCGGCCGGCCACCAGTCCTGCGACTGCGTCATCACCGCCTTGAGGTCGGCAATGACGGCGTTGAGGTCGAGGCTCTTGAACTCCTTGGCGTAGTCGAAGGTCTCGCCCATCGGGTCGGACTTCTTCGAGTTGCGGTGGAGCACGCCGACGTCAAGTTGGTGAGGCCACCACTCGCGGTTCGATCTTCCTCCGTGAGCGACCGGGCATTTGCCCGCATCCGCATCCGACTTCGCGTCCATGGTAGCCTCCTTGTGGCGTATTGAGCATCGCCGCCGCACGCGATCGCGTGGCGGCCGAGCGTTGTCTGGAACGATGCCAAACCGAGCCCATAAAAACAAATCATATTCTGCCGCAGTCGTGATAAGAGAAGCTGATGATCACGCTGCGGCATCTGCGCTATCTGGAAGCCCTTGCCGAGACCGGGCATTTCGGCCGGGCCGCCGAGATCGCGGGCATTTCGCAGCCAGCGCTCTCCATGCAAATCCGCGAGCTGGAGCGGCAGCTCGGCGGAGCGCTGTTCGAGCGCCGCCCAGGTGGTCTGGTCATCACTCAACTCGGAGAGCAGGTGAGGGCGCGCGGCGCCGGCATCCTGGCGGCAGTGCGCGACCTCGAGGATACGGCGGCAGCGCGTGAAGGCGTCCTCTGTGGCCCGCTTCGTATCGGCATCATCCCATCGCTGGCGCCTTACCTTTTGCCGGAGTTGGTTTCGCTGGCGGCGGAACATTATCCCCGGCTGAAACCGACCATTCGGGAGACGGTGACTCGCGCGCTGACCGCCGAACTGCTGACCGGCGGCCTCGACGTTATCATCGCGAGCCTGCCGCTTGGCGTTGGTGAGATCGAGGAGCGCGCCGCCTTCGAGGATCGCTTCCTGCTCGCGGCGCCTGTCGGTTCGATGCATGCCAAGCTCAAGCGGGCATCGGTGGAGCGGATTGCCGGCGAGGAGCTTCTGCTGCTCGAGGACGGCCATTGCCTGCGCGATCAGGCCTTGGCCATCTGTGGTTCAGCCGCGCCGCAGCATCTGCGCAGTTTTGGCGCAACGAGCCTGGCCACGATCCTGCATCTTGTGGCCGCTGGGCAGGGGGTGACGCTGCTCCCCGAGATTGCCGCGGAGACGGTGCGCAGCGATCGCCGCATCAGGCTGGTACGCTTTGCCCGACCGGAGCCGCGGCGCACCGCAGGCATCGCGTGGCGGCGAAGCTCGCCGCGCGCAGCCGATTTCGAAGCCCTGGCGGAGCTTGTGGCGCAGGCCGGCAAAACCGTGATCGGCCGGGCAGAGAGCCACGCGAACAAACCCCAAAATCCGTGATGCGGGTCACTTGTCGAACAAGGGCTCCTCGACCTAGGCTTGCGTGATCGGGGGAAGGTTTGGGCGGCCGCCCCCGCATGGCGGCCGCGCTGTGACAGGGGAGCCACCACAATGCGACTGATCAGGACGGCACTGGTGAGTGCGGTCATCGCGCTTGGCTGCGCCGGCGCGGCGTACGCCGACGCCAGTCATTTTAGCGGCGGAGACTACGATGTGCGCGGCACCAACCCGGACGGTTCGAAATACAAGGGCACGGCGGAGATCACGGTCACGAGCGACTCCACCTGCCGGATCGTCTGGCACATCGGCGAGGACGAGTCCGAGGGCATCTGCATGCGCAACGGTATTGCGCTGGCAGCCGCGTACTACCTGAACAAGGACATCGGCCTCGTCATCTACGAAATTCGCGACGACGACACGCTGGACGGCATCTGGACGATCGCCGACCAGGATGGCAGCGGGACCGAACTGCTGATTCCACAATAGCGCCGACGGCTTGCGAGACCACGGCGGGCCGCGCTACTAGAGCGACCCGTCGTTTCGTTTCAGCAATCAGGAACCCGAGCTATGGCCGTCGAGCGCACCTTTTCCATGATCAAGCCAGATGCGACGGCACGCAACCTGACCGGCACCATCAACGCCAAGCTTGAGGCCGCGGGGCTGCGCATCGTTGCCCAGAAGCGTGTGTGGATGAGCCGCAAGCAGGCGGAAGGCTTCTATGCCGTCCACAAGGCGCGGCCGTTCTTCGGCGAGCTGGTCGACACCATGACGTCCGGCCCGACGGTGGTGCAGGTACTCGAGGGCGAGAATGCCATCCTCAAGAATCGCGAAGTGATGGGCGCAACCGATCCGGCCAAGGCCGCGGCGGGCACAATCCGCAAGGAATTCGCCAGGAGCATCGGCGAGAATTCCGTGCACGGTTCCGATGCCCCCGAGACGGCGCGCGAGGAGATCGCATACTGGTTCGCGGGCACCGAGATCGTCGGCTAGGCCCGACACACCTTCGCCACTTTCGCGCCGGACGCTGCTGGCTGTGCGGTCAGCAGAGGGGTCGGTTGATATGAGCCGGGCATTCGATTTCTCGCGCCTGCTTGCCGGATATTCCAGTGCTGCGGCCTTGCCGAAGCGCGTGTCGCCGGGCGTGGTGATTGCTGCTGTCGACGTCTTCGCCGTGCTGGTGGGTTTCGCGGCGATGCACGTCGGTGGTCTGGTGTGGAGCGGTGGGCATCCACCTGCCGCACCGTCGCTCATCGCGCCGGTCAGCGCCGATGATCAGGTGGCGACGGCCGTGCCCGATCCGCATCTCCGGCCGATTGTCGCGGCTATTCGCCTGCCCGCCGCGCCCGATGCGGCCGTGGTATTTTCCGCACCGGTGGTAACTGACCGGACCTTTGCCGGCGCAACAGCCTTTGCGCCCGCATCTTCAACTTCGACGGCACCGGCGCAGGTAGCAAGCACCCCGGACGAGCCCGCCGCCGTCGTCGATCCAGACCAGCCGTCGCCGCCTGTGGCGAAGCTCGCCGATATCGCGATTTCCGGTCATCTCGCGCAGAGGTCGCTTGCGGTTTCAGCGTCTGTCGACACCAGGCTGGACGATCTGCTGCTTTCGCGTGGCGCTGCGAACGCGAGCGGCGCGGGCGTCGCCGTCGCGATCAACGCCGGCACCGGCGTGACGCAGCCGGCGAATGTCGGAGCGACCGTCGCGACGAGCGCGAACGTCGAAATCGCGAGCGCTGCGCCGGTGGTGCGCTCGGCTGCGACGACCGTCGGCGCGACGGTGGGCAACACCGTTGGCGGCGTGACGGGCGCGGTGCGCGGCCTGCTCAACTAGAGCGGCCGCCGCGAAAAGGCCGCGCTAA
>DASZWK010000275.1:0-14762 GCA_035546235.1 Xanthobacteraceae bacterium | reverse complement strand
TTCCTTCGCGGCGCTGCCGATCAGGGGGCTGATCGCGGCGTTCCTGATCGGCCGCTGGGGCGTCTATCCGGTGCAATTTCTTGACGGCATCGGTGCAGGCCTGCAAAGCGTGGCGGTCCCCACGCTGGTGGCCCGGATTCTTAACGGCACCGGCCGCATTAATGTCGGGCAGGGAGCGGTGATGACGGCGCAAGGCATCGGGGCATCATTGAGCCCGGCTATCGGCGGGTGGATGTCGCAGCAGTTTGGCTACAGCGCGACCTTCATCGTCCTGGGCAGTTTTGCGCTTGGCTCTGTTGCGCTGTGGACCGGATTTCGCCGCATCGTCAGCGCCGCCGCGGCAGTGCTGGCGGACGAAGGCGAAGAATCGCGGGAATTCGGGTTGGTCGCGCGCGAAACGCACCGCACTGCGGGATGAGCCTGTTTTGATGCTTTTAGATTATTGATGTCATCGCATCTCGCCATCTGGATCATTGCCGCATTGGCGGTCGCCGGCGTCATCATCCGGCCGTTCAACAGCGTCGAGGCGCTATGGGCCGTCGGCGGCGCCGTGCTGCTTGTGGCGCTGCGGCTCATTACGCCCACGACCGCGCTCGCGGGAATCGCCAAGGGCACCGACGTTTATCTGTTCCTGACCGGCATGATGCTGCTGGCCGAGGTTGCGCGCAGTGAAGGCTTGTTCGACTGGCTCGCGGCGCGCGCGACGCAGCATGCCGGCGGCTCGCCGCGGCGGCTGTTCCTGCTGATCTATCTTGTCGGCACGGTGGTCACGATCTTCCTGTCGAATGACGCGACCGCGGTCGTGCTCACGCCCGCCGTGGCGGCCGCGGTGCGGACTGCGAAGGCCGAGCAGCCGCTGCCCTACCTTTTGATCTGCGCATTCATCGCCAACGCGGCGTCGTTCGTGCTGCCGATCTCAAATCCGGCCAACCTCGTGATCTATGGCAGTCACATGCCGCCGCTGTTGCAATGGCTGCCGCGCTACCTCTTGCCGTCCGTGGTGTCGATCGCCGTGACTTACGTGCTGCTGCGATGGACGCAGCGGCAGGCGCTGCATCAGAGCATCGCCGCAGACGTGCCGGTGCCCGCGCTGCCTTTCGGCGGCAGGATCGCGGCGGCCGGCATCGCGGTGACTGCGCTCGTTCTGCTCGGCGCGTCCGCCATGGACATGCAGCTCGGCTTGCCGACCTGCGTCGCCGGCGTAGCCACCGCTGTCATCGTCCTCGCGTTCCAGCCGGGGAAAGCATGGATCATCGTCAAGGACGTTTCCTGGGGTGTGCTGCCCCTGGTCGCCGGCTTGTTCGTGCTGGTCGAGGCATTGAATGAGACCGGCCTGGTGGCAATCATCGGTTCGTTGCTGCGCGAGACCGCGGCGCATTCGGCGGCCGGAGCGGCGTGGACCGCCGGCATCGCCGTCGCCCTGGGCAGCAACCTCGCCAACAATCTGCCGGTCGGATTGATCGGCGGCAGCGTCCTGCAAAGCGATCACATCTCGGATCAGGTCACGCGCGCTATCTTGATCGGCGTCGATCTGGGCCCCAATCTTTCCGTCACCGGTTCGCTCGCCACGATCCTTTGGCTCGCCGCACTGCGCCGTGAGCGCGTTAGCGTCGGCGCAGGCCGCTTCTTGAAATGGGGCGCGATCGTGATGCCGCCGGCGCTGGTGTTCGCCATCGCGGCGGCGCTGCTGTAGGATCGTTGCCGCCTCGTGGGTCTGAGGCAAAATGGATCGTGGAACCTGGTGTTGGAAAGTGGAGATTGCTTGATGCGCCGCGCGTTTGTTGTTGCCGCCTCGATCCTGACTGCTGTTGCGCTTTGCGCACTCGCCGCAGCCGGCGCCTTGGCGCAGGACCTGCCGCAGCCGCCGGTCGGCTTTAAGCCGCCGCCACCTCCACCCCCGACGCCGATCAAACCATACAGCACGGTGGCGGTGAAACTCGCTGGTCCTTACAACGATCCGAGCTTTGCGGCGTTTCGCAAGGAACTCGGCGCCGCGGCCGACAAAAAGGATCGCGCTGCCCTCGCCAAACTGGTCGTGACGCAGGACTTCTTCTGGATACAGGACAAGAATCTCGCCGACGCCCGCAAGCCCGGCATCGACAATCTCGCCAAGGCGATCGATCTCGATAACCCCAATGGCGCCGGCTGGCGCGTGCTGGCGATGGACGCCGGCGAGCCGACCTTGGGGGAACTGCCGGACAACAAGGGTATCTTCTGCGCTCCGGCGCCGCCGGATTTCGACGCCAAGGCGTTCGAGACGCTGGTGCAGCAGACCGATACCGACCCAGAAGACTGGGGTTATCCGGCCCGTGACGGCGTCGAAGCACGCGCCGCGGCGCAGTCGAGCGCCGCCGTGGTCGAGAAGCTCGGTTTGTATTTCGTGCGCGTGCTGCCGGACAGCCCGAAGGCGAACCCGGGCGAGACGCAGTTCCTGCATCTGGCACTGCCCGACGGCAAGACCGGCTTCATCCCGATCGACGCGCTGATGCCGCTCGCCACCGACAAGATCTGCTACAGCAAGTCCGAGGGCGCCTGGAAGATCATGGGCTACATCGGCGGCGTCAGCCCGTAGCCATCAGGAGCGCAACGTTTATTTGCGCTCCTACTCCGTCCCCACGATTCCGGCCGCCTGGACGATCTTGCCCCAGCGCACGATTTCGTTTTTGACGAAAGCCTGCATCTCGGCGATCGGCGGTGTCGGCAGCTCCACCAGGCTGAGCTGGGCGATGCGCGCCTTCACGTCCGGGTCCGCCGCTACGGCGATCAGGTTCTCGTGCAGCTTGGCAACGACGTCGCGCGGCGTTTTTATCGGCGCGACGATCATGAACCATCCGGCCACCGCGAAGCCCGGTACCCCGGCTTCCGCCACCGTCGGCACGTTTGGATAGGACGGCACGCGCTTTTCGGTCGAGACGGCGAGCACGCGGACTTTGCCGGCGGATATCATGCCGGCCGCCGGCGGAATATCGCAGAACATGAGCTGGATATGGCCGCCGACCACGTCGGTGAGTGCAGGCAGGCTGCCTTTGTAGGGCACATGCGTCATCTGCGTGCCCGTCATGCTCTTGAACAGCTCCATATAGAGATGGTGCGGCGAGCCGACGCCGCCGGAGCCATACGACAATTTTCCCGGATTGGCCTTGGCGTAGGCAATCAGCTCCTTGACCGAGTGCACCGGCAGCGCCGGATCGACCAGCAACAAAAACGGCGCGGACGCCACCATGCCGAGCGGCACGAAGTCGGTCGCCGGATCGTAGGGCAGCTTCTTGTGCACCGTGACGTTGATCGCCATCGGCGTCGGCGTCGCCATCAGGAGCGTGTAGCCATCAGGCGGCGCCTGCGCGACCGCGGCGGCGCCGATGACCGTGCCGGCGCCCGGCCGCATCTCGACCACCACCGGCCTGCCGAGGCGCCTGCCGAGTTTGTCGCCGACGATGCGGGCAAGAATTTCCGTACTGCCGCCCGGCGTGTACGGCACCACCAGCGTCACCGGCCGCGTCGGATAATCCTGCGCGTGCGCAGCCGACATGGCCGCTGCAAGCGTAAGCGCAGCGAACACAGCCGATGCTGTCCACCATCTCATCGCCACCTCCCCTGATTTTCTCACCGGTCGTGCCGGCATTGTGGTCAGCCGCTTCGCGTTCTGCGCGGAGCGGTCGTAGCGGCTTATTGTTGGAGCATGATCTTATCCGAAAACCGGCATCCACTTTTAGGGGTCAAGCCTTAGCGCGCGCGCTGCGCCGCAGCGGCAACCGATTGGGCGCTTTGTCCAAACAGGATCGCGCGCTCCTCCGCGGTGCGGATGCCGCCCTGGCCCGGATTGATCTTCGGCGTCCACTCGTAGGCCTTGACCACCGCGGGTCGCGCCTTGATGGCGGCGAGCCAGCGCTTGATGTGCGGAAAGTCCTCGATGTTCTGGTGCTGACGTTCCCAGATCGTCACCCACGGATAGGACGCCATGTCGGCGATCGAATAATCGCCGGCGAGATACTGATGATCGGCGAGCCGCTTGTTCATCACGCCGTACAGCCGGTTCACCTCATTGCGGTAGCGGTCCATCGCATACTGAATCTTGTCCTGGGCGTAATTGCTGAAATGATTGTTTTGACCCGACATCGGGCCGAGATTGCCCATCTGCCAGAACAGCCATTCGACCGTCGCGGTACGGCCACGCAAATCCTTTGCAATGAACTTGCCGGTCTTGTCGGCCAGATAGAGCAGGATGGCGCCCGACTCGAACACCGAAATCGGCTTGCCGGCGTCGGCGGGAGCATGATCGACAATCGCCGGAATGCGGTTGTTCGGCGAGACCGTCAGAAATTCGGCCTTGAACTGCTCGCCCTTGCCGATGTTGACCGGAAAAATCTTGTACTCCAGTCCGGCCTCCTCGAGAAAAATCGTGACCTTGTGGCCGTTCGGCGTGGTCCAGTAGTGTACGTCAATCATGACAAGCCCTTGGTTGATGGAGGATGGTGAGATCGGCGATCTGCTCACTCTAAGCATCGCCTAGCGAATATTTAACCCCGGGCGCGCATTTTCCCCTTTATGTCGACCGCCCCCGCTTACGCGTCGCCCGCTTTAACTGCCTCGACCAGGGCAAATCTTTCTATCGCCTGCATTATCTTCGCTCTGTTTGTACTGGCGGCGCTCTTCAGTGCAGAACGCAAGGACATCACACAGGGCTTCGATGAGGTGGCGCATGCCTCCTATGTGGCCGAGATCCAGGACGCCGGCAAAGCTTCGCCGGACCTCAACAGCCTGCGTCTTCTGGACCCGAGGACGTTCCAGTTCACCGATCTGCCCAATTATCTGAATCACCCGGCGGAATTCTATGACTTGCTGGCGTGGCTGGGTCCGAAGCTCGAAGGCCATCCCCAAGCCCTGCTGGCGGATCGCCTGATCGACGTTGCGATCGCCGCAGTCGGCCTCGCCGCGCTGCTCGGCCTCGGTCTCGCCGCCGGCTTCTCCCGCAATGAATTTTACGCCTATGCGCTGCCGTTGGCCTGTATTCCGGTGCTGGCGCCCCTCGCCGGTTCGGTCAACAACGACAATCTCGCTTTCCTTGGCGGCGCGCTTGCCACGCTCGGCATCTGGCAGCTCGTCGCAAGCGAGCGCGGCGTGTGGCTCGCGCTGGCGCTGGTCGGCGTCGTGGTTGCCGCGTGCGCAAAGGCGACCGGTCTGGTGCTCACGGGCGCGATGGTGAGCGCCGCCATCGCTTATCTGATCTGGCGCCGGCGATGGCGCTGGTCGTGGACGATCGCGGTTGTACTTGCGGTCCTTGTCGCCGCGGCGCCCTACATCGTCTTTGCGATGCAATATGGCAGCCCGGCGCCCGACACGCCGGCGCAGGTCGCGATGCTGAAACGTGATGCGGGGGTCCTTGGTTTGGCCAACCTGCCGCGCAAGTCCTTTGTTGCTTATTTCGGCTATTTCGTCGTCGCCTTCATCGCCGAATGGATGCCTTCACTCAATCCGCGAGGCATTTTCAATTACGCCATGCTGGTGATCCCTGTGGTGGCGCTCATCTGTGCGGCGGCGGGGACCGGCTTGTCGCTGCGGCGCCTTTGGCGGCGGCAAGAGACGGCGCTCGACGTGGTCGTGATCGCAGGAGCACTGGCGCTCGCGCTGACTTTCACGCTGCATGTCCGCCACAGCTATGCCGATCACCTTGCGACCGGCTGGCTGATGGAGGCCTATCCGCGCTATTACCTGCCGCTTGTCGCGATCGTGCCGCTCGCCGGATTATCACTGACCGGCGCCATCCGATCCCCGCGATGGCGCGTGGGACTACTCGCGTTCCTTATTGCCGGGCCGATTGTCTTTCGCCTGCTCGGCGCGCCGCTGGGCTAGGTAGGGGCCAACCGGCGTCAGGCGCTTCGCTATGCGACAGCGGCAGCGACCGCGGCCTCTGCCGGTCGCGCCGCAACCACGCGGGCATCGTACCGAAGCCGCCACAGCAGCCGGCAAGCGAACGCGATCAGCACGATCGGCGCCAGCGGAATCTTGACGACGGCAGCGATCATCATCGTGATCGGCAGTGTCCAGACCGCGATCAAGAGCCAATGGTCCGCCGGGGTATTGTCACTGCGCCCGCGCAGCGTCGCGACCACGAAGCCAAGGATGACCATGTCGTAGCTGAGGATATACGGCGTAAAGAGAAAGGTCGCCGTGGCGAACAAGGCAAACGACAGGGCGGGATCGCGCCGGCACCAATAGGTCCACGCAACGCTGGCGAGCGCAAATGCGCAAGCGATCCACTGGAGCGCCCAATCGACGCCTTGCGGCAGGTGAACAAGGCGCGCGCCGAAATAGACTGAGCCTACCAGCGCGAACAAAAGATCCCCGCCATGCTCCGTCAGCCATCGCTGCTGCGGCAGGACCTTTTGCAGGAACTCCAACCACACGCTCCAGCCGAACAACATCGCCGTCGCCGTGACCAGCACGGCTACCGTCGCGACAGCGGAAGCAATCGTCACCCACCTCCGCTCGAGCAGCAGGATCACCGGCAGCAACAGGCCCATCTGCGGTTTGATGGTGAGCAATCCGAACAGCACGCCGGCGAGTATCGGCCGACGATCCAGACTGAGCAGGCCACCGATCAGCAACGCGGCCGTGTAGAAACCGTTTTGTCCAAAGAACACGCATACCGCAACAGACGGCGCGGCGGCGAGAAACAGAATCCGTTCGCGCGGAACGGCGTGCTTGGCAACGAACAGATAAACGGTGATGCCGATCACACACCACGCCAGATATGCCGGCAAATACGGAAGCAAGCCGAATGGCCAGGCAAAGAGAACAACATGCGGCGGATAGGACCAGAAAACTAACGGGTATTCCGGGCCCATCACCCGGCGGATCGCCTCGTTGTAGACGCGGAGGTCAAACCATGGCGCGGGGCCGCCGAAAAAAATCGAGCGCCCGCCCATCCAGGTGTTGATGAAGTCGCGCCCGAATACGTAATGCTCGGCGTCGAGCCACGGCTTACCAGCCGGCGGCCAACCGGCATGCACCAGAACAACAATTTCGAGCGTGACGAAAAATACGGCCGCGCCGACCGTCAATTTTGAATACAGTTCGCCGAAAGTCGTCTTGCCGGACGGAACGGATGACGCCGCGTTCTCAATCTGCGCGGAGAATACAGACATGCGGTGAGCAATACCCGGGAGCGGTAAAAATCAGATGAAAATCAGCAACGCGGGCGGCCGCATGCCGCTGGCCTGCGGTTGCTCAGGGCACCGCCGGGGGCGATCCGCCGTTCGGGCATCAACTCAATTTTAGGCAGTACGCTAACGGTTTGGACATCTGTGGGCCAACTTCAGATTGTGGTACGCAGCTCCGTTGCACGAGCCGGACCGTTGATTATTCCTCCCCTCTCATTGGCACACCGATTTTGTTTCGCCTGTTCGACGCGCCGTTCCGTTTGCCGTCCCGCGCAGTTCGGCGGCATGCCATGCGGTAATGTGACATCGCGGCCAACCCGATCGTGATAGCTTGCTGGTGCCGGAAGGGGAGCCGCATGATCTTCGCAAAGCTGTGTCTTCGGCCAATTAGTCTTCGAGTGATCACCGGCGCAATTGGCGCCATGTTGTTGACAATCTTCAGTGCGCCGCCAGCCGGTGCCCAGAGCTATCCCAACCAAGTCATCAAGATTGTCGTGCCGTTCACCGCAGGCGGCGCCGTCGACGTGGTGGCGCGCATCGTCGCGCCGAAGCTCAGCGCAGCGCTCGGCCAACCTGTCATCATCGAAAATAAGGGCGGCGCCGGTGGCGTCCTTGGCGCGACGGCGGTCGCCCAGGCCGCGCCGGACGGTTACACGCTGCTCGTCGGCACCGTAAGCACGCAGGGAACAAATTCCGCCGTTTACACGAAGCTGTCTTACGATCCGGTGCGCGATTTCGCGCCGATCGTGCTGCTGTCGAAGTCGCCACTGGTGATGGAGGCCCGTCCGGCATTGCCTGTAATGAACGTCACCGAATTCATCGCGCTGGCGAAACGCGAGCCCGGCAAGATCACGTTTGGATCGTACGGCGTCGGCAGCATCAATCATCTGGTGGCGGAGTTGTTCAATTCCATGGCGGGCATCCAGACTCGCCATGTGCCGTATCGCGGTTCCGCTCCGATGCTTTCCGACCTGATCGGCGGCCAAATCGACTATGCGTTCGACGGCGTCTCGACCTCGGCGGGCTATATCAACGCGGGTACGCTGCGGCTCCTCGGCATCGCCAGCGCGGAGCGCACGCCGGTTCTGCCGAATGCGCCGACGATCGCCGAGTCCGGCCTGCCGGGCTTCGACAATCCGGTCTGGTTCGGTCTGTTCGCGCCGGCGGGCACGCCAGCGCCGATCGTGCAGAAGCTCAACAACCAGATGAACAGCATTCTCGTGATGCCCGATGTCAAGCAGGCCTTTGCCAAACTCGGTTTCGAGCCCGGCGGAGGCGCTTCGGATGCGTTGGCGCAGCGCGTCAACGGCGAGATCAAGAAATGGACTGCGCTGGTGAAGGAGAAGAACATCCATGTCGCGCCGTGAACCGCGAGTGGCTCCGCGCGCTCGCGACGATTCCTCGTCATTGCGAGGAGCGAAAGCGACGAAGCAATCCAGTTCTGCCGGAACGCCTCGCCAGCCTGCTGGATTGCTTCGCATGGGTTCGCAATGACGGAAAAGAGAGGCTGACATGACCGCTTCACCCCGCCAGATGCACCTCGGCGTATTCTGGCTCGGAACCGGCAACCATTCGGCGGGCTGGCGCTACGATGGCGCCGCAGCGAGCAACTGCAGTTGGCCGGTCGTCGTCGAAGGCGCCCAGATCGCCGAGCGCGGCAAGTTCGATCTGTTCTTCATCTCCGATTCGGTGGCGATGAACCGCGGCGACCATCCGTCATTCATGACGCGCTTCGAACCGACCACGCTGATCGCGGCACTGAGCGCGGTGACACGCTATGTCGGGCTTGGCGCCACGACGTCGACCAGCTTTTCCGAACCCTTCAACGTGGCGCGGACATTCGCAACGCTGCAGCACATCAGCGGCGGGCGCGCCGCGTGGAACATCGTCACCAGCACCCACAATGTCGCGGCGTTGAATTTCGGCAAGGATCGCCTTGCAGATCATGATCTGCGCTACGAAATCGCCAACGAGTTCGTCGACGTGGTGAAGGGACTATGGGCCACCTGGGACGATGACGCCGTGGTTGCCGACAAGGCAACCGGGACGTTCCTCGATGACGCCAAGGTGCGGGCGCTCGATCACAAGGGGCGCTTTTTTTCGGTCAAAGGACCGCTCAACATCCAGCGCAGCCCGCACGGCGATCCGCTCATCATTCAGGCCGGCGGTTCGGCGCCCGGCCAGGAGCTTTCCGCGCGGACGGCCAATCTCGTGTTCTCGGTGGTCAACGGCGACAAGGTTTCGGCGAAGGCGGCTTATGACAGCCTGAAGGCCCGCGTCATCAAACACGGCCGCGCCCCGGAGGCGGTGCCGATCTTGCCCGGCGTCATGCCGATCATCGGCGAAACCAACGAACAGGCCAAGGCGCAGCTCGCCAAGCTGCAGAGCTGGCTGACGCCGAGCAATGCGCTCGCGCTGGTGTCGAACCGGATCGGTCACGACATTTCGGGTTACCCGCTCGATGCGCCGGTGCCGGAGTTTCCGGCGGCCATCAACACCGGCCAATCGTTTTCGACAACACTCCTCGAAATGGCACGGCGCGAGAAGATGACGCTGCGCGACCTTTACAACATCACCGCCGCGGCGCGTGGCCATTGGGTGATCTACGGCACGCCGCAGCGCATCGCCGACACGCTGGAAGATTGGTTCGTGAGCGGCTTGGCCGACGGCTTTATCATCATGCCGGCATATTTCCCCGGCGCGTTCAATGATTTCGTCAATCTGGTGGTGCCGGAATTGCAGCGGCGCGGCCTTTATCGCAAGGACTATTCCGGTCCGACGCTACGCGATCATCTCGGCATCGGACCGCCACCGGCCGCGAGCAAGGGGGCGCTGGAGCGCGCCGCTTCGGCATAACCGCAAACGACCTCAGGGAGCCGCTATGATCACCGAAATCGCCCAGATCGACGTCAAGCCCGGCGTGGAAGCGGAGTTTGAAGCCGGCGTAAAAAAAGCCGCGCCGATCTTCCAGCGCGCCAAGGGCTGTCACGGCATGAACCTGTCGCGTTCGATCGAGAAGCCGCAGCGTTATCGGCTATTCGTCAAATGGGCGACGGTCGAGAACCACACCGTCGACTTTCGCGGCTCGCCTGATTTTGCCGAATGGCGCAAGCTTGTCGGTCATTGTTTTGCCTCGCCGCCCGAGGTCGAACACGTCGCCGAGACGGTGCAGGGGTTCTAAAGGCCGCGCTGTCACTTGATGAAACTGCGACAGATTCCATTAGAACAGGCGCGGCAGTCCGTGTAGGTTTCTCCCTAAGAAATCGCTCAACGCGTATTGGGGGGAACACTATGCCGCTGCATCGTCGTCACGCCTTGGGTCTGGTCGCCGGGGCAGCCGCAATTCCATTTGCACCGCGGATCGCGGCCGCGCTCGACTACCCAACCCGCCCGGTGCGCATGGTCGTCGGCTACACAGCCGGCAGTTCGCCCGATGTTATCGGACGTTTGCTCGGGCAGTTTCTGTCCGAGCGCTTCGGCAAGCAGTTCATCACCGAGAACAAGCCTGGCGCCGGCACCGAACTCTCGACGGAGGCCGTCGTCCACGCCACGCCGGACGGCTATACGCTGCTCGTGGTGGCGACGCCGAACATGATTGCCGGCCTGGTCAAACCGAGCCTGAAATTCAACTTCATCCGCGACATCGCACCGGTCGGCTATATCTGCGCTACGCCGTTCGTCGTGGTGGTCACCCCGTCGTTTCCCGCCAAGAACATTGCCGAGCTGATCGCCTACGCCAAGGCCAATCCCGGCAAGGTCAACATGGCGTCAAACGGCACCGGAAACCTGACCCACATCTCCGGCGAGCTATTCAAGATGATGGCGGGCGTCGATCTGTTTCACGTGCCGTATCGCGGCGAGATGGAGGCGCAGACGGACCTGCAGTCCGGCCGCGCCCAGGTGATGTTCGACCCGATCATTGCCTCGATCGGCGCCATCAAGGCCGGCAAGCTCCGCCTGCTTGCCGTGACGACCCCGCAACGCATCGCGACGCTGCCTGATGTGCCGACGGTCGGCGAAACCGTGCCCGGCTACAGCGTGACCGGAGGTCTCGGAGTCGGCGCGACGCACGGCACGCCCGATGACATCATCGCTACGCTCAACGCGGCCATCAACGCCGGGCTGGCCGATCCCGCGCTCAAGCAGCGCCTCGTTGCGCTCGGCACCATTCCGATGCCGATGACGCCGGCCGAGTACAAAAAGTCAATCGCCGACGAAACCGCGAAATGGGACAAGGTGATCAAGTTCGCGGGCATCAAGCTCGGCTGAATTGGCGCCTCGGACGACAGCGTCTTAACCGACGCGGTAGCGCGCGACCGCGTTGGCGTCCCATGTGAGCCCGTTACCCGGCCGCTCAGGTACGACCGCGCACCCGTCGGCGATACGCAGCGGCTCCTGCACGATCTTATCGGCCCAGTCGACATATTCCAGAAAATGACAGGTCGGCGTCGCCGCCAACAGATGCGCGCTCACCTCCGGGAACAGGTGCGACGACATCTCGATGCCGCGCGCCGCCGCCAGCGCCGCGGCGCGCTGCCAGCCGGTGACGCCGCCAATCCGTTCCAGGTCGGGCATGACAAAATCGCAGGCGTTGGCCGCCAGGGCGGTCGCCATCGCGGCAATTTCCGAAAAATTCTCGCCAATCTGGATCGGCGTCGCGAGTTCGCGGGTCAGCGTGGCGTTGCCGGCATAGTCGTCGTGGCGGATGGGCTCCTCGAGCCAATAAAGGTTCTCGGGGTCGAGCATGCGGCCGCGATGCAGCGCCTCCGCGGTACTGAGCAGCTGATTGTAATCGACCATGATCTTGACGTCGTCACCGACGCGCTTGCGCACCGCGCGCAGCGCCGCCAGATCCTGCTGCGCGGTCGGATAGCCCAGCCGCAGCTTGATGGCGCGAAAGCCGGGCGCCAGCAGTTTCTCCGCTTCGTCAGCCACCGCTTCCGGGGCGTCCATCAGGCCAAGGCCGCAACTGTTGTAGGCGGGAATCGGCCTTGGCTGCGCGCCCAACAGGCGCGCCAACGGCAAGCCGGCGCCGATCGCCAGGGCGTCCCACGCCGCGACGTCGAGTCCGGCCATCGCCATCCGCACGATGCCCTGCACGCCCATCAGCGCGAAACGCGCCGCAACCTTGCGCCACAGATCGAGCGGAGCGACGGCATCGCCCCTCACGACGCTCTCCACATGCTCGACGATCTTGACGATGGCAGGGGCCGCAGCCGGCAGATAGCAGAACAGATACGCGTGGCCGGTCACGCCTTGTTCGGTCATAAGATCGATCAGCAGCAGCGGCGCCGTAGTGATGCGCTGGCGGCTGGTGCCGAGCGCGTAGGTCATCGGCACCTCGACTGCGGTCGCGCGCAGCGACCGGATGGTGAGAACCGGCGCGGACGCAGTCATGAGCTTTTCGGCTGCTCAGTCGCGGCATGCCCATCGGCATGCAGCACCAACACATCGTAGACACCGCGATTGACGGGGGTCGGGACGCCCGCCGCGGCGCCCATTTCGACAACGCCGCCGCTGAGCCAGCGCAGCTCGAGCGGCCGTCCGCGCTGCAGGTCGTGATGCATCGACGATGTCATGTCGACCGGAAGCCCATCGGCGAACGCGAGCCGCTGCTCGGCATAGTCTTCCGGCAGGTTGACGCCGAGCGCGCGGCCGACCGCGACGGTCTCGCGCATCAGGTCGAGCAGAAACTGCCGCGTGCGCGGATTGCTGCGGATCGGCCCAAGCGTCAGCCGGATGCTGGTCGTGGCGCCGGACAAGCCGACCAAAAAACAATACTTTTCCCAGATGACGCGGCGGATGTCGTCGCTGAGCTCGGCATTGATGCCGCCCGCCTGTGCGGCCGCCAAAAGCGCCTGCGCGCGCTCTGACCGCCGGCCGTCATATTCGCCGAAGGCGATGCGCTGCATCGAGCCGGTATGCACGATCACGCCGGGGCGTCCGATTGTCGTGGCGATATAGGCGGCCCCGCCCATCACGGCGTCCGCGCCAAAAATCTTCCGCAGTGTATCGTCTTTCTGCACGCCATTCTGAAACGAGATGATGCCGGTCTGCGGTCCCATGATCGGCAGGAGCGAACGCGCGGCGCTTTCGGTGTCCCACAGCTTGACGCCGAACAGCACCATGTCGACCGGACCGATGCTGCGCGGGTCGTCGGTGACGTTGACCTTGGGCAGCCGGATCGGTTCGTGCGCGCTTTCGATGGTGAGTCCGTCGGCGCGCATGGCCGCAAGGTGCGCGCCGCGGGCAATGAACGTCACGTCGGCGCCGCCTTTGACCAGCCGGGCGCCGAAATAGCCGCCCACGCCGCCCGATCCCATGATCGCAATACGCAAGAGGTTCTCTCCTTGAACGAAAGACTTCGCTGGATCTCGGTGCGATCAGGCGCGCGCGCGCTGCACGTTGGCGATGCGATCCGGCACGCCGAACTCGCGGCGGCAGATTTCGGCGAGCTTTGCCACACCGGCGCGGATCGCGTCATGCGACGGACTGGCAAAACACAGCCGCATGCGGCTTTTGCCGTAAACCTTGTCTGTCGTCCACTCCGGTCCCGGATTGATGGCGACGCCTGCCGCGAGAGCCGACTTATAGAGCTTCATCGTGTCGACCACGTCCGGCAGCTTGACCCACAGGAAGATGCCGCCCTTCGGATCGTCGAATTCGGCCGCGGTGCCGAACTGCTCGTTGAGCGCGTCCATCAGCGTTTCAAGCTTTTTACGCAATCCGCGATTGAGCTCAGGCACATGCGCGTCGAAATGCTGCGGGCAGTATTCGCCCAGCACCATCTGCTCCAGCGCGCCGGAGCCGGCGTCGGTCTTGAGCGGCAGCATGCGCGACAAGATCGGCCACGGCGCGACAATGTAACCGACACGCAAAGCCGGCGCGATCGATTTGGAGAACGAGCCGATATGAATGACGCCGCCGTCCTGGCTCATGGAATACAGCGCCGGCGGCCGTTTGCCGTCCCAGATCAGATCGGAATAGCAATCGTCTTCGAAGATCGGGACGCCGTGCTGCCCGGCGAGCCGGAGCATCTCGTGCCGGCGCGCTTCCGTCAGGATCGTGCCGGTCGGATTCTGCACGGTCGGGACGGTGTAGATGTATTTGGCGCGCACCCCTCGGGCTTTGAGATCGTCGAGCGCTGAGGCGAGCGCGTCCATGCGCATGCCGTCGCGGTCGAGCGGAATGCCGACGGCGTTGACGCCGAGCCGCGCCCAGCGATTGAGCGAGCCCTGATAGGTTTCGGCCTCGGTGATGATCGAGTCGCCCCGCGCCAGCAGCGCGCCGTTGACCAGATCGAGCGCCTGCAGCGATCCCGAGACGATGAGAGTTTCGTCGGCCGTGCAGACGATGCCGGCGGTGCGCCTGAGCTTGGCGGCAAGAAACTCGCGCAGCGGCCGGTAGCCTTGCGGGCCGCTGTCCAGGCCATAGGTCGCGAGCGTCGTGCCTTCGCGCTGGAGGACAGCGGTCATCGCGGCGATCAACCGGTCGACCGGCACGTGATCCGGGTCGTTGTTGCCGCCGACGAAGCTGTATTGGGCCAAGCCGTTCCATTTGGCCGCCGCCGCCGGCAGCCCAGGCGCCAACAGCGGCGCGAAG
>DASZWK010000274.1:0-2075 GCA_035546235.1 Xanthobacteraceae bacterium | reverse complement strand
GACCGTGTGTGGTGGCAGACCTGTTCGATAAGGCTGCCGCGCGGATTGGAATGGAAACAAAAGGATGCCCAAAGAGCGAACTCTCGACCTCGCGACCATAGGGAAACTGGTGGTTGCGGGCTGGACCGGCCGCGATACGGCGGCGCTGAATGCCCACATCAAGGAGCTTGCGGATATCGGGGTAGCCCCGCCCAAGAGCGTGCCGATTTTCTATCGCAATTCGGTCTCGTTGCTGACCACCGCGCCGCAGATCGAGACGGTCGGGAACAAATCAAGCGGCGAGGTGGAGTTTGTCCTCTACTCGCTCGATGATGGCTTATGGGTCGGAGTCGGCTCCGACCACACCGACCGGCAGGCCGAAACCGTCAATGTGTCGCGGTCCAAACAGATGTGCGCCAAGCCGGTGAGTGCGCGGCTCTGGCTTTATTCCGAGGTCAAGCCGCATTGGGATCGTCTGATGCTTCGCTCCCATGTGCCGGGCGAGGACGGCAAGCCGCGGCTCTACCAGGAATGCTCCGTGACCAGCATGCGCGCGCCGGAAGAGCTTATCTCGCTCTACACGGGGAGCGACCGCCTCCCGGTCGGCACCGCGATGTTCTGCGGCACCAGCGCGGTGCATGGCGGCATTTCGTATTCGGGATCGTTCGCGATGGAGCTGAGCGACCCGGTGCTCGATCGCCGTCTGACGCATCGCTACGAGATCCTTCAGCTTCCCGACGAGGGCTAGCATTCCTCGGCGCGCATGACAGTCCTGCTGTCTGGGCCGATCCGGATCGACCGGCGGCGCGACACGGCGCTCTGCGCCGCATACACTGCCGCCCAACAACACCAAAGGAGGCGCATCGATGTCGTCCGCACAGCAGCTGCCGTTGTCATCCTTCAACGTCGTCGAAACCACCATCGGCGACATCCATGCCGCCTACAAGGCCGGCACGTTGACGGTGCGGCAGCTGGTGCAGATGTATCTCGATCGGATCGCGGCCTATGACAAGCAAGGCCCGGCCATCAACGCCGTCATTTCGCTCAACCCGGCGGCGTTGGAGGAGGCTGACCGGCTCGACGCGGCCTTTCGCACGAGCGGATTTGCCGGTCCGCTACACGGCATACCGGTCCTGATGAAAGACCAGGCCGATCTGAAAGGTCTGCCGACCACGCTCGGCTCTGTATTGTTCAAGGACTACAGGCCCGAGCGCGACTGCTTCGTTGCCGCCAAGCTCAAACAGGCGGGCGTGGTCTTTCTCGGCAAGGCAACCTTGGGCGAACTCGGCGGCGGCGATACACACGGCTCTTTGTTCGGGTCAACTCGTAACGTCTACGATTTGCAGCGCACGTGCGGCGGCTCGTCGGGCGGATCGGGTGCTGCGGTGTCGGCCAATTTCTGCGCGGTTGCGGTCGGGCAGGAGGGTTTTGCTTCGATCCGCCGGCCGTCAATCTGGAACGGCGTTGCCGGCATGCGCCCCACCATGGGGCTGGTCAGCCGCGGCGGCGTTTACGGCGGCTGGCCAACCATCAACGGTTCGCTCGGGCCCATGGCGCGCACCGTCACCGATCTCGCCAAGCTGTTGGACGGCATGGTTGGCTATGATCCCGACGATCCGGTGACCGGCTATGGCGTCGGCCACACGGTGGCGAGCTATGCGGCCGGGCTCGATCGTGCCGCGCTCAAGGGGGCTCGCCTCGGCATCCTGCGCGAGCCGATGGGCTTCACGTCGGAGCCCGACAGCGAGGATTTCAAGAAGGTCGGCGAGGTGTTCGATCGCGCGATCGGCGAATTGCGCGCGGCTGGCGCCGAAATCATCGACCCGGTCGTCATTCCCGATCTCAACACGCTGCTGGCGACGCGGACCCGCAGCATCGAGGACGACGATGCGTCGTACGAACTGTATTTCAAGGGCGGCAAGACGCCGTTTCCGACGCGCGCCGACGCGATGGCTTCGCCACTATTCGCTGACGTCACCAACAGCGTGCGGCGGCGATGGTTCGCCAACAGCTCCGACGAACGGCAGCTCGACTATCTGCGCGCGCGCGAAACTTTGATGACCAATATACTGAAGGTCATGGCCGATCATCGGCTC
>DASZWK010000273.1:0-30378 GCA_035546235.1 Xanthobacteraceae bacterium | reverse complement strand
ATGCAGGCGATGCGCATCGAACGCATTCAGGTCGGACATGATGTCCACGAGCCCGTGCGTTTCGAGGTCGCGGGCGTGATGGAAGACGCGCGAATTGATGTCCTCCTCGTCCGGCATCGGCTCAAGCTCGACCATGGCGAGGTTGCAGCGCGAAGCAAAGCTGCCGTCATCATCGAGCACATAGGCGATACCGCCCGACATGCCGGCGGCGAAGTTGCGGCCGGTGCGGCCCAGCACCACCACGACGCCGCCCGTCATGTATTCACAGCAATGGTCGCCGGCGCCCTCGATCACCGCGATGGCGCCGGAATTGCGCACCGCGAACCGTTCGCCGGCGACGCCGCGGAAATAGCACTCGCCCTCGGTGGCACCGTACAGCACGGTGTTGCCGACGATGATCGACTGCTCCGGCACGATGCCCGAGCGTGCCGGCGGGCGCACCACGATGCGGCCGCCCGAGAGGCCCTTGCCGAGATAATCGTTGGCGTCGCCGTCGAGTTCGAAGGTGACGCCGCGGGCGAGGAATGCGCCGAAGCTCTGGCCGGCCGTGCCGGCGAATTGCGCCACGATGGTGTCGTGCGGCAGTCCCTCGTGGCCGTAGCGCTTGGCGATTTCGCCAGACAGCATTGCGCCGGTGGTGCGGTCGGTGTTGCGGATCGGCAGCTTCAGGCGCACCGGCGCGCCGTTGTCGAGCGCGGCCTGCGACTGCGCGATCAGCTTGCGGTCGATGATGTCGTGGATCTTGTGATCCTGCCGCTCGCAATTATAGAGCTTCACGCTTGCCGGCACGTCCGGCTTGGTGAACAGCTTGGAGAAGTCGAGTCCGCTCGCCTTGGCGTGTGCGATCAGCTTGACGCGATCGAGCATCTGCATCTGCCCGATCATCTCGTTGAAGCTGCGATAGCCCAACTCCGCCATCAGCTCGCGCACTTCTTCGGCGACGAAGAAGAAGTAATTGATGACGTGCTCGGGCTGGCCCCTGAAGCGTTTGCGCAGCACCGGATCCTGGGTGGCGACGCCGACCGGGCAGGTATTGAGATGGCACTTGCGCATCATGATGCAGCCGGCGGCGATCAGCGGCGCCGTGGCGAAACCGAATTCGTCGGCGCCGAGCAGCGCACCGACCACCACGTCGCGGCCGGTGCGGATGCCGCCGTCGACTTGCACGGCAATCCGGCCGCGCAGCCGGTTGGCGACCAGCGTCTGGTGGGTCTCGGCAAGCCCGATCTCCCACGGCGATCCCGCGTGCTTGATCGAGGTCAGCGGCGAAGCGCCGGTACCGCCCTCGTAGCCGGCGATGGTGACGTGATCGGAGCGCGCCTTCGATACCCCGGCGGCGACCGTGCCGACGCCGACTTCCGACACGAGCTTCACCGAAACGTCGCCGTCTGGATTGACGTTTTTCAGATCGAAGATGAGCTGCGCCAGGTCCTCGATCGAGTAGATGTCGTGGTGCGGCGGCGGCGAGATCAGTCCGACGCCGGGCGTCGAGTGGCGGACCTTGGCGATGGTCTTGTCGACCTTGTGGCCGGGCAACTGGCCGCCTTCGCCGGGCTTGGCGCCCTGCGCCATCTTGATCTGCATCATATCCGAGTTGACCAGATACTCGGCGGTGACGCCAAAGCGGCCTGAGGCGACCTGCTTGATCGCCGAGCGCATCGAATCCCCGTTCGGCAGCGGCTTGAAGCGGTCGGCTTCCTCGCCGCCTTCGCCGGTATTCGATTTGCCGCCGATGCGGTTCATGGCGATGGCGAGCGTGGTGTGCGCCTCGCGCGAGATCGAGCCGAACGACATCGCGCCGGTGGCGAAGCGCCGCACGATATCCTTGGCCGGCTCGACCTCCTCGATCGGCACCGGCGTGCGCGCGTCCTCTGCCGCAGACTTGATGCGGAACAGGCCGCGGATAGTGAACAAGTGCTCCAACTGCTCGTTGATGATCCGCGCGAATTCGCGATATTTCTCGTACGAATTGCCGCGCACCGCGTGTTGCAGCGCCGCCACCGTCGCGGAATTCCAGACGTGCTCCTCGCCACGGACGCGGAACGCATATTCGCCGCCGACATCGAGCATGGTGCGGTAGATCGGCGAGTCGGAAAATGCGTCGCGGTGCCGGCGCACAGCTTCTTCGGCGATCTCCGGTAAGCCGACGCCCTCGATGCGCGTCGCCGTGCCGGTGAAATATTTGGCGACGAATTCGGACTTGAGCCCGACGGCGTCAAAGATCTGCGCGCCGCAATAGGACTGATAGGTGGAGATGCCCATCTTCGACATCACCTTGAGCAGCCCCTTGCCGATCGACTTGATGTAGCGCTTGAGCACTTCTTTTTCGTCGAGCTTCTGCGGCAGCTCGGCCTTCATCGCGATCAGCGTCTCGAAGGCGAGATACGGATTGATTGCTTCGGCGCCGTAGCCGGCGAGGCAGCCGAAATGGTGCACTTCGCGGGGCTCGCCGGACTCGACGACAAGGCCGACCGAGGTGCGCAAGCCCTCGCGGATCAGATGATGATGCACCGCCGCGCAAGCGAGCAGCGACGGAATTTGAATGCGGTCTACACCGGCGCGGCGATCCGACAGGATGATGATGTTGATACCGTCGCGCACCGCGGCGTCGGCTTCGCCGCACAGCGTGGCGATCGCCGCCTCCATGCCGGCGGCGCCGGTCTCGGCCGGCCAGGTGGTGTCCAGCGTGCGCGACTTGAAGTGGTCGCCCATGTCGGAGATGGCGCGGATTTTTTCCAGGTCGGCATTGGTGAGGATCGGCTGCCGGACTTCCAGGCGCTTGAACTTCGACAGACCTTCCAGGTCGAACAGGTTCGGCCGCGGCCCGATGATCGAGACGAGGCTCATGACCAGTTCTTCGCGGATCGGATCGATCGGCGGATTGGTCACCTGGGCGAAGTTCTGTTTGAAATAGGTGAACAGCAGCTTCGGCCGGTCCGACAGCGCCGAGATCGGCGTATCGTTGCCCATGGAGCCGACCGCTTCTTCGCCGGTCGTCGCCATCGGGGTCATCAGGATTTTGAGATCTTCCTGGGTGTAGCCGAAGGCCTGCTGGCGATCGAGCAGCGACAGGTTCGAGATCGGCGCCGTTTCCGCGACCGCCGGCAGTTCTTCCAGCACCATCTGGGTGCGATCGAGCCACGCGCGATAAGGATGGCTCTTGGCGAGCGTCGCCTTGAGTTCCTCGTCGGGAATGAGGCGCCCCTCGTCGAGATCGACCAGCAGCATCTTGCCCGGCTGCAGCCGCCACTTCACGACGATGTCTTCTTCCGGCACCGGCAGCACGCCGACTTCCGACGCCATGATGATGCGGTCGTCGCGGGTGACGATGTAGCGCGCCGGCCGCAAGCCGTTGCGGTCGAGCGTGGCGCCGATCTGCCGTCCGTTGGTGAAAGCGATGGCGGCGGGACCGTCCCACGGCTCCATCAGGGCGGCGTTATATTCGTAGAAGGCGCGGCGTTCCTCGTCCATGAGCGCATTGCCGGCCCACGCCTCGGGTATCATCATCATCATCGCATGGGCGAGCGAATAGCCGCCCATGGTGAGAAATTCGAGCGCGTTGTCGAAACACGCGGTGTCGGACTGACCCTCGTAGGAAATCGGCCACAGCTTGGTGATGTCGCCGCCGAATTTCGGCGACGACACCGATGCCTGCCGTGCCGCCATCCAGTTGTTGTTGCCGCGCAGCGTGTTGATCTCGCCGTTGTGCGCGATCATGCGGTAGGGATGCGCCAGCGACCAGGTCGGGAACGTGTTGGTGGAAAAGCGCTGATGGATGAGCGCCAGCGCGCTTTCGAAATCCGGGTCGTGCAGGTCCGGGTAATAGGTGCCGAGCTGGTCGGCGAGAAACATGCCCTTGTAGATCACGGTGAGGCAGGAGATCGACACCGGGTAGTAGTTGGAGGTGTTGCGCGGTCGCCGGCCATACATGATGCCGGAGATGGTCTTGCGCATGATGTAGAGCCGGCGCTCGAACTCATCTTCGGTCGATATCTTCGGATTGCGTCTGATAAAGACCTGCTTGTGGACCGGTTCGGTCGGCTTCACCGACTCGCCGAGCGTCGAATTGTCGGTCGGCACGTCGCGCCAGCCAAGAATCGCCATGCCATCCTGCGCGGCGACCGACGCGTAGGTGTCCATGATCTCCTGCCGCCACGCGGCATCGTGCGGCAGGAACAGCACGCCGACGCCGTATTGTCCGGGCGGCGGCAGCGTGAAGCCGAGCTTCCGGGCTTCCTTGGCGAAAAACGTGTGCGGCGTCTGAACCAGAATGCCGGCGCCGTCGCCGGCGCGCGGATCGGCGCCGACCGCACCGCGATGTTCGAGGTTAAGGAGTATCGTCAGCGCGTCTTCGACGATCTTGTGCGACTTGCGCGCCTTGATATCGGCAATGAATCCGACACCGCAGGAATCCTTTTCCAGCGCCGGATCAAACAGGCCGAAACCTGACGCGCTCATCGTCGTCCTCGCACTCCCGTCGCTGCCGCACCCCGGCCAAATCAGGGTTACGGCACGATCCGCACGCTTACGCCCCCGTTTCCTCGTCGTCCGGTGAGGAGACCGAGAGAGCAGCGTTCGGGCGATCCACAATCTTGCGGGCAACCTCTGTGCCGTTGACCGGCCATACGGTTGCTTTTCGCCGCCGTCCGACACGCCCTCGCCTCGGCGGCTGCCCAGCGCCCTTGCCCGGCCAGTGGCCAGTTGCGCGCTTGTGCGGGCATCAATTGGGACAGCAATGCTGTCCTATGCCGAACATGGCAAATTCCGGGCACAAACACAAGGCTTGCGATGCAATAAACGGCGTTTTGCCCGGCTTCCCCGCTGCCGGCCGCCATCAAGTCCGTGATTGTGGTACCGCACCCATAGTGGATCACGGGACTGGCGGCAGCGCAATGGTCCGCCTACGCTTGCGCCGCGAATAGCGAGCAAAATCCGAAGCCAATCCCAATGTATTTCGCGTCCGACAATACCGCGACGGTGGCGCCGGCCATCCTCGACGCCATCGTCAAGGCCAATGCCGGTTACGCGCTGGGCTATGGCAATGACGAGTGGACGCGAGGCGTCGAGCGGCGTTTGTCCGAGATTTTCGAGCGCGAGGTGGCGGCGTTTCTGGTGCCGACGGGCACGGCGGCCAATGCGCTGGCGTTGGCGCATATCGCGCCGCCGTGGGGCGCCGTGTTCTGTCACGCCGAGTCGCATATCGCCACCGACGAGTGCGGGGCGCCGGAGTTTTTCGGCGGGGGATTCAAACTTGTCGGCCTTGCCGGTGAGGGCGCCAAGATCGCGCCCGAGACCTTGCAGACGGCGCTCGCCGGCTACGGCGGCCACAGCCCGCATCAGATGATCGCCTCGGCGCTGTCGATCACACAGGCGAGCGAAGCCGGCACCATCTATCGCACCGATGAAATCGCTTCGCTGTGCGACGCGGCGAAACAGCGCGGGCTAGCCGTCCACATGGACGGCGCGCGCTTTGCCAACGCGCTCGTGCGCCTCAATGCGACGCCGGCACAGATGACATGGCGCTCCGGGATCGATGTGCTGTCGTTTGGCGCGACGAAGAACGGCGCGCTCGCGGCGGAGGCCGTCGTGATCTTCGATCCCGAGCGGGCGAAGTTTTTCGGCGAACGGCGCAAGCGCGGCGGTCAGTTGCTGTCCAAGCATCGCTTTCTCGCCGCGCAGTTTGCGGCTTATCTCGCCGGCGATCTGTGGCTCCGGCTCGCGCGTCACGCCAACGATATGGCCGATCGTCTGGCGCAGAAGCTGACGGCGCTCGGATTGAAACCACTGTGGCCGGTCGAGGCCAATCTCCTGTTCGTGGCGCTGCCCCGGAACCTCGATGCCAGACTCAAGGCGGCGGGGGCGTCCTACTACGTGCGCTCGAGCGACAGCGCCGATTTTCCCGCGGATCGGGTCCTGGCGCGCCTCGTCACTTCCTTCTCAACACGGGACGAAGACGTCGACCGCTTCGTGCATCTGTGCGAAACGGTCTGATCGCGTCAAAGCGCCGCCTCAATTGCCATGGACCCTTTGTCTGTGGGAATTGTGGGGGCGGTCAAAGCCGCGAGTGGGGGCGTGGGCGTGACAACGAGTATTGGCAAGATCGGTCTTGCGATGGCCGCTCTGTGGCTGTGCTGGCCGCCGTTCGGCCAATCGGTCCGGGCCCAGACGCCGGCCGCAGCCGCGCCGGTGCCGCACCTGGTCCCCCTGCCGCCGCCGCCGCTAGGCTTTGTGTCGCCCTACGAGATCATGCGCACGGTCCGCTCGGCAGGATTTCATCCGGTATCGCGGCCAATGCGCGAAGGCACGAGCTACGTGCTGCGCGCTACCGATTTTCGCGGGGTCCCGATGCGGGTCGTGCTCGACGCGCGGACCGGGGTGATCCGCGACGCCACCCGCATCGTACCGGCGGATTCGGCGCCGCAGCCGAACGCGGACTAGCAGCGTTCGCGGCTCCGGAATCGAAAGCGCCCCGGCCAGCGGGGCGCTCCCTTTAAGGTGTCAAGTTATCAGAGAGAGACAGTGCCGCGTGGACTTACGCAGCCTCTTTCTGTTCGATTGTCTTGTCGATGGTCTTGCCGCCGATCGGGATCGAGCGGGGCTTCTTGGCCTCGGGGATCTCGCGCACCAGATCGACGTGCAGGAGTCCGTTCTCGAGGCTCGCGCCCTTGACCTGGACAAAGTCGGCGAGCTGGAACACGCGTTCAAACGTACGCGCCGCGATGCCCTGGTAGAGCACGTCGCCGCGCTTCTCTTCATCCTTGGCGTTCTTCTCGCCGCGGATGGTCAGCGTGTTTTCCTTGGCTACGATGCTCAGTTCCGGCTCGTTGAAGCCCGCGACCGCGACGGAGACGCGATAGGCGTTCTCCCCGGTCCGCTCGATATTGTAGGGCGGATAACCGGGCGCCGCGCCGTCGAGGCCCTGATCGAGCAACGAGAACAGGCGGTCAAAACCGACGGTGGAACGATAGAGGGGAGCAAGATCGAAAGTTCGCATGGCATATCCTCCTTGAGCGACATGCAGATGGCCTGCCCGAGGGGCCCGGCCGGGATTACGCAGCCAGGATTGGCCTGCGCACTCCACTATATGGGAGCGGGTTTCCCCGCTCGCAAGCCCGGTAAATCATTGGCAACGTGAGCGAATTCATTACGATCGAATCGCCGGACCGTGGCCGCCGCGGTCTGTGCCGCGATGGTCTGGTTGAGACGCGGTCGTGGACTGTTATAAGCGACATGGAGCCGTCGAAACCCGCCGATGAGCCTGATTTCAATTCCCGCCAATCCGGTCCCGGACAACTTCGTCACGGACTTTCTCAAGACGCGCGATGGCGTCTCGATTCGCTTTGCGCGCTGGCAGCCGCCGGCGGGACGGCGCGGCACCGTGTGCATCTTTCAGGGTCGCGGCGAATGGATCGAAAAATATTTCGAGACCGTGCGCGATTTGCGCGCGCGCGGTTTCGCAGTAGCGACCATCGATTGGCGCGGCCAGGGCCTGTCCGAGCGCGCGCTCGCCGACCCGCGCAAAGGCTATGTGCGCGACTTCTCCGAATACGACGCCGATCTCGAAGTATTCATGCGCGAGATCGTCTTGCCCGATTGTCCCCCGCCGCTGTTCGCGCTTGGACACTCGACCGGCGCGACGGTGCTGATCCGCGCCGCCTATCGCGGCCACCGCTGGTTCGATCGCGTGGTATTGACCGCGCCCCTGATCGGGATCGCCGGCGCAGGCGCATCGCCCGGCACCAGCCTCGTGGTGCGCGCGCTCCGCCTTGCCGGTTTCGGCGCCATGTACGTTCCGGGCGCAGCCGGCGAGGTGCTGGAGACGCGGCCGTTTGCCGGCAATATCGTCACCTCCGATCCGGTGCGCTATGCCCGCAATGCCGCGGTTCTGGAGGCCGAGCCGAAGCTTGGTATCGGCCGCCCCACCGTCGCCTGGGTCGACGCCGCGTTTCGCGCGACCCGGACGATCCGCGAGCGCTACGCCTCGCGCATTCGTCAGCCGATGCTGATCGTGTCCGCCGGCCAGGACGTCGTGGTGTCAAATGCGGCAATCGAAGAGTTCGCGAGCCAGCTCCGCTCGGGCTCGCATCTGGTGGTGGTCGGCGCCAAGCACGAGCTGTTGATGGAGCAGGACCGCTACCGCACGCAGTTTTGGGCAGCGTTCGATGCGTTCGTGCCGGGAACGCCGGCGTATTAGTCAGCGTCACCCGTTCAACAGCTTCATCGCCTGCTCATGCACGCGGCGGTCGCTGGCGGCGACGATGCGCCCGCCTTTAGATGGACTGCCGTTTTCCCAGGTGGTGACGATGCCGCCGGCGCCTTCGATAATGGGAATGAGCGCGAGCACGTCGTGCGGCTTGAGCTCGGTCTCGATGATCAGATCGGCGTGCCCGGCCGCGAGCACGCAATAGGCGTAGCAATCGCCGCCATAGCGCGACAGCCGCACCGCCTGTTCGACACGGCCGAAACTGCGGCGGTCGGCCTCGTTCATCAAGAGCGGGCTGGTTGTCAGCATGATCGCATCGGACAACGCCGCACAGGGACGCGTCTGTAGCGCGCGGTCGCCGGCCGGTCCGCGATAGCGGGCGCCTCTCCCGTCGCCGGAAAAGTGCTCGCGCGTAAACGGCTGGTGCATCAGCCCATAGATTGGATTGCCGTTCCGGGTGAGTGCGATCAGCGTGCCCCACATCGGCAGGCCGCAGATGAAGGACTTGGTGCCGTCGATCGGATCGAGGATCCAGACGTATTCGGCGTCGGGACGCTCGGCGGGGAATTCTTCGCCGATGATGCCGTGCGCAGGGAAAGTCTTCTTGATCAGCGCTCGCATGACCGTTTCGGCGGCGCGGTCCGCCGCCGTCACGGGATCGAAGCCGCCGCCGTGGGCCTTGTTCTCGACGGACAGCGCGCTGCGGAAAAACGGCCGAATCGTCTCGCCGGAGACGTCCGCCAGCTCATCGACGAAGGCTGCAAAATCGATCGCGGTCATCGGAGTCCAACCCTGCCTTTCGAGTAACGAACTGTGCTGACCGCCGCAATCGTCCGCCCGGGCTCCCGACCACCTCGTCGGGCACTCTTGATCGGAACTTCGAATCAAACGATTTGCTGCGCGTAGCCGCCGCCGCTTTTGTGGGCAGATCCCGAAAGCCGCGTAAGAGACTGAGCAGACGTGGTTATCGCGTTCGGTTCCGGTTGCGGGCCGCCTCTCGAAGGGCAGCCCTGCACAATTTGCAGGATAAAAGTCGGGGAAACGGTAAAGGAATAGGTCAGCAACACTTGCGTTTTGTGCGTCGCGGTGTATATTGCTGCAGTGCGGTAACGAGAGAACTCCTCCCGTTACCGTCGCCCTCCTTGGGCGTTTCCTCCCTAGACTTGGGCCGCTCCAGCAATGTGAGCGGCCCTTTTTCTTGAGCCGAAGCCTTCGTCTCCGCGAAGCCGTTATTCCGCGGCGGCGCGGTACGGCCGCAACTCCTCGAGCGGAATTTCGGCGAGCCGATCTGCCAGCACCGCGAGTTCGCCGGCGAGCCGATCGAATGAGTCCGATCGTTCGTAGCGGCGCTCGTCCATGTAAAGTGCGCGATTGATCTCGAGTTGAATAGCGTGCAGCCCGGTCGCCGGGTTGCCGTAGTGCTCGGTGATAAAGCCGCCCGCGTAAGGCTTGTTGCGGCTGACCGCATAACCGAAGCCGCGCAGCGTTTGTTCGACCACCTCGGCGACGATGGAGACGCAGCTTGTGCCGTAACGGTCGCCGATCACGACATCGGCGCGCGGCCGCTCGTCTCGGCCGCCGGTAGTCGACGGCATGGAATGGCAATCGACGAGGATCGCGGCGCCGAAATCGCGGTGCAGGCGGGTGAACAGCCGCCGCAGCGTACGGTGATAGGGCTTATAAAGTCCGTCAATCCGACGCAGCGCTTCGGTCACCGACATGCGCTGGTCGTAAATTTCCTGCGCATCGCCAACGACGCGGGCCACGGTGCCGAGCCCGCCGGCCACCCGCATCGATCGGGTGTTGGCGAACGACGGAAGCCTGCCCTCGAACATGCGCGGATCGAGTTCGTAGGGCTCGCGATTCACATCGACATAACAGCGCGGAAAATACGCGCGCATGATCGGATGGCCGCGTTGCACCAGGCCCGCGATCAGATCGTCGACGAAGGAATCTTCCGACCGGCGCAACGTCGACAGATCGAGGCGAGACGTGAGCAGGAACGAGCGTGGATAGACGCGCCCGCTGTGCGGCGAATTGAACAGCACCGGACCCCGGCACTCTGCCGGTTCAACCGCCTCGAACGGGGGATCGAATTCGTTCTGGCTATCCGACATGACACTCGGGTGGGATTTTGCGACCTTGCGGCCCAGCGCCGCTCCCTAACGTGCGCCAAAGCCTATTGTCCATAGGAGTCGCGGCTTGCCAAGGGACTTGCAAGGGACTTGCCAGGGATTTGCCGGTGATTTGCCAGCGATGTTTGCCAGTCCGTGCTAAGGCGGTTATCCGATTGTGGACTTTCACTTCATTTTTACCGGCGGTCTGGCTTATGGGTGGAAGGGGGACCGGCGACAGCCGGATTCGAGAACAATGACCAAGATCCTGCTTGCGGAAGACGACGTTGACATGCGCCGTTTCCTCGTCAAGGCGCTGCAAAACGCGGGCTTTGACGTGATCTCCTATGATAATGGCCTGTCCGCCTATCAGCGCCTGCGGGAGGAACCGTTCGAGCTGCTATTGACGGATATCGTCATGCCGGAGATGGACGGCATCGAGCTTGCCCGGCGCGCCGCGGAGCTCGATCCCGACATCAAGATCATGTTCATTACCGGCTTTGCGGCGGTGGCGCTCAATTCCGATTCGAGCGCACCCAAGCACGCCAAGGTGCTCTCCAAGCCGATTCACCTGCGCGAACTGGTCAACGAAGTGCACAAGCTGCTGGCGGCTTGACCGCCGCTGTGCAGGCCGCCGCGGCAGGACTTCGGCGCTCGCCGACCTTCCATGAGTGGCTTTTTCGTGACGTCCAACGCGTTAAGCCTAAGTGAATTAACGATTTTTGCCGATTTGCCACACGACCAGCTTTGGGTCTAAGTGGCATTGCGCATTTGGACAGGCCGATTGGCCCGGTCCTCCTGGGGTTTGACGTCGTTTAGACCGACCCATGCGCTGCGGGCGGAGCCAACTGCGAGACATTGAAATTTCGACCGCTCGACCTGATTTCAACACGTCGGTCTCAGCCAACAAGCGAAAGCACAGTGCAAGCATTAGTCGAACGAAGCCTTGTCTACCCGTACGCGACCGCCCGGCGCCTTCAGGCCGGCTGGTGGTCCATTTACGATTCCATTCATGTGCCTTTGATCGTCAAGCTTGCGGCCAAAAACCTGTTCTTCGATCGGCTGCGCTTCATCGCCACCATCATTGGCATCGTTTTCTCAATTGTGCTGGTCAACGTGCAGATGGGGCTGTTTGTCAGCTTCGGCCGCATGGTGACCACCATGATCGATCATTCATCGGCCGATTTGTGGATCGTGCCGCAAGGCACCCGGTCGTTCGAGGATCCCGCACCGCTCGATGAATCCGAGCGATTTCGTGCGCTGTCGATCAAGGGCGTGGCCGACGCGGTGCCGATCGTGATCGGTTTTTCCGAGTGGCGCGTGCCGGGTGGCAAGGCGACGCCGATTTTCATCATCGGCTCATCGATGAAAGGGCAGGGGCTGCAGCCTTGGAACGTGGTCGAAGGCAATCTTGATTCGCTGGTGATCCCAGGCGCCGTGGCGGTCGATCATTCTTATTTCGATCGACTGGCCGTCAAAGGCATGGGCGCGATCGCACAGATTCACGACACAAAGGTGCAGGTGCGAGTCATTTCCGACGGCATCCGCTCGTTTACAACCACGCCGTATATCTTTTCGACGCTCGACCGGGCGCGAACATTCATCGGAATGCCGGCCAACAAAGATACCTACGTGCTCGTACATCTGGCTCCGGGCGCCAATCTCCAAAAAGTGCGTAGCAAGCTGCAGCAGACGCTTTCCAATGTCGATGTGCTGACCCCGGGTGAGTTCGGTGACCGCAGCCGTTCGTTCTGGCTGTTCGGGACCGGTGCGGGCGCGGCACTGTTCGCCGGCGCCCTGCTCGGCATGATCGTCGGCACCGTCATCGTCGCCCAGACGCTCTATTCAAGCACCAAGGATCATCTGTACGAGTTTGCGACGCTGCGCGCGATCGGCTCGTCCAGCCTCTACATCTACACGGTCATCATCATTCAGGCGCTGGTCAGCGCGGTAATTGGATTCTCGATTGCCGCCGCGATCGGCGTGATGGTGGTCAATGCGACCGCGGACTCGGCGCTACCGATCGCGATGCCTCTGGGGCTCACGGTCATGCTGTTTCTGCTCACGGTCGCCATGTGCGTGATTTCGGCGGTATCCGCCATTCTGAAGGTCATGCGGATGGATCCGGCGATGGTGTTTGCCCGATGAGCGAGCCTGTCATGGAAGCCGTTGGGATTGCAAAAACGCTGGGCGAAGGCGCCGGCCAAGTCCAGGCGCTCAAGGATGTGCATCTGTCGCTTAACGGCGGCGAACTGGCGCTGCTGATGGGGCCATCCGGAAGCGGCAAAACCACGCTGCTCTCGGTGCTCGGATGCATCATGGCGCCGAGCACGGGGTCGGTTCGGATTCGCGGCCATTCCACCGAGGGGATGACGCCCGAGCAATTGGCGGCGCTGCGGCGCGATCACATCGGCTTCATCTTTCAGTCCTATCACCTGTTTCCGACGCTCACCGCGGTCGACAATGTGCGGCTCGCATTGGACGTTCGCGGCGACCGCTCGGAAGATGCGTACGAAAGATCGGTGGAAGCCCTGGCCAAGGTGGGACTGGCGCACAAGATCCGGTCTCATCCCCGCGAACTGAGCGGCGGCGAACAGCAGCGCGTCGCCATTGCACGCGCGCTCGTCGGGAGGCCCGCGGCGATCCTGGCCGACGAGCCTACGGCGGCTTTGGACAGTAAGAACGGGCACGCCATCATGTCGGTTCTGGCCGACATCGCGAAGGGCTCGGAGAACGGGGTGCTTGTCGTCACCCACGATCCGCGGACGGTGCCTTACGCCGACCGGATCATCCGCATCGAGGATGGCGAGATCGTCGGCGAAGAACGTAATGACGAAGCCAAAAAAGCAGAAGCAAAGAAAGCAGCGAGGTCATTGAGACAGTGATTACATCAAGAAAAAAAGCGATACTTTGGACCATTCTGGGCGTCTCACTTGCCGGAATCGCCGTTGCTGCTGCCGCGCAAGGGATTGGCACGCCGCAGGCGGCGACGGCCAGAACCGACGACCAGAACTGGCTCGCCGTTGCTCCCGGATTGATCGAGCCGAAGTCCGGACAAATCAAGATTCTGTCGGCTGCCATCGGTCCGATCAGCAAGATCCTTGTCCGCGCCAATGACAAAGTCCTGGCCGGACAGCTCCTGGTCAGTCTCGACGATCAAGACGCCCGGGCCCAGGTCGAGAGTTCGCGTGACCAGGTGCAGATGCACAAGCGCCAGCGCAACGATCAGGCGGCCGGCAAGGCGGCGGATCGGCGCAAGGCCGAGGACGCGGTTGCGGACGCCGAAACAGCGGTGATTACGGCGCGCGATACGTTCGACAATGCCGCGATCGCCATCTACGACGGCCACGGCTCGCCAGCGGATTTGACGAAGGCGCGTACGGATCTGACGAGCGCCGAGGACAGCCTGAGCCAGAAGCGGGCGGCTTTGCACAAGCTCGAGGGTCAGTCAGGAACGCCGCTGCCGACCGAGAATGAGGGGTCGCTCAACGTCGCGCGCTCGAATCTGTGGTCGGCCGAGGTCGGGCTCGAGAAGCTGAAAATTCGCGCGCCGATCGCCGGTACTGCGTTGCAGGTCAACGCCAAGCTCGGCGAACTGGCGTCGCCGTCTTCGCCGGACCCGCTCGTTGTGCTCGGCGATCTGTCGGCGCTGCGCGTGCGCGCGGAACTCGACGAGCGCGACATCGCCGAGGTCAAGATCGGGCAGCCGGTCGTTGTCCGCGCCGACGCATTTCCGGGCCGCGATTTCCACGGCAAGGTCGCCTCGATCGCTCCGATCGTCCAGGCGGGACGCATCAACTCGCCGAATTCGCGCAATCTCACCGATTTCGACGTGACGCAGGTTCAAATCGATCTGACCGATCCGGGCCCACTGCTCGTCGGGATGAAGGTCGATGTCTATTTCGAGCGGCCGGTGCCCGCAAAGCCGGCTGCGGCGGCGAAGCCAGTTGCGCCCAAGCCTGCAGCCGATGCCGCCCCGGCCAAGCCGGCGCAGCCGGCGACCGCGGCAAAATAATCCTTCTGCCGGAAATCGCGGCCGGATGACATGCGGGCGGCCCCTCGGCTGACGAGGGCTGCCGGCTTATCCAATCGCGGCCGAAAGATCTTTCCCCCGAACAGAACAGGGTCCTACCGCAAGGCGATGGAATAGAGCGGCAAGATGCTATAGCAGCAGCGAACCTCCATTCATCGCTGTTCCATGTCGCCTGAGACCAAGACCAAAGTCGTCGCCATGATCGTCGGTTCGGCGATCATCATGCAGCAGATCGATTCGACCGTGATCACCACGGCGCTGCCGCAGATGGCGATATCGCTGCATGCCGATCCGGTGCAGCTCAGTCTGGCGGTCACCGCCTATCTCTTGAGCCTCGCGATCTTCGTTCCGATCAGCGGGTGGGCGGCTGATCGCTTCGGCGGCCGCGTGATCTTTCGCGCCGCCATCGGGCTGTTCACGCTGGGCTCGATCCTCTGCGGGCTGTCCGGCAATCTGGTCGAGTTGACAGCGGCGCGGGTGCTGCAAGGCCTGGGCGGCGCCATGATGGTACCGGTCGGCCGGCTGGTGCTGTTCCGCAGTGTCGAGAAAACCGCGCTGATCGCCACCATGGCGTATTTGCAGGTGCCGGCCCAGCTCGGCCCGGTGCTCGGCCCGCCGATCGGCGGTTTCATCACCACCTACTTTTCGTGGCGCTGGATCTTTCTGGTCAATGTGCCGCTCGGCCTTCTCGGCATCCTGATGGTGACCCTGTTCTTCGACAATCCGAAGGAAGACACGCGACGCCCGCTCGACTGGATCGGCTTTCTGCTCACCGGCGCGTCCGCCTTCTGTGTGATGTACGGCATCGAGGCCATCGGCCGCAGTCACGACGGACTGATCGTGGCCTTCGGTCTGCTGGTGCTCGGCTTCGTGCTTGGCGCGTTGTCGCTATGGCATTTGCGGACCTCCAAGCATCCGCTGCTCGATATTTCCGTGTTTCGCATCGCCACGTTCCGCGCCGCCATCTTCGGCGGCTCGCTGTTTCGCGCCGGGGCCGGCACTCTGGTCTTCTTGCTGCCGCTCCTGCTGCAAGTCGTGTTCGGCCTGTCAGCGTTCGTTTCCGGAACCATCACCTTCGCGACGGCCGCCGGGTCGCTGTCGATGAAGCTTACCGCCCGGCCGATCATCCGGCGGTTCGGCTTCCGCAACGTCATTCTCGTCAACGGCGTGATCAGCGCCGCCGCCATTTCCATGTGCGCGTTCTTTAATGCCGGAATGCCGGAATACATGATCTTCGTGCTGCTCTTGATCGCCGGATTCTTCCAATCGCTGCAGTTCACCGCGACGCAGGCCATGACCTATGCGGACGTGGAGCAGCCGCTGATGAGCACCGCGACATCGATCGCCAGTATGACGCAGCAACTAAGCCGCGGCTTCGGCATCTCGACCGTCGCGGTGCTGCTGCATCTGTCGCTGACGTGGCGCGGCGCGACGGCACTCTCGACCTTCGACTTCAAGGTCGCTTTCGCGGGCGCCGTGGCGTTCGCACTGTTGAGCCTGATCTACGGTTGGGTCCTGCATCCCGATGCCGCGGCCGAAGTGAGCGGCCATCGGCCGAAATCGGCGCAGGCGTAGCGGCTGTTCCGCCTCAGGGCGACTTCGGCAGAAATTGATCCGTGACGTATTGGGTGAGATCCTGGTCGCTCTTCAGGAGCTTCATCTCGACAAAGCCTTGGCTCATGGCTTTGAGGACATCGGGGTCGAAGCGCCCATCCTTTGAAAAGAAACCACCCGGCATCAGCGTCGCGTAGACCCGCGTTGCGACCACCGGCGTAACCCCCAGCTGTTTCTGGGCGAACGCGACCGTTTCGTCGCGATGGTCGCGGGCGTAGGCGACTGTCTGGAGCCAGGCACGAACGAAAGCCCGCACCGCATCCGGATTCTTTTTGATGAGGGCGTTGGACGCGTAAACGATCTGGTTTTGGAATTTTGCGATCAGGTCGCCGAAATTGACGAGAATCTTGGCTTCGCCGCGCTCTTCGAGATTGAACGCCGCGGCGATGTCGACGACCGCGGCGTCGGCGGCTCCGGTCCGTAGCGTCGCGATCCGCGCGCCGGTGTCGCCAACCGACACGCGCTTGATGTCGGCGGACGGCCAATGCTCGTGCAGCGCGATCTGCGAAACCGCCCAATCGGTCAGCGAGCCGAGATTTGACACCGCGACGGTGCGGTGACGCAATTGATCGATCGACGTGATCGGACTTTTCGGCGCGACCACGAGAACAAGAATCGACGGCGGGCCAGACAAGGCCGCGACGCCGGTGAGCGGCGCGCCCTTGGCCGCAAAGGCCAGCGTGGCGCCCGAGGCGAGCGCGATGTCGACGCTGCCGCCGATCGTTGCCTGGATCATCTTGGCCTGCGTGATCTCGCTGACCGTCACCGCAAGGCCGTTTTTCTGGAACGTGCCGAGCTTGTTGCCATAGTCCGCCATGCTCAGCGCGAAGTCGTTGGCGACCTTGGCGACCGAAAGCTTGGTTTGCGCCGCAGCCTGCGAGGCCGCCGCCGTGGCGGACAACGCCAACAAAAGACAAGCGACGAAAGCTTTACGTGACATCCGATTTCCTCCCGCGGCGGGTCGCGCTCTCTAAGGCGCGCGTTTTTGTGGCGCACTTATTTGGCTAGGCGCTCGCGTGCGCAGGCATCGCCGGATGCTTGCCGGCCGAATTGTGCGCGGCCGCGGCGAGGTCCGCCAGCATCGGCAGTGTGATGACGAAGAATGTTGCACCAGCGGAGGATCGCAGGTCTTTGACGGCGGCGCCGTTAGGCAAGAACATGTAGGTGCCTTCGCCCCAGGTCCTGCCGTCGTATTCGAACGAGCCGCCCAGCGAGAAACGCAGTTCTGCATCCTCCTGTGTGCCGCCTTGGATCGTGGCGCCCGGCTGGAGCCGCATGAAGCCGATGCCGGTGCGCGCCTCGCTGAAAGTGCCGAGGTGCTTGATCTCAACGCCGGGCCGCTTGCGGTCGGGCCAGAAGCGGTAGTTCTCCGCGAGCATCATCACCGGCTGGCGATAACGCAACGGCGGGAATTCGAGATCGCGACCCTCGTGCTCTTCCCAGATCGCCTCGTAGGAATCCTTGTTCTTCGGCGTGCCGTCCGGCTTGAAACCCTTGTAGACGCCATTCTCGAATTTGCCGCCGGACTTGAGCAGCTTTTCGTAGGTCGCGTTCATTTCCTCGTTGGACAGAAGGTGCTCGCCGCTCGCGCCCTGGAACTGCAGCACCAGGCATTCGCACTGGCCCTCCTGTTTCTGCGGGCCGTAATAGGCGCCTTCGGGAAAATAGCCGCACTCGCCGGCAGCGAGATCGCCGAGGCCCGTGCTCTGGACGCCGGACAGCGTGTAGCGGATCTGATCGAAATTGTGCCGGTGGCGCGGCGTGAAATAGCCGTCCGGCACCACGGAGAGCGAATACTCCATGGTGACGCCGGGCACGCCGGTCTCCAGCGGCAGGCGCTTCCGCCGGATCATGTGCACGCGGCCGCGGCGGACTTCCTCGAAGTCCATCGCCTTGGTGTCGGTGATGATGACGCGCGGGGTGCCTTGAGTGCCTTGGGACATGGGTTCCTCCGGATGGCGCTGGATTTTGCCGACACGCTATCCGGTCACGCCGCCATCGTCTAAGATATAATACCAATAGTCATTATGCCGTTTCGGCATGGTCGCAATGGATCTCCGGGCGCTCCGCTATTTTGTCTATGTTGCCGAAGCGCGCAGCTTTTCCAAAGCCGCGGTGCAGCTCGGCGTCGCCCAGCCGGCGTTGAGCCGGCAAATCCAGAAGCTGGAAGACGAGCTGGGCCTTGGGCTGATCCTGCGCGCCGGCCGCCAGCTTGAATTGACCGAGGCCGGGCTCTTGCTGCTTGAGCGCGCGCATTCGCTGATCCGGCAGGTGGCGCAGACCGCGGACGACGTGCGTGCGCACGGCGCGCGCATCCGCGGCACGCTGACGGTCGGCGTCAGCCCCACCGTGAGCGAGGCGGTGGGGCCGGGCATCGTGCGCGAATGCGCCGCCCGGCATCCCGATGTGCGGCTCAACTTTGTCGAAGGCGTCAGCGCCTTCATCTTCAAGCGGCTGATCGACCAGGAGCTGACGCTCTGCCTGATGCACAATCCGCCGCGCCATCAGGGCATCGAGATCGAACCGCTGTTCGAAGAACCGATGGTTCTGGTCGGACCGGGCAGGCAAGCGGCCGGCCATCCGCCGGTGAAGGACGGCATGGCGCTCGACCGCCTGCCGCTCATTCTGCCCCACCGCACGCACGGGCTGCGCATGGCGCTGGAACGCGCCATGGCCGAGCAGGGCGGCAAGTTCGATGTGGCCGTGCAGGTCGATGGCTACACCACAACGAAGGCCTTCGTCGCCGCCGGCCTCGGTTACACTGTGCTGCCGTTGAGCTCGGTTCGGCAGGAAGTCGAGCGCAAGCAGCTCTCCGCCGTGCGCCTGCGCAAGCCAAAGCTCACCTGGACGCTCAGCCTCGCCTACCGCAGAGATCAGCGCAACGCGCGCGCCGTCATGGCGCTGCGCGATATCATCGCCTCGGAGGTCAAGGCGTTGGCGGGTGAAGGCGCTGCGCCTTCAGTCATGGGGTACGGAGCGTCGGAACAGCCTGTCTGAGTGTGAATGCAAGCGCGAGGCTCCTGGCTGAAGGCTGGTGCGGCAAAGACCGCGCCAAGCGCGAGGGCGCCGAGCATCAAGAGATATTTTGTTGGCATGACACATCTCCTTTCCAGATGTGTTCTGCAACCTAAATTTGGCGATCGATTTGTCTGTAAGGAGTAAGCCGCACTCGGAACGGTCATCAGTTTTAAGGTCAACGTCCGCCTACGTGCGGATCACGCTATCGGCGGTCCTTTGATTGAAAATTTGACGAAGCGGCGCGGGCCCGCGCGTTACAGTTTATTCTTGTTTGCCCCGCGTGCCGGCGCCATACGGCATCGCCTTGCCGACGCCGCGTTCGACGGCGCGGCGCCAGATCAGGTCGGCAAAGGCGATGTCCTCGAGCGCGATGCCGAGCGACTTGTAAAGGGTGATATCGTGCGGGCCGCGGCGTCCGGGGACTTTCTCCGTCAGGATATCGCCAAGCTCGACGATGTCGCTCCACTGCAGGCGTCCCGCGGCGACGAGATCGCAATATTCGCCGGCTTCGACGCGGGCCTGCGCCACCTGATCGGTCGCGCGCACCGTGGCGCGCAGCACCGTTTCGGCGTCGATCTCGCGGCGCGACGCCGAGTTGGCGCCCGCTGCGTTGACGTGCACGCCGGACTTCAGCCAGTTGGCGCGCAGCACCGGCTCCGCCGATTTGGTGATGGTGATGGCGACGTCGGCATCGCCGATCGCGGCCTCGCCGGTCGCGACGGGCTCCGCCGCGACGCGCAGCTTGCGCTCGATCTCTTTGGCAAAAGCGTTGCGGTGCTCCGCGGTGCGGGTGAACACGCGCACGCTATCGATCTTTCGCACCGCGCAGACGGCGGCGACCTGCGTCAGAGCTTGCCGCCCGCCGCCGATCACGCCGAGCGTACGCGCATCCTGATTGGCAAGAATCTTGGTTGCCAGCCCGCTCGCCGCGCCGGTGCGCATGCGGCCAAGATGATCGGCCTCGATCATCGCCTTGAGGCTGCCGTCGCGCGAGGAATAGAGCAACACATGGAAGCGGCCGCCGGGAGCGCCAAGATAGGCTTTCAGCCCGAAGATTTCCGACGCGCCCAGGGCGGCACCCATGAGGTTGAACGAGCCTTTGCCGATCTGGGCGCGCTGCCGCGGCAGATTGATGGTGGCGGGATCGCGCCAGGTCTCGAACATGAGTTCGAGCGTGGCGATCGCGTCCTTGACGGTCACGAGGCGCTGCACATCGGCTTCGGTCAGATACAGCGGGCCCTTGGGAGCGGGCTTTCTGTTGGCCTTAGACTTTTTGATTGGCTTTTTGCGCGCGGCCGCCTTCTTGGCGCGTTTTTTGATCGCAGCTTTGGCCATAATGATCCCCCCGAAAAATCACGTCCCCGCATTCAAAACATCTGAAATCCAGTCCCACATGTAGTGCACGCCGATGGTCGGATTGTCCACCTGGCAGTGATGGAAGCCGCCTTCCTCGCGAGTGAAGACCTTGAGCGCCTTCTGTTTGGAGCCGACCGCACCGTAGAGCTTTTCGGCGATGGCGAGTGGAATTTGCTCGTCGCCGGCGCCGTGCAGCAGCAGGAACGGACAGGTCATCTTCTGGACGATGCCGTCGAGGCGGAAGCCTTCGAGAATCTTCAGCGCGGAGGTGCGATCCGAGGCGCCGAGCACCCATTGCAGATGTTCGGGCGGTACCGACAGCGACAGCACCTTGCCGGTGTCGAGCGCTTCGAGGCGGCGCGCCCAGATTTCGTGATAGTCCCACTGCGCGCCCCAGGCGACGCAGCAGGCGAAGCGTTGCTCCAGCGAGGCCGCGCGCGGCGCGTAATAGCCGCCCAGACTGAGCGCCATCACGCCGATGCGCTTTGGGTCGAACTCGCTGCGGCCGGCGAGATACTCGTAAACCGGTGTCGCGTAGCGCTCGGTCTCGGCAATGAGCGGCAGATTGCGGAAGCGCACGCTCTCGCCGTTGCCCGGACCGTCGACGATGAGGCAGCCGACGCCGCGGGCTGCGAGATCGGGAACGCCGTAGCCGTATTGCAGCTCCTTGGTGACGTCGAAGCCGTCGAAGAACACCATGGCGGGGGCAGGGCGGCCGCGCGCCACTTCCGGATCGGGATGCACCAAAAGCCCCGGCAGGCTCGTGTTTTCGTACGGGATTTCGACCGGCTCAATGCGTGGACGGCGGAGGAAGGCGGCGGCTTCCTTGAACAGGTTGACCGACTTCGCATAGATGTCCTGGCTTCTTTGGGAGCGCGGGTGAATGAAGCGCTCGCCGGTCTGGTAGTAGCGCGACGCGCGGATGAAGCACGACGCCGCGGTGAGCTTGTGGCCGGCGCGCTCGGCATCGCGGCCGCGCGCTTCGATCTTGTCGCCCATGCGGGCCCATTCCTCGAACCACGCGGTGTCGTCGCCGACCTTGTCGAGAAGCGCGCGGCCGACGCGGTTGACCTCGTCGATGTCGACGCCGGTCCACGGCGCGCCGCCGAGGCAGATCAGCAGGCCCATCGACCAGCGATAATTGGTGGGGAAGTAGAGAAAGGCCGGGTCGTCGTTTTGGGCTTCTGGCATTACTCATCCTCGGCGTTGTTTCCCGGATGCGGTGCAGCGCGCAGCGGTGCATCGCTGATCCGGGATCGTCATGAACTCGGCGACTGTAACGATCCCGGGTCTGCAACGTACCACTGCGTGCTGCGCTGCGCCCGGGAAACGGTGCAGTTAGATATTCTCCGCTCCGCCGCCAGCATCGCCGAGATCGGTGTCGGCGAACAGCTCTTCGAGCGGCGCGACGCGGCCGATCAGGCCCTGCTGGTGACAATAGCGCTGCACCGTCTCCAGGTTCTTGCGATTGGCCTCGGTGAGGCCATAGGCCCAGGGGTCGTCGCCTAGCACTTCCTGCTGTTCCTCCCAGGCGGTCCTGATCCACGCGAGCGGCACGACGCGCGGGTTGGCGATGCGGCGATAGGCCAGCGCCTTGGCTTCGTCGAACGCCTTGACCAGATTGGTCGCCACCCAGGGATATTTGTCGACGATCTCCTGGCGGATGACGGTGACGTGCATGATCGGAAAGATGCCGGTCTCGCGGAAATACGCGATCTCCATGTCCTTGTAGTTCGGGAACAGGCGCACGATGCGCTTGTCGCCTTCTAGAAACAGCCGCGGAATGTCGGGCGACAGCATCGCCGGAATTTCGCCCTCCGCCAGCATGACATCGAGCCGCTTGCCGGGCGGCGCCATTTCGATGCGCAGATCCTTGGCGGGCGTGAATTCGACGTCCTCCTCGCGCTCGACCACCCAGACGCATTGGCGATGCGGCACGCCGTAATGCTGTTCGAGAATGCCGCGCATCCAGATATTCGAGGCGGGCTGGAAATTGGTGCCGCCGATCCTTTTGCCGATCAGGTCCTTCGGCGTGCGGATGCCGGCATTGACGTTGACGAAGGCAAAGCCATGGCGAAAGCGCCGGTGCAGAAACACCGGAATGGCGGTGAGCGGCTCGCCGCGGTCGCGGCCCATCAGAAAGCCGCCGATATTGATCTCGCAGACGTCGAATTCGGTCTTGCGCGCCATGCGCCAATGGCGCTCGCGCGACCCCATGCCGGTCAGCATGACGAGCTCGATGCCGTCGCACTCGACCGAACCGTCCGTGAGCGCCCGTACGATCTCATAGTCGCCGCAGGCGACGGTCAGTTTCAGCTTTGCCATTGCGGACCTCGTGTTCGTTCGTCATTCCGGGGCGCGGGCTTCAGCCCGCGAGCCCGGAACCCATAGTCCCAGCGTTCGTGGTTATGGATTCCGGGCTCCTCGCTTCGGTCGGCCCCGGAATGACAATGGGAGACATACCTCATCGCCAGCGGCTGAATCTGACTTCGGCGCGGCGCACGATTTCGTTGAGGATGATCGCCATCGCGGCCAGCATGGCGATCAACCCGAACAGCTTGGTGGGGTCGAAATTCTCGGTGAACATCTGCGTGAAATAGCCGATGCCGGCGGTCGAGACATACAGCTCCGCCAGCAGCACGCCGAGCAGGACGCCACTCATGCCGAGCCGCATGCCGGCGAAAAAGCTCGGGATCATGTGCGGAAAGATCACATGGCGCAGCAATTGCCAGCGGCTGGCGCCCATCGAGCGCGCACTCGTGAGCAGGATCGGCTTGAGGTTCTGTATGCCGGCCACCACGGTGATGACGATAGGAAAAACGCCGTGGGTCACCCCGAATGCGATTTTCGACGCGGGGCCGATGCCAAAGAAGAGAATGAACAGCGGCAGGATCGTGATCTGCGGCAGGCCGTAAACCAGAAGCACGATCGGCATCATGCTCCGCCGCGCGAACGGCTGCAGGCCGATCGCGAGACCGATCACGAGGCCCACCGTGACCGCGATGAGGAACGCGACTGCCAGTTCGAAGAACGTGATCCGCAGCGCCGCCGGCACGCCAGCGGTATCCAGCACCGAGCCGAGCGATGAGAAGACGCGCGACGGCGGGCTGATGAACAGCGGATCCATGAACCAGCGCGCGGCGATTTCCCACCCGATGAAAATAACAATGACAATGCCCAGCCGGACCATCCCAGGGTGCCGGAAAAAGAAACGTCGCGCCAACTTCAGGCGGCTTTCGTCTTCGCTGGAGCGCGCGGCGAAAGCCGGAGCACTCGCAGCGGATTTTATCTCCGAGGAATGGGCCGAACTCATCCGCGGCGCCTTCCGCGGGCTTCGAGGTGCGAAACTACGGCGTTGAGCAGCGCCACCATCACGACGACGAAGGCGATGTAGGCAAACATGCGCGACATCTCCATGTTCTCAGCCAGCTCGACGATGTGGTGGCCGAGGCCGGCGAGCGACGCGATGGTCTCGCTGCCGAGGATAGAGAGCAGGCAGATCGTGAAGCCGATGCGCAAGCCGCCGAGGATGACCGGCAGTGCCGCCGGCAGCAGCACGTACCGGAACAAGAGCCAGTCCGAGGCGCCCATCGACCGCGCCGCGGTGATCAGCGTGCGATCGACGTTACTGAACCCCGCGATGGTGGCCAGCACGATGGGAAAAAAACTGATGGTCGCGCCGAGTGCGATCTTGGATTCCAGACCCAACCCGAAGAACAGCACGTAGAGCGGCAGGAACAGGATGATCGGAATCGAGAAAATACCGGCGAATAGCGGTTCGAAAACACGGGTCCAGAAGCGCGACCGGCTGGCGAAAAAGCCCACGACGGTCCCCGTCGTCGTCGACAGCAAAAACGCCACAACGAACTCGGTTGCGGTCACCCGCAGATCGGGCAGATAGTTGCCGCTGCGCAGCACCTCCATGAGCTGCTCCCACACCTCGACCGGATTGGGAAGCAGCAGGCGATTGACGCCCCAGAAAGTGGTTGCGAGATACCACAGCAGCAGGACGGCGAGCAGAAAGGCAATCTGCACGGTCCGGCTGGCGAGCTGCCGCGTTCTCTCGCTCCGGCGCGCCATTACGCAGCGCCTCCCGCGCCGTTACGCGTGGGCGCCGTCTCCGAAACCGCCTTGCGGATCTCGTCGTGCAGCAGCGCGTAGAGCTCGTTGCGCAGCTCGGTGAATTTTTCCGAGGTGACGAAGCTCGGGTTGCGCGGATGCGGCTCATCGACCTTGATGATTTTCTTGATCGAGCCTGGCCGCGCTGAAAACACCGCGACACGATCGGCCAGGAACACCGCTTCGCCCAGACTGTGGGTGACGAACACGATGGTTTTCTCGGTGCGCGACAGCAGCACGGAGAGGTCCTCGCCGAGAATCATGCGGGTCTGTTCGTCGAGCGCCCCAAACGGCTCGTCCATCAGCAAGATTCCGGTCTGCAGCGCGAGCGCCCGGGCCAGTGCCGCGCGCTGGCGCATGCCGCCCGAAAGCTGGCCGGGATAATGCTTTGCGAAATCGGCGAGGCCGACGGCCTCGAGCGACTTGCGCGCCCGCGGCTCGTGCTCGGATTTCGGCACGCCTTGAAACAGCATGCCGAGCCGGACGTTTTCTTCAACCGTGTTCCAGGGAAACAGTGCGTTCTCCTGGAACACGAAGGCGATTTCGCTCGGCCGCGGCCCGCGCAGTGGATGCCCGGAGACTTCGACACTGCCGCTGCTCGGCTCCATCAGTCCGCCGACCACGTTGAGCAGCGTGCTCTTGCCGCAGCCGCTCGGTCCGATCAGGCAAAGCAGTTCACCGCGCAGGATGTCGAGCGAGGTGTCGGCGAGCGCGCGCACGTACTGCGTCTCGCCCGCCTCGCCGAACTGGTGGCCGACGCCCTTGATGCGCACCGCGACATCGCCAGCGGTCATATCGGCAAAACCGTGTCGGCGGGAAACTGGGCCATCTGCGGCATTCGGTCGATCTGTCCTACTTTGCTGCCGAGGGGAGGAAAGCCTCGGTGTAAAGCGTGCTCATATCAGGTTCGGTCGGCAACGTGTGCAAATCGACGAACGATTTGGCCAGGACGTCGAGACCTTTTTTATTGAAATGGCCGGCGCTCGTGAACATCGGCATTACGTCATCGTAGGTTCGGCTAATGATGTCCGAATCCTTTTGCAAGACCTGAGTGTCGATTGCGACGGTCTCGGCCTTGTTGGCGCGCATAAAGGCGATGGTCTCGAACCAGCCCTTGATAAACGCCCGGATGGTGTCGGGCCGGGTCGCGATCAGATTATTGGTCGCGAAAATCACATGGGTGACGAACTCGGTCAGGTCGGTAAAGCGTACCAGAATGCGGCCGTCGCCTTTTTTGACCAGATCGTAGGCGGTCGAAACGTCCATGATGATGCCGTCGATCTCATGGCGGCGCAGCGCGGCGAGCTGCCCGACCATGGCGCCCATCGGCAGGATGGTGATGCCGTTCGGGCCCCAGCCCTGGCGGCGCGACGTATTACTCACCAGCCAGTAGGTCAGCGAGCCCGCGGTCGAGACGCTGATTTTCTTGCCTTTGAGATCGGCGACGGTTTTCGGCCCGTCGGGCCGCACCACGATGGCGAGCAGAAGCGGGGGGCCGGCCATCTCGGCAACGCCCTTGACCGGCGAGCCTTTGACGATGAAGGCGAGGCCCGGCCCCGAGCCGATGCCGATGTCGATGCTGTTCGACGCCATCGCCTGCTGCAGCTTGGCGTCGCCCGCAGAGGCGATCTCGGCGATGTCGAGTCCGTTTCGTGTGAAGATGCCCTTGCGGATGCCAACATCGAGCGGCGTGAACGAGAAGGCTTCAGGGACCGCCTTGCCGACGCGCAAGGTCTCGGCCGCATGCGCCTGCACGGTGGACAGCGCGCACGCAGCCGCCAGAGCAACAAGCGATCTGGCAATGAGCATCAGCGAGCGAATCCGGATCACGGCTGCAACCTCCAAACGCGCTGCCGGCTTAATTCTTCGGCAGGAACGCCTCGGTATAAAGCTTGCTCATATCGGGTTCGGCCGGAAGTATTTTCATTTCAACGAATGAGCGGCGCAGCACCGCGAGCGCCTTCGGATCGAAGTGGCCGTCATCGGTAAACATCGGCATCAGTTCGTCGTAGATGGCCCCGGTCGTCTTCGTGTCAGTGTGCATGACGGACTCGGCAATCTCGACCGTCTTTGCCTTGTGGGCCCGCATGTAGGCGATGCTTTCGAACCAGCCTTTGACGAAGGCGCGCAGATCCGCGGGCTTTTCCGCCATGGCTTGGTCGGTGGCGAAGATGACGTGCATGATGAAATTCTTGGCGACGTCGCCGAAGCGCATGAGAATGCGGCCGTCGCCATGCTGTACGAAGTTGAGCGCTGAGCCGACATCCACCACGCAGCCGTCGACCGCGCCCGCTTTCAGTGCGGCAAGGCGCGCGGCATTGTCGCCGATCGGCACTGCGGTAAAGCCGGTGTAGCCCCAGCCGTGCTGGCGCGACACCTCGTTCATCAGCCAGCTGGTCGCCGAGCCCACGGTGGAAATGCCGACCTTGTGGCCTTTGAGGTCTTCGATGGTCTTCACCGAATTGTCGGCGCGAACCACAAGCGCGAAGATCAATGGCGGTCCCGCAATGTCGGCAATTGCCTTGGCGGGTGAACCCTTGACGATGAACGCCATGCCGGGTCCGGAGCCGAGCCCGACATCGACCGCGTGCGCCGCCATGGCCTGCTGCAGCTTGGCGTCGCCGCCGAAGCCCACGATCTGAACATCGAGGCCGTTCTTGGCGAAGATGCCGGTCTCCTTGCCGACATTGGTGGGAACGAAGGAGAACGCCACGGCGCCGACATTGCCGACGCGAATGAGATCCGCGGCCAGCGCCGGCAGCATCATGGGCCCGAGCAGCAGGAGTACAGCCGCAAGCGCGGTCACGATTGCGCGGGCGATGACCGTGCCCACGCGCCTTCCAGAACCGGGCAGTGTTCCCTGACCCCCGGGAGACGGCGGCGGCAGTTGCGGCCGCGGACGATGAGGACGCCGGCGCGGGCCTCGGCCGCCGCCATTGCCGCCGCCATGCCCCCCGCCCCGGCCCGGCCGCGACGCGGGAGCGAATTTCAGGCCCGACGGATCAAGGACTGCGGCGCTCGTTGCCACCGGCTTCCTCCCTTTTCGTCGCCGATCTTAGCGCATTTCGCCGCCGCTCGGTCTCTTGTTCATCAAGCGTCAAATCGTCTCTGAGCACCACGCCGTACAACTTTTCGGCGGCGCCCCGCGACACCAACTCCTCGATCACGTCGGCGCGGACCTGCGCGGCGTCACGCTGCAGCGGGTCGCCCCAGCCACCGCCGCCGCCGGTGCGCACGATAACCTCCGATTGTACCGGCACCGGATAGTGCGGCGCGTCCATGGAACGGAAATCGTTCTCGCCGGGAAGCCGCAGCAGAAACTCGCCGTGCGTGCCGGGCTTGCCGCCCCACATGCCCCAGGGCGGGCAGTGCTCGCGGCTCGGGTGGTCGAAATTCCAGCGGCCGTCCACCAGATTGCGCACGCAGGTATCGAGCCCGAGCCCGCCGCGATATTTGCCGGCGCCGCCGGAATCAGTCCGCAGCGCGCGGCTTTCGACGATGACCGGACATTTCAGCTCGATGCCCTCGATCGAGGCGTTGCGCACGTCGCCCTGACAGACCGACACCGTACCGGATTCGCCGTCCTCGCTCGGCCGGCCGCCCCAGCCGCCGCCCTCGATGCTTTGCACGACGAAACGCCGGCCGGTCTTTGGATGCACGCCGAAAAACACGACGGCGCCGCCAAGGAGGCCATGGTGTCCGGCGGGCACGCGATCCTTCATGGCGGGACCGAGCGCCTTGATGATGGTGTCGACGACCGTCGGCACCACCATGCTCCAGCCTGACATCGGCGCCGGATAGCGCGCCATCATGATGTTGCCTTCGGGGATGATCACGTTGAGCGCGCGGAACGAACCTTCGTTCACCGGTTCGAGCGGACCGGTCAACGCCTTGTAGGCGACGCGGGCGCCCGCATAGGTGCGCGAGTTGACCGCCGCCTTGCGCTCGCCCGAGCAGCCGGACAGATCGATCGTCATGCTGCCGTGGTCGATCGTGACTTTGGCCGCAAGCTCGAGCCGCTCGTCGCGCTTGACGCCGTCATCGTCGAGGAAGGAACTTGCCTCGTAGACGCCGTCTTTCAGTTTCTCCACGACGTTGCGGCACTTGCGCTCGGTTTCGTCGAAGATCTGCGCAATGGCGTTGAGGATCGTGTCCTTGCCGTATTTGTCGAACAGCTCGTTCATGCGCCGCACCGCGAGCCGGCACGCCGCCATCTGCGATTTCATGTCGCCGAGCGAGGATTCCGGGAAACGGATGTTGTCCTTGAGCACGCGGTAGAGCGTCTCGTTGAGCGAGCCCGCTTCGTAGATTTTCAGCTGATCGAGCTGCAGGCCCTCGAGCCACGGGTCGCCGACGCTCGGGCCGGCGCCGAAGCCGGTCGACATGCCGCCAACGTCGATCCAATGCGCGCGCACCATGGCGAACATCAGAAGCTCGCCCTTGTGGAAATACGGCATGTAGATGACGATGTTGTTGAGGTGCTGTCCGGCGACCGCCTGGTGATTGGTGATGATGACGTCGCCTTCGGCAAAACCCTTCGGTCCGTAGCGCTTCATGGCGTCGGTAATGATGACGCCGAGATCGGCGACGAAATGCGATACGCCGCCGACGTTCTGAGAGATCAGTTCGCCCTTGGTGTTGACCAGCGAGGTGCAGAAGTCGCGCACCTCGTAGATCATCATGTTGTAGGAGGTGCGTTGCAGGTCGGCGGCCATCTCGTTGGCGACGGCAGGGAGTGCATTGCGGATGACTTCGAGCGTCACCGGGTCGAGCGCCCGTTTCCCGTCGCCCTTCGAGGCTCGCTTCGCTCGCATCTCAGGATGACGGGTCTTAGCAGGATGACGGGTCTTGGCAGGATGTCGGGTCTTGGCCATCATGCGCCTCCGACGTCGATGATCAGCTCGCCAGATGACGCGACAGTGCAGCGATCGTTGGCGAACAGCATGGTCGTGGTGCCGTGCTCCTCGATCAGCGCCGGCCCTTTGATGCGCGCGCCGGCGCCGAGGTCGCCGCGCTGATAGATTGGGCACGGCACCGGTTTGCGGGTGTCGCCCAAGTAGACGTCGCGGCGGCGCATGGCCTTTGCGGTGGCGCGGCGCGTGAGCCGCGGGAAACGCAGCGGCTGCCGTTTGCCGATGGCGGCGAGCCGGATATTGACCATCTCCACCGGCTCGTCCGGCGATTTGTGCGAATAGCGGTGCTCGTAGAGCGCATCGAAGGCCGCGCGGATTTTCTGCCGGTCGCCTTTCTTGATCGCGTCGCGCGACACCGGAACGGACAGCGTGAATTCCTGCCCGACATAGCGCAGGTCGAGCGCGATCTGCGCCTCGGCATCGCGTGCGTGGCGCAGGCTGTGTTTTGCCTCCTCGGCCATTTCGTCATGCACGGCAAGCAGCGCCGCGAAATCGAGGCTGGCAAGGTCGCAGTAGAAGGTGCGGATGAAATCGTGGCGCTCGTCGGCGAGCAGCATGCCGAGCGCGGAGAAATGCGAAGGAAACAGCGGGACGATGACTTTCGGGATGTGCAGCTCGCGCGCGATCGCACAGATATGCAGCGGTCCGGCGCCACCGGATGCTACCAGCACGAAATCGCGCGGGTCGTAACCCTTCTCGACCGACACTTCGCGCACCGCGAGGGACATTTTGGAAACGGCGATTTCCAGGATCGCCTGCGCAGCCGCGAGTGGGTCCATCGACAGCGGCTTCGCGATCTTGTCGGCAACGCCTTTGCGAGCGCCGTCGGCGTCGAGTTCCATCGTGCCGCCGAGAAAATTCTTCGGATCGAGCCGGCCGAGCACCACGTTGGCATCGGTGATGGTCGGCTCGGTGCCGCCGCCGCGGTAACAGATCGGTCCCGGATCGGCGCCGGCGCTGTGCGGGCCGACCTTCAGTGCGCCGATATCGTCGATCCAGGCAATGCTG
>DASZWK010000272.1:0-22855 GCA_035546235.1 Xanthobacteraceae bacterium | reverse complement strand
CGGCGCGCATGCGCGCCAGCAGTTCGTCCATACCGAAAGGCTTGGTCACGTAGTCGTCGGCGCCGAAATCCAACGCCTGAACCTTGCCGGCCTCGTCGCCGCGACTCGACAGCACGACAATTGGAACGCTTTCGCTGTTGGCGCGGATGGCGCGCAGTAAATCGTGGCCCTGAAAATCGGGCAAACCGAGATCGAGAATGATCACATCCGGCTTTTCACGAAGCATCTCTATCGCGGTCTTGCCGTTGGGTGCTTCGAGAACCTGATAGCCGTTGGCGGAAAGTCCCATGCGGAGCAGCTTGCGGATCGGTGGCTCGTCATCGACCACCAACACACGAAGCGGGGCCGCGCTCATGCGGCGGCGTCCAGCGGTTGCCGCTGGCGGGGGATAGGCAGGCTGATGGTAAACATCGCGCCCGATCGGTCCAGGCGATTGGTGGCAACGATGGTACCGTGCATGGCCTCGACGAATCCGCGCGAGATGGCGAGCCCCAGGCCGGTGCCTGCGCGCACCTGGTCGGTTTTCTGGGCGCGGTAGAATTTGTCGAAGATGTGCTCAAGGTCGCCGGACGGAATGCCGCTGCCTTCGTCGATGACCCGGAGGGACACCGTGCCTGCGCCCCGCCATCCCTGAATGCGGATTGTCGTGTTGGCGGGAGCGTATTTCGCGGCGTTGTCGAGCAGATTGAACAGCACCTGCTCAAACAGTACGGCGTCGAGTTCGAGCATGGGCAAATCGGGCGCGAGTTCCAGTTCGACTTTGTGATGTGAAAGGATGCGGCTCGCCCGGCGTAAGGCGCTGCCGACGATTTCGCCGAGGTCGTGCAGCGCGATATTGGGCGTGATGGCGCCAGATTCCAGTTTCGTCATGTCGAGCAGGTTGGCGATGAATCGGTTGAGCCGCTCAGATTCGTCGATGATTGTGCCCAGGAGATCGGTCTTCTCGGCGTCATTGAGTTTCTGGTCGAGGTCGCGCAGCGCTCCTGCTGCTCCCAGCACCGCGGCAAGGGGCGTTTTGAGATCATGGGAGATCGAAGTGAGGAGAGCGGACCGCAGGCGCTCGGTTTCGGCAACGCGCTCGACGCGATCCATTTCCTCGACCAACCTGACGCGCTCGATGGCGAGCGCGCCCTGATCGCGCAGTGCGTCGAGCAGGCGGCGCTGATCGGGGCTGAACAATGGTCCCGGCTTGTCGCTGTCGATGCCCATGACGCCGACGGCCCCGCGCCCCGTATGCATCGGCAAAAACAGACGTTTGGCGCCGGGGAGCGTGTCGGAACCCCGGCCGGCGGTGCGGTCGTTCTCCCAGGCCCATCGCGCCGCGGCAAGGTCGGCACTGTCAAGAATATCTTCCGGCGGATACCCGGCCTTCACCGCGATGGTGCCCTGTTCGGGCAGCAGCAGGACCACGCGCACTTTGAGCATCAGCGCCGTCTGATAGGCGGTCGCCCACAGCACGTCGTCGAGCGTCGCCGTGCCGGCGAGCTTGCGGCTGAAGGCATAGAGCGACTCGGTCGTGCGCGCCCGATCCATCGCCGCCATCGCCTGCGTGCGGCCGCGTGCGGCGACGTTCGAGACCAGCACTGCGACGACTGTAAAGAAGCCGAATGCGGTGAAATTTGTCGGGTCGGCAAGCGTAAACCGAAAATAGGGTGCGACGAAAAACGCATTGTAGCAGATCGCGGACGCGATGCTGGCAAACAGCGAAGGCCACAAACCGAAGCGGACAGCGACCGCAACAACCGCGGTGAGAAAAACAAGATCGATATTGACGCGTCCGACCCAGCGCCAGATCAGACCTCCGAGCCCCAGCGCCACGACGACCGCCAGCAACGCGGCGAGATAGGGTCGCAGATCGAATATCTCGGCGTGTTCGGCAGTGCGGACGGATTTTTTAGGAATGGCCTGGCTCGGGGTGGCGTCGCCCGCGATGACGTGCACGCTGATATTGCCGGAGCGGCGCACGAGGTCATGCACCACGGAGCCGTGCAGGATTTCAAACCACCGCGTGCGCGCCGATTTGCCGATGACGATCTGCGTGACGTTGTTGGCCTGCGAATAGGCGATAACATCTTCGGCGATGTGGTGGTCGCTGGCAGGAAGCGTGATGGCCTCGCCGCCGAGCGCTTCGGCAAGCCGCAGCGTATCGGCGACACGGTCGCGCTCCTCCTCGGTGAACTGCAGACTGCGGCGGCCCTGCACATAGAGCGCAGTCCACGGCCCATGCAGCCGGTCGGCGAGCCGCTTGGCGTAGCGGACGAGGCTGGCGCAGCGCGGATCCTCGCTGATGCAAACCAGGATACGTTCGCCGGCGGGCCACGGTCCTTGAATGGCATGCGCCTGCATTTCGTTGAGCAGTTGCTCGTCGACCCGTTCCGCAGTGCGTCGCAAGGCAAGCTCACGCAACGCGGTGAGATTGGCGGGCGAGAAGAAATGCTCAAGGGCGCGCTCGGCCTGCCGCGGGACGTAAACCTTGCCCTCCTTGAGCCGCGCAATCAGATCGTCGGGAGTCAGATCAACCAGTTCGACGGCATCGGCGCGATCGAATACGGCATCGGGCACGGTTTCGCGCACGCGCACGTGCGTGATCTGGGCCACTACGTCGTTTAAGCTTTCGATGTGCTGGATATTGACGGTGGTATAGACGTCGATGCCATTGCTCATCAGCTCTTCGACGTCGAGGTAGCGCTTGGGATGGCGGCTGCCCTCGACGTTGGTATGGGCGAGCTCGTCGACCAGAACGATTTGCGGGCGGCGGGCGATGATGGCGTCGAGGTCCATCTCCTCGAGCCATTGGCCTTTGTAAAGGATGCGCCGCCGGGGCAGGACCTCAAGGCCGGCCAGCAGCGCTTCGGTTTCTCTCCGGCCATGCGTTTCGACCACGCCGATGACGATGTCGTAGCCGTCCTTCTTTAGCGCCTGCGCCTGGAGCAGCATCTCATAGGTCTTGCCGACGCCGGGCGCGGCGCCGACAAAGATTCGCAGCTTGCCGACCCGCCGCTCCTCGCGGCGCGCCGCTTCGAGCAGGGCTTCGGGGGAGGGGCGGTGTTGGGAATCGCGCCGCTGATCGGCCATTTCGTGATAAGATATCAAGCCAAGCGAGTGTCTGCCAGCCTACCCGGACTCCCGTGCTACCAGAGGCTATTTGGCGGCCAAACGGTCGACCGCGAGATTAAGCTGCAGGACATTAACGCGCGGCTCGCCGAGGATGCCAAACCAGCGTCCTTCGGTCTTGTCCTCAACAAGCTGGCGAAGCCGGTCCTCGGGCAAATTGCGCGCCTTGGCGACGCGGGGAACCTGAAACAACGCCGCCTCTGGCGAAATATCGGGATCAAGCCCGCTGCCCGAGGTCGTGACCAGGTCGATCGGAACCGCTTTGCCCGGATTCTCCTTCTGCAGCGTCGCGATATCGCCTTTGACGCGATCGACAAGCGCCTTGTTGGACGGTCCAAGATTCGACGCGCCCGAGTTAGCAGCATTGTAGGGCGCGGCGATCGTCTTGCTTGCATCCTTGGGGTCAGGCGCAGTCGTCGCCGAAGGGCGGCCGTGGAAATATTTATCACTGGTGAAATTCTGGCCGATCAATTCCGAACCGATCACCTTGCCATCGCGCTCGATCAGGCTGCCGTTCGCCTGATGGGGGAAAATCACTTGAGCGATACCGGTGATCGCCAGCGGATAGACGAGCCCGGTGATGAGCGTGAGTGCGACCAGAACGATGATCGCCGGACGGATTTCGCGTAACATGACGCTGGTCTCCTTAAGCCAGATGCAAGGCGGTGACGATGACGTCGATCACCTTGATGCCGATGAATGGAATGATCACGCCGCCGCCGCCGTAGATCCACAGATTGCGCAGTAGCAATGGACCGGCGCCGATCGGCCGGTAGCGCACGCCTTTGAGCGACAGCGGGATAAGCGCAATGATGATGAGCGCGTTGAAGATGATCGCCGAAAGAATCGCACTCGTTGGCGTCGAAAGGCGCATGATGTTGAGCGCCTGGAGCTGCGGATAGAAGGCGACGAACATCGCCGGGATGATGGCGAAATATTTCGCCACGTCGTTGGCGATCGAGAATGTCGTCAACGCGCCCCGTGTCATTAAGAGCTGCTTGCCGATTTCCACGATCTCAATCAGCTTGGTCGGATTGGAGTCGAGATCGACCATGTTGCCGGCCTCGCGTGCCGCCTGCGTGCCGGTGTTCATCGCGACGCCGACGTCGGCTTGGGCGAGCGCCGGTGCGTCGTTGGTGCCATCGCCGCACATGGCGACGAGCTTGCCCTTGGATTGCTCGTCGCGAATGAGGCGCAGCTTTTCCTCGGGCGTGGCTTGCGCCAGGAAATCGTCAACACCGGCTTCCGCCGCGATAGCGGCTGCGGTCATCGGGTTGTCACCCGTGATCATGATGGTCCGGATGCCCATGCGGCGCAGTTCGGCGAAGCGTTCGCGGATGCCGCCCTTGACGATATCCTTCAGCTGGATGACGCCAAGCACCTTGCCGTCCTTGGCAACGGCGAGCGGTGTGCCGCCGGACTTGGCAATGGTATCGGCGATGGCATTAAGCTCACGCACCGTGTCGGCACTGATGGTGGGGCGTAGCGCTTGGACCGCGCTGCCGGAGCTGGCTACCGCCGCCGGTGTACCATTGAGAAAATTGAGGATCGCATCCACCGCGCCTTTGCGGACCCACGAACTGCCGATCTCGACGCCACTCATGCGGGTCTGTGCCGAGAACGGAATGAAATTCGCTTTCATCTCCGCAAGCTCGCGGCCGCGAATGCCGTATTTCTCCTTGGCCAGCACCACGATCGAGCGGCCCTCTGGGGTCTCGTCGGCGAGCGAAGCAAGCTGCGCGGCATCGGCCAGTTCCTGCTCGGTGACCCCGCGCACTGGCTTGAACTCGGTGGCTTGGCGGTTGCCGAGCGTGATCGTGCCGGTCTTGTCGAGGAGGAGCGTATCGACATCGCCAGCCGCCTCGACGGCTCGGCCAGACATGGCGAGGACGTTAAAACGCACCAGGCGATCCATGCCGGCGATGCCGATCGCGGACAGCAGTGCGCCGATCGTAGTCGGAATCAGCGTGACGAACAGCGCAACCAGCACCACGACCGAGATCGAGCTTCCAGCATAGTGGACGAAGCTCGGAATCGTTGCCGTCGCAAATACGAAAATGATGGTAAGACCGATCAGCAGAATATTAAGCGCGATTTCGTTCGGCGTTTTTTGCCGCTCGGCGCCTTCGACCAGCCGGATCATGCGATCGAGAAAGGTCGACCCGGGCGCCGCGGTGATGCGCACGCGGATCCAGTCGGACAGCACCTGCGTGCCACCTGTGACGGCAGAGCGGTCGCCGCCGGATTCGCGGATGACCGGCGCGGACTCGCCGGTAATCGCCGCTTCGTTGACCGAAGCCATGCCTTCGACGACTTCACCATCGGAGGGGATCATGTCGCCGGGCTCTACGAGAACGAGATCGCCGACCTTGAGGTTGGTGCTCGGAACGAGACGGTAGCTTTGCTGGTCGCTGCCGCCGGCAATCAGCTTGGCCTGCGTCTCGGTACGCTGCCGCCGCAAGGTGTCGGCTTGCGCCTTGCCGCGCCCCTCGGCGACGGCTTCGGCGAAATTGGCGAACAGCACCGTGAACCACAGCCAGAGAATGATCTGGAACTCGAATCCGATCTTTCCGCCGCCGGTGATCAGGTCGCGAACGAGGATCACAGTCGTGAGGATGGTCACGACCTCCAGCACGAACATGACCGGATTTTTGATCAGCGTGCGCGGATCGAGCTTGACGAACGCCGAGCCGATGGCCGGCATGACGATCTTCGGATCGAGCAGCGCCGATACCGGCATGCGCTTGCGCAATTGTGAGGTTTCCATCGAAATGACTCCGAGAGCCTAGTTGGAAGCGAACAATGTGCCGGCGTTCTGTGCCAGCTGCTCAACGATGGGCCCGAGCGCAAGCGCCGGGAAGAATGTCAGCCCGCCGACAATCACGATGACGCCGACGACAAGGCCGACGAACAGTCCGCCGGTCGTGGGGAAGGTGCCTGAGGACGGCGGGATCGACTTTTTGGCGGCGAGCGATCCGGCGATCGCCATGGCCGGAATGATCATCAGGAAGCGGCCGACGAACATGGCGACGGCGCCGCTGAGATTGTAGAACATCGTGTTGCCATTGAGCCCGGCGAAAGCGGAGCCGTTGTTGGCGTCCTGCGAGACGTAGGCGTACAGCACTTCGGTAAAACCGTGCGGTCCCGGATTATTCATCGAGGCGACCGCGGACGGCACCATCATCGCGACGGCAGTCCAGCCCAGATACATCAGCGGCAGGACGAGCAGCGCGAGCATCGCCATCTTGACTTCCTTCGCTTCGATCTTCTTGCCGACATATTCGGGCGTGCGACCGACCATCAGGCCGGCAACGAAGATCGCGACGATGACGAACAGCAGCATGCCATAGAGCCCGGCGCCGACGCCGCCGACGATGACTTCGCCGAGCTGCATGTTGATCAGCGGGATCATGCCGCCGATGGCGGTGAAGGAATCGTGCATGGCATTGACCGCACCGCACGAAGCCGCCGTAGTGATCACGGCGAATAGCGAGGAAGCGATTATGCCGAAGCGGACTTCCTTGCCCTCCATGTTGCCGCCTGTGAGCCCGAGCGCGTTGAGGGCTTCATTGCCGTGTGCTTCGGCCGCATAACAGACGACGACCGCGGCGATGAACAGCACTCCCATCGCGGCGAGAATGGCCCAGCCTTGTCTTTGGTTGCCGACCATCCTGCCGAACACGTTGGTCAGCGCCGCGCCGATCGCAAAGATTGAGATCATCTGCACGAAATTCGACAGCGCCGTCGGATTCTCGAACGGATGCGCAGCATTGACGTTGAAGAAGCCGCCGCCGTTAGTGCCGAGCATCTTGATCGCGATCTGCGAGGCGACTGGGCCGATCGCAATGGTTTGCTTCGCGCCCTCCAGCGTGGTGGCGTCGATATAATTGCTGAGCGTCTGCGGGATGCCCTGCCAGACCAAGAACAGCGCATACGGTACGCAAAGGGGAATAAGGACGTAGAGCGTGCAGCGCGTGACATCGACCCAGAAATTGCCGACGGTACGAACCGAGTGGCGGGCGAAACCGCGAACCAGCGCCAATGCCAGCGCAATGCCGGTTGCCGCCGACAAATAGTTTTGGTGGGTCAGGCCGAGCATCTGCACGAGATACGACATCGTCGTCTCGCCGCCGTAGTTCTGCCAGTTGGTATTAGTGATGAAGCTGATCGCCGTATTAAAAGACAGATCGGGAGCGGCAGCCGTCTGGCCCGCCGGATTGAACGGCAGCCACTGCTGCATACGCATCAGCACATAAAGTATCAGAAACCCGCCGACGTGAAACAGCAGCATACCAACCGTATAGGTCACCGCATGTTGTTCCTGGCGCTCGTCAACGCCGCTGATCTTGTAGATGGCGATCTCGACGGGGCGGAGGATTGGCGAGAGCCACGTCCGTTCGCCGTTGAACACGCGCGTCATATAGGCGCCGAGCGCCGGCGTAATCGCAACGATGATGACGCAATAGAGCAAAATCTGCCCCCAACCGATGGCGGTCATGGTCGTTTATCCTTCAGAACAGCTCGGGCTTGAGCAGCGCATAGACCAGATAGAACAGCAGTCCCGCAGTGACGAGACCGGCGAGCGAATAGTCGAAGATCATATGCGGCTCCTACAGCTGATCGCAGGCGTAGACGTAAGCGATCGATACGGCGAAGAACGCAAAAGCGATCGCCAGCATGACGACGTCCAACATGGGAATGCTCCAGGCAAACAACGATTTTAGCAGATACCTATAGGCGGTACCGGTCCTTGACCTATGTCAACGCCGACAAAAGTGCCGCCTGTCCGCTGGTAACTGTCACCATTCGTGTAGGAATTCGAGAGGGCGGCGAGCGTAATCGTATAGGAATCCTATAAAGGTCACCGCACTTATGCCGCCTTTATGAGAATGCGGCCGCTCCTGTCTGGAATTCATATGGCCTTGCGCGCACATTGGGCGCAACGCAATGAAGACAGGATGGCTCCCATGGGTGTCATTCCTAACAACGCAGTCTGTAATGCGACGATCGAGACCGAGCCGCGGCCGTTTTGGCAAAGAATTGCACAGGCGGTCGATCGCTTTATGGCTCAGCGCAGTCAGCGAGCCATTCCTACGCCGGTGCTCCGTCGATCCAGAGACGACATCAAGCGGTGCCATCGGCTGATATCTCACGCCTCGCCGATTGCAGTTTCCGGGGGAGGCCGGCCGCACACGGCGCGCGGCCGCCGCTCTAACTTTTCAAATAGAACATGAACAAAGCGCGGCCAGAACGCGACGCGGCAGATGCCAGTTCCTCCGGCGTTGCGCAAATCCTGCGAAGCTTCTTTGCCATGGCAATCGAGGAATGGCGAAAGCTCGTTTCCGATGTAGCCCGCGCTTTCGGTGGAAAGCCCAATCATCTTGCCGATGCGATCGAGGAAAAGCGGTTCGGAGATCAATAGCGGTTTCGTCGATCACTGTTCGTGCAATTCAACAAACCGCGGTAATGAGAGAACTTCCATGAAACAATCCGACAAAGCCTCTGAACCTCCCTCGTGTCTCCAGCTGCCAGTTTTCATGATTGGACGGGATAGCAGGGGATGCTGGGTCGCCCAGGAGCCGAACGGTACGCGGGGTGGATTGTTTGTCAATCGCGGTGAGGCGCTCAAGTTTGTAAAAAGCGAGAATGCCGTTCATCCGCACGCGGTTGTCTGGATCAGCGACGTTTTAGAACTCAATACCGGCTTTGCGCCCACGGCCAGATTAGACCAGAAATCCTCAGATAAGGCATGGTCTTTTCGTCAACGGCAGGTCGCTTGAGGCCGGATATGTTTGCCCTCGGCCGCCATATCGTGAAATTGACGGGCTACGCGCCTGAATTGCCCACACCGTTTTCCGACGACGATCAAGTCGATTACGAAGCTTTCGAGTGGCTTTGCGACTTGCAGATCATGCATGGCGCTACAGCGCTCGTGATCGGCGGGACGACCGGCGAAGCGTGGACGTTAAGTTCAGCGGAGCATGCGGAACTGATTCGCATTGCCGCAGGGGTGGCGCGGGGTCGGCTGCCGGTAATAGCTGGCGCCGGCTCCAACGCCACTGCGGACGCTGTGGCACTAAGCAAGGTTGCCGAGGCAAACGGCGCGGATGCGATCCTTTCGGTCTGCCCGTACTACAACAAGCCGACCCAGGAAGGCCTCTGCGCGCATTACCGCGAAATTGCCGCTGCGACGGAGCTGCCGGTTGTCCTCCACGACGTTCCGTCGCGGACGGTGCGTGGACTGACCGATGAGAGCGTGGCGCGACTGGCGCAGGCGCCGCAGATCATCGGACTCCTGGACGCAACGGGCGATGTCGGCCGTCCCTCGCGGCTGCGCGCCCTCGTCGGTCCGGATTTCAGGCTTCTCTCCGGCGACGACGCGACGGCTTTGGGATTTTTGGCGCAGGGCGGCGACGGCTGCATTTCCGTTGCGTGCAATATCGCGCCGGGCTTGTGCCAGCGTATGTATCTTTCATGGCGGCAAGGGCATGTGTTACGCGCTCGCCGGATCACGATACCGCTCGCGCAATTGACCGCGGCTCTCGCCCGTGAGTCGAACCCGGCGCCGCTCAAATACGCATTGAGCCTCTGCGGTCTGATGTCGCCGCGGGTGCGATTGCCGCTTACCGGTGTCACGGAGGAAACACGATGCGAGATTTTAGCCGCCTTGCAGATGCTGTGGAACAAGTACTCGGATTTTATGATTGAGCGGATGCTTGTGCCGGCGCATCCCTTGGTCGCGGCACAATAACGTGCTGTTCCTACCTTGCATGTGAGGGTGGATATGCCCCAATCAGAGCAGACTGGTCAGCGTGACGTCTCACGCGTCATACAGGAATGGCTGATCTCCATCTTGCGTTTTGCCATCACCTTGGACGAGATCGATCGCGCAGCGGTTCTGGCTGTTGCCGCCGACATGGACCACAGAGATTCAGGATTCACATTCTTTGGGAGAACGAGCATTAAAATCTGTGATGCTGTTGTAGCTAAGGATCACGCGGAGGCGATCGCGGAATTGCGCGTCTTTGTTCGAGCAATAGAGCATGTCCGGCTGCGACGAGCTTTTGAGGCTGTGCTTCCAATCAAGCCGCCCGAAGCACTTCGGCACATGACTTCTGCGCGTAATCGGAAAAAACTGTGGCAGGGTCTTCCGGCCAGAACGACCGGAACAGCGTCTTGGCGATAGCGCAGCAGTGCTCTTTCAGAACGCAAACGATTTCAGATTCTTCTCGATGCGCTGCAGGATCGGCGTCTCGCCGCGCTGAAATTTCGCCCCGGTGATCTGCTCGTACATGGCGATGTAACGGCGCGACAGCTCATCGACCAGTTCCGGCGGCGCCGCCGGCAATGTGGCATCGCGGTACGGGTCGCAATGGTCGCGGAACCACAGGCGTAGAAATTCCTTGTCGAAATATTGCGGTTCCTCACCGGCGGCGAAGCGCGCGGCGTAGGAATCGCGCTGCCAGAAACGCGACGAATCCGGTGTATGAATTTCGTCAATCAGAACGAGCGCGCCGTGTTCGTCGGTGCCGAATTCGTATTTCGTATCGACCAGGATCAGGCCGCTGCGCGCCGCAATCTCCTGGCCGCGCGCAAACAGCTTGAGTGCCGTGCCTTTGACGCGGTCGAAGAGGTCCTGCGTGATGAAGCCCTCGGCGATCATCTGCTGCGGCGACAGGGTACGGTCGTGCGTCGCCTCTTTAGTTGTCGGATCGAAGATCGGTTGCGGCAACTCCTGATTCTTGCGCATGCCGTCGGGCAGGATCGTGCCGCCAAAATCGCGCGTCCCTGCCGCATATCGCGTCCACGCTGCCGTATCGGTGACGCCCGTAAGATAGCCGCGCACCACGGCCTCGATGGGGACCATCGTGCATTTTCGCGCGATGGTGACATTCGGATCGGGAACTGCGAGCACGTGATTGGGCACGATATCCTTCGTTCTATCGAACCACCACGCGCTTACCTGGTTGAGCACCTGCCCCTTCCAGGGAATATGGGCGATGATGCGATCGAACGATGAATGCCGATCGGTCGTGATGAGAACGAGCTTTCCACCGCGTTCATACATGTCGCGGACTTTTCCCGTCCTTTTCGGGCCGAGAAAGCGGAAGTCTGTTTCCTGCAATATGTCCATTGGGTATGCGTTGGTTCGAAGTCTCTAGGGCTCGATCAGCCGCCCTGCCGCGGCCTTGATGACTGCCTCAGTGCGAGTCGCGGTGCCGAGTTTATCCCGCGCATTATCGATGTGAAAATCGATCGTGCGTTTGGTCAAGCCGAGAATCCGCGCAATTTCCATCGATGTCTTGCCGCGGGCGACCCAGGTCAGCACCTCGACTTCGCGATCGTTGAGCCTGACCGTCTGAGGCCAAACGCCGTTGCGAGCGATCCCGGCAAGCCGCGCATTGATGATGGCAGTGAGCATGTCGAAATCGATCGGCTTGATGACGTAATCGTCGGCGCCCAATTGCCGCCCCTTCAGCTCGTTGTCGCGGTCGGTCAGCGCAGTCAGGAATATGAACGGCATTCGTGAAAAGCGCGGCGCCAGCGAGACCAGCCTGTCGAGCAACTCAAAGCCCGACATGGCCGGCATGCTGATATCAGAGAGCACCAGATCGGGCATGGTCTTAAGGATGGTGGCTAAGCCTTCGCGGCCGTCATGCGCCAGTCCAACCTCGTAGCCGCGGTCGATCAACTCCTCCGCGATCAGCGCCGCGGTTTCGCGATCGTCGTCGATGCAGAGGATCTTCTTAGGCACGTTGGCCATGCGTGCGGTAACCCGACCCGAGGAATTTGTCCTGGTCGCTATCTAGCTGAGAAATTCCTCGGCGGCCAATATTTTATGGAAGGTTGCGGCCTTCAGGTCTGGATGCCGATACAAGTGACAGGGGCGGGCCGTATCGCTTATGGTGGTGCTTCGAGGACTCGATTCATGCGGCAGCTGCCATCGATTCGCATCCACTTAGCCGCGGTATTTCTGTTGTTCTTTGCGCTGGTCGCAGTGCTGGGGATGTTCAACCTTTTGCGATTGAGAAATTTCAATCTGTTGTCGGCCGAGGTTGCGGAGATATGGCTGCCGACGATGCGCGCGGTCGGCGACCTTAATAACTATACGTCGGATTTCCGCGCCATCGAAGGCGGCAACCTTTTAGCTTCGGATGCGGCAGGGGTTGCTGCTTCCGAAAAGAACATGGCGGGTCTCGACCGGTCGATAGCCGGGTCCGAGCGGGCCTTCGAAGCGATTTCGCACGATGTGGCGGTTGCGAATCTCTATCGTGACTTTGTGGCCCGCTGGGCGGCGTATCGCGTGATCGTCAACCAGATGCTGGAGCTCTCGCGCAGCGGGCAAAAATCCGCGGCGCTTGCGATCTATAACGGTTCCTCGCGCACCGCCTACGACGCAGCCAGCGACACGCTTGGGCAGCTCACCGATCACGCCGTTGCCGATGCCAAAGTGGCTAGCGATCGGCTCCGAGCCGCCTATCGCCAAGCCGTATGGCTGATCGGGACCGTCATGTTGATCGCGGGCGTGATGGTGGTCGCAGCGCTGATCCATATCAGCCGGTCGATTTCGCGGCCGCTGCTCGTACTTGCCGATCGCATGCGGCGGCTCGCCGCCAGCGACACCGAGGTCGGCATCCCCGGGACAGAGCGGCGCGACGAAATCGGCGAGATGGCAAAGGCCACCATCGTGTTCCGTAACAACGCCATCGAGTTGATGCGCAGCCAGCGCACGCTGGCGCAGCAGGCTGCCATGCTTGAACAGCAATTGGCGCAGGAGCAGCGTTTGGCTTTGCTGCAGCGTAATTTCGTCTCCATGGCCTCGCACGAGTTCCGCACACCACTCACCATCATCGATGGTCATGCCCGGCGCCTCGACAAGACCCGGGAAGCGGTGCAGCCGGCCGAGATCGGTGAACGCGCCGGAAAGATTCGCGGCGCTGTGCTGCGCATGACCCATTTGATCGACAATATGTTGAATTCTTCGCGCTTGATCGATGGCGGCGCCGAGCTGTATTTTCAGCCAGCCGAGTTGGATTTGGTCGCGCTTCTAAAGGAAGTCTGCCAGCTGCACCGTGAGATGGTGCCGGGGGCTCCAATAACCGAACGATTCGCGGTCGGCTCGATCTCGATAGCCGGTGATGCGAAATTGTTGTTTCAGATGTTCAGCAATCTCCTCGGCAACGCGATCAAGTATTCGCCGGCCGGCGGCGCTATTGAGGTCGACGTCACGACATTCGCACACGAGGTCAATGTCATCGTGACTGACCGCGGCATCGGGATTCCGGCGGGCGATCTCGTTCGGCTGTTCGAACGTTATCATCGGGGCAGCAATGTCTCCGGCATCGTCGGGACCGGTGTCGGTCTTTATCTAGTCAAGATGGTGGTTGAGCTGCACGGCGGCCGCATCGCAGTCGACAGCACGGAGGGCGAGGGCACGCGCTTTACCGTATCGCTGCCGCTCAAAGCTGCGGCCGGAGCGACGCTAGGGCCACCAGCCCGTATGCAATCCTCGGAGACGCCGGCGACGGCGCCGTCGCTGTCGGAACAATCTGGCGGGGCTCAACGGGCTCTCACTGACGAACACAGCGAGGAATGATTTGTCCATATCTCCCATGTTTGCCGGCCCAGGCCGTTTGATGTCCCGGCTTGTTGTGGTTGCGACCTTCGTGCTGACGCTTTTGCCTGTCACCGCAGGCGCCTTTCCGCCGTTGTCAAACGAGCAAGTTCATGGGGTGGCGGGCGTGCCGCCTGTTGCCGTAGACTGGCAGGGACCGCGGTCGCTGCCGCCGCGTTTCCGCAATCATTGCCGCTACGATCCCGTTCGCGGCCGCTGGTACTGCGCCAATCATTGCGGCCCGGATTATGAGTTCTATTTCTGCTCGCCGGAGTCTTTCGGCTGTTGCCATCCGGGGTACGGTTATTGCGATTGGAAGGGTCATCTGCGTTGCGCGCCATGAAACGATTTTTCTGCGCCGGCGCGATCCTGCTTCTTTCGTCCGCCGGCGCCGCCACCGCCGCCGCGCAGGACGCGGCGGAATTCTATAGGGCGCACACGCTGACGCTCGGTTCGCCGAACAGCGCGGGCGGCGGCTACGATATTTACGTTCGGGCGCTGGCGCGGCATCTCGGCAAATACATTCCCGGCAGTCCGAACATAATCGTGCAGAACATACCGGCGGCGGGCGGGATGGCGCTGGTCAATCAGCTTTACAATACGCTCCCGAAGGACGGCTCCTATATCGGCATGGTGCGCGGCACCGCGATCCAGGAAGAAGTCTACAAATCGCCTCAGGTTCAGTTCCACGGCCGCAGATTTGCGTGGCTCGGCAACATGAACAGCGACCACGACGCCTGTATCGTATCGGCGGCCAGCGGCGTGCACACGATCGGCGACCTGTACACCCATCAGGTCGTCGCGGGCGCCTCGGGCGTGGGTGCGCAATCGTATTCGTTTCCGGTCGTTTATCGGGACCTGCTCGGGATGAAATTCAAGGTGATTTCCGGCTATCCAGGAACGCCGGAACGCATGATCGCGCTCGAACGCGGCGAGATTACCGGCGCCTGCGGCATCAGTCTGTCGCTGTTCCAGTCGCAGTTCAGCCGCGTTGTGAAGGAAGGTAAAGTCCGTCTGATTGCACAGGGCGCTCTGCACGCCGACCTGCGCTATGCGGACGTGCCCAATATCCTCGACCAGGCCAAAACCCCGGGAATCCGTCAAGCGCTCGAGTTTCTCTATCTGCCGCTTGAGCTCGGCCGCTCGCTCGCGGCGCCGCCGGATACGCCAAGAGACCGCCTCGCAGTGCTGCGTGCGGCCGTGGCTGAGACGATGCGCGATCCTGATTTTCTTATCGACGCCAAAAAGCTCGACATCGACATCGCGCCGATGAATGCTGAGGAGACGCAGGCGGCGGTCGACCAGCTGTTCGCCACGCCGCCCGCGATAGTGGCGCGAATCGAGAAGGCACTGTCGCCGCCCTAGCAGGCCGGCTCGCATGTCGCGGTACGCAGATCGGCCCTTCGGCTGCGGTTATGGACCGAAGCCGCCGAGTCGTTTAAATTTCGCCAAATCCTCAAGGAGATAGAAGAATCATGCTGACGGACCACCATCATCAGGGCCGCTTCCGCTGGCCGGACAATGCGCGCGTCGCGGTGACGCTGACCTTCGATTTCCAGGGCGGCGAGGACGTGCGGCCGTTGCCCGACGGCACGCGTGATCACGAGGAATACACCCAGTGCGAATACGGTCCGCACACCGGGATCTGGCGTATCTTGCGCATTCTCGACGAGGAAAAGGTCAAGGCGACCTTCCTGACATGCGGCGGGATTGCCGAGCGCTTCCCCGATGCCGTTAAGGCCATCGTCGCCAACGGCCATGAGGTCGCCGGCCACGGCTATCATCATGAGGTCGCGCGCAACCTGACCCGCGATCAGGAGCGCGAGGTCATGCGCAAGACCGTCGACATGATCCGTGGCCGCACCGGGCAGCGGCCCTTCGGCTGGCGATCGTGCACGCAGAGTCCCAACAGCCTCGAACTACTGATGGAGCACGGCTTCCTCTGGAACAGCAATTCGTTCTCGCACGATTTGCCTTTTCTCTGGGAATCCAATGGCCGCACGCTGGTCGAATTGCCGCGCCAGCCGTTTGGCGACGGCCGGACCTACCAGCATCGGCATAACGACGCCGGCAATCCGCATGACACGTTGCTGATCTGGAAGGCCATGTTCGACGACTTTCACGATGAGTCGAAAATCGCGCCGACCTACTGTCCGTTCCAGTTCCATCCGTACATTTCCAGCCGTCCCGGACGTGCGACGACGTTGCGCCGCATCATCCAGCACATGAAAGCCGCCGAAGGCGTCTGGTTCGCATCCGGCAGCGAGATGGCGCGATGGTGCCTCGACGAAATCTTCAAGGTCGAGCGTGCCGCCGCCGTGCCGCTGCGCGCTGCGGTGTCGTAACGACACTCCCGAAGGCCGCGCGATCAGCCGTTCGCTGTCACCTGCAGAATGACAGCGATAATTGCGCGCGCCGATCGCGTGACGACCTGCGAAATGATGTCGAGGTTCAGCCCAAACTGTGCGCCGAGGAGCGGCAGCACGATGAGGAGCCCGATCAGGAGCGCCAATCCGTACGGTTCGACTCGCGATACCGGTCTCGCCAACACCTGCGGCAGAAGCCCGACGAGAATCCGCCCGCCGTCGAGCGGCGGAACGGGGATCAGATTGAACACCGCGAGCACGACATTGAGAATGAGCGAGTTCTTCAAATTGTCGGCAATGAACCGACCGGTCACATCCGGGACGTAGTCGATCAAGTGGAAGGCCGCGGCCGACAGCGTCGCCAGCAGCAGGTTAATGGCTGGTCCAGCGGCCGCCACCAGAATCGAATCCCGGCGCGGATGGCGCAGCGCGCGGAAATTCACCGGCACCGGCTTGGCGTAACCGAACAGGAACGGCGACCGCACCAATAACAGCAGCACCGGCAGCACAATGGTCCCGAAAGGATCGATGTGCTTGAACGGGTTAAAGCTCACCCGACCCTGACGCCAGGCGGTGTCGTCGCCGAGCAGATACGCAACGAAGCCGTGCGCAGCCTCATGAAAGGTGACGGCGATCAGGATCGGCAGCAGCCAGACCGAGATCTGGAGTGCGATAAAGTTGAACGGTTGATTCATCATTATGGCTTTATCAGCCGGCCGGCGGTTCTGCCAGCCGCGGCCTTGACGGCGGTCCGGAACAGGTGCGAACCAGCGGCATTGGCCTAATGGCTGGATTCGGCAGTCCTGTCGGCCAGGCAGCGGTCCGGTCCGGGAGACGAGCATGAATTACCGCAAGAAATTTGTCGTCGCGCCCGGCGCAACGCTGCGCCTGGGCAAGGTCGACCCGTCTTACTCCGGCAAGCACGAGTCGCACGAGGTGGCGGCCGCGGAGCTCGCCAAGGACGTGGCCCGTATCGATCGGCTGCAATATTTGCTCTATGCGGATGCCTCGTACTCGATGCTGATCGTGCTGCAGGGGCTCGATGCTGCCGGCAAGGATGGCGTGATCCGTCATCTTTTTACCGGCATGAATCCGCAGGGCACGTACGTGGCGCCGTTCAAGCAACCCAACAAGACCGAGCTCGCGCACGACTTTCTCTGGCGCGTGCATCGTTGCGCGCCCGGCAAAGGCGAAGTGGGTATTTTCAACCGCTCACATTACGAGGATGTCCTGGCGGTGCGTGTGCACAAGCTGGTCCCGCGCTCCATCTGGTCGGAGCGTTACGATCTGATCAACGGCTTCGAGCGCATGCTAAGCGAAAATGGGACGCGCATCCTGAAATTTTATCTGCACATCAGCCGGGAGGAACAGCTTGAGCGTTTCAAGCAGCGGCTCGACGACCCGGCGCGGCAATGGAAGATCAGCGACAGCGATTATTCCGAGCGCGAGTTGTGGCCCGAATATCTTGAGGCTTACGAGGAGGCGATCGAACGGACGAGCACCAAATATGCGCCGTGGTACGTCGTTCCATCCAACCATAAATGGTTCCGCAACCTGGCGATTTCGCGGATCATCGCCGATACGATGGACGGGATGGGGTTGAAGGCGCCGAAGCCGCGCGTCGACCTTGCGGAGATCCGGCGCAGGTTTCACGCCGCCAAGCGCGAGGCGGATGGACGAAACAAGAAATGACAGCCGGCTGGGTATTCAAAATGCGACGGAAGCCCCGCGCCCGTGCGGGCGGGGGGCTTCAAAATTCGCTTCCGCGACGGCAACCGTCGATGGTTACTGCGACGCGTTATTACCCTTCGTCGTGTCGGGCACCCATTTCGTCGCTTGGCGATCGTACTTGAAGCCGGGCGCAGACTTCAGGTCGTTCTTGGTGGTGTTCATCGTCAGGTAGATCGAGTTGTCTTTCGTGGTCCGCTTGACGGCGCTGAAGTCGACCGCGACGTCTTTTTCCCCGGCGCCGAGAAAGCCGCCGACGCCGACGATCAGAGAGTTAACCTTGCCATCGGGCGACACCAAGACGTCCATGACTTGGCCGATCTTGTTGTTCTGCGGATCGTAGACATCCTGCTTGTACCAGTCGGTGACCGTTACGCTATTTGATGGGATGCTGGTCATTAGGTCGGTTGCGGCCATAGCGCTGCCCGTAGCGACGAGTAGGCCGGCGCCGAGGGCGAGGAGTGGAAGGCGTTTCATTGGGGATTGACTCCGTATTGGTTATTGACACCCATCCCAACGTGCGAAGTGAAAATTTGTGCCCGCCGGCGAAAAAAATTGCCGGTGACGACAGCGTTTATTTGAGTGCGTAGGTGACTCGTCTGAAGTCGCGATTCCGCCGCAAGCGTAAATCTGGAAACTTTATCGTGGTACGCGCGTTTGCTGTTGTCGCGCCTTGCGACCGACCGTGTTCCGTTCACTGACGCCTTCCGGGTCGCGGCATGGCGACCGGTCCCACTCAGGCAATTTCTTGCTCAGCGCGTCCTTGAGAGCTTGAGCCGTCCGGGCTAACCTCAGCGCAAAGCAGCCTAGATGCCGGAAGGAAATGCCATGCAAGACACCATTGACCTCGAGGTGACGCCATTGGCGCCGGCTTGCGGCGCCGAGATCAAGGGCATCGATCTGTCGAAGCCGCTCAGCGCCCACGAGGTTCAGGCCGTCAGAGATGCGTGGAACCAGCATCTCGTGCTGGTGTTCCGCGGCCAACAGGTCTCACAGGACGACCAGCTGCGCTTTGCCTCCTATTTCGGCGATCTCGGCAGCCGCAAGAAGGCGCCCGAGCCATTGCGCGCCCGAGCCGAGGGCGTCCAGCAGGACCATGAGAAGGTCTTGCTCGTCACCAACATCAAGGTCGACGGCAAGGCGATCGGCGCGTTCGGCGACGGCGAGTTCTGGTTTCACATCGATTCCGGCTATTCGGCGCGGCCGTACAAGTACACCTTCCTCTACGCGCTTGAGCTGCCGTCGCGCGGAGGCAACACCATGTTCTCCAACATGTACAAGGCCTATGAGGCGGTGCCGCCGGCGCTGAAAGAAAAACTCAGAGGTAAAAAAGCTCTGCACATTCACGAGTACAACCGCGCCAAGCAGGCGAGCTCTTCGGGCGACATCAGCGGTATCCCGCACTTTTATCATCCGCTCTTCATCACCCATCCCGAGACCGGGCGGAAAACGTTGTTCGTTGACCGGCTGATGACCACTCGGATCGAAGGCATGAGCGAAGCTGAAAGTGACGCCGCGCTCGACCAGCTTTACGAGATCGGCGAGCGGCGCGACTTTATCTTCGAGCATGAATGGCGGCTCGGCGACTTTCTGATGTGGGACAATCGCTGCACTATCCACGCGCGCATCGATTTTCCGAAAGAGGAGCGGCGGCTGTTGCGGCGTTGCACCGTCGAGGGCGAGCCGTTGTATGAATAGACTTTCCCTTTCCAGCGCGCGGGGAGAGCACGAAGTAAAGGAATACACCAATGCCGAATTCTCGCCTGCCGGTATTTGACAAATTCATCGACGAGCTGCGCGCGATCTGGGCCGAAGATGCCGATGACGGCCGCCGTATGGCGAAAGCGAAGCCGCTGCTTGAGCAACTGGTGAAGGACCCGGGCTTGAAAGCGCATTCGGCGGCGTGGCCGTCGACCGAGGGCCGCAAGAATCTGTTGTTCTACGTCGACCCCGATCATCACTTCGTCATCAACGGCGTGGTGCGGGTGCCGGGGCGGACCGGCAGCATTCACGATCACGCCGACGCCTGGGTGCTCTACGGGGTGTTGGACGGCACCGAAAGCCTCGAACGGTTCGACCGGATCGATGATGGCAGCCGTCCGGGCTATGCCGAGGTCAAGCTGTCGTCGGTCACGACCGGTTCGCAGGGCAAGGTCGATCTGGTGCCGCCGCGCGCCATCCACGCGGAGCAGGGCGGTCCGAGCCGATCTGTCGCGGTCATCGTGCGCAGCCAAAAACTCGGCGAGGGCACCGTGCTGCAGCATCGTTACGATCGCGACACCGGGATCGTGGTCGAGCAATACGGGCCGACGCAGATTCCGTATGAGCTGTCGGCTTAAAGCCGTTCGGTGATGGCAACGGCAACCGTCATCGCTCCAGTCTCTGCGGACGGCCGTGAACGCGCCGCCGCGTTCGATCTCAAGCGGCTCGATCCGGCATTCCTCGACGATCCCTATCCGACATACCGAGCGCTGCGCGAGCACGACCCTGTGCATCGCATGCCGGACGGTTCGTATTTTCTCACGCGCTACGACGATCTCGTTGCCGTCTATCGCGATGCCCGAACGTTTAGCTCCGACAAGACCGTCGATTTCAAGCCGAATTTCGGCGATAGCCTGCTCTACGAGCACCATACCACAAGTCTCGTCTTCAACGATCCGCCGGTTCACACGCGGGTGCGGAAACTTCTGGGCCCTGCGTTCTCGCCGCGCGCGCTCAAGGCGCTGCAGCCGCGCATCGAAGCGCTGGTCGACCGGTTGCTCGATGCGGCGGCCGAGCGCGGCACAATCGACATGATCGACGATTTTGCCGCGGCCATTCCGGTACAGCTGATCGGCGATTTGTTGGGCATTCCCGACGACGAGCGCGGCCCGTTGCGCGGCTGGTCGCTCGCCATTCTCGGCGCGCTTGAGCCGGTATTATCGGGTGAGCAGTTTGACGCCGGAAATCGCGCCGTTTCCGAGTTCAAAGCCTATCTGCAGGACATCATTGCGCGGCGACAGCGCGGTAACGCGCATGACGGGCGTGAAATCCTGTCGACGTTGGTGGGCGCCAGCGCGCCCGCGGGCGAGGGCGGTTCCGGTGAGTGCCTGTCCGAACTTGAGCTTCTGCACAATTGTATTTTTCTGCTCAATGCCGGGCACGAAACTACGACCAATCTGATCGGTAACAGCGTTCATCTTCTGATCGATCACCCCGGCGCGTGGCGCGATCTTGCCGCCCATCCGGAGTCGATCGAGACCGCGGTCGAAGAATTCCTGCGCATGGAGAGCTCGAATCAGCTCGGCAATCGGCGTGCGGTCCGTGACGTCGAGATCGGCGGCGCGATCCTGCCAGCAGGCAGCTACGTCCACCTTTGCATCGGCGCGGCCAATCGCGACCCCGCTGAGTTTCCAGATCCCGACCGGCTCGATATCCGCCGCGCGCCCAATCGGCACCTCGCCTTCGGCGGCGGCATTCACACCTGCGCCGGCAATTCGCTCGCTCGGATGGAAGCGCAGGTTGCGCTGCGGAAACTTACCGCGCGTTTCGCCGCGATCGAGCGTGCCGGCCCCTCCGTGCGCGGCGGCCGCGCGCGCTTTCGCGGCTTCCGCCATTATCCGGTGGCGTTGCGGTGAACGAGACCGGTTTCGCGGCTCAGATCACTTCGTCGGTCTTGTCGTCGGTCTCGCCGTAGCGTCGCAGCGTCGCAGGCCGGGTGCCGGCGTAGAGCTTGTCGAGGCCGGGCGCGATCTTGGCGTTCTCGCGCTCGAACAGTGAGTTGCCGTCAAGGTCGCTCTCGACCAGGAACGGGCCGAAGTTTTCGACGTCGAGCACCCAGACCGCTTGCGCGAGGCCAAGCTCCTCCAGCCAATACACACCGTCGACGCGCTTTATGCCGCGGCCGAGCAGGGCGCCGGTGCCGTAGCCGACCGTGGTCAGATAGACCGCGTTGTTGGGGACGAAGAACTCGCGATAGGTGGCCGATGTCATCCCGCCCTTGCCGATGATGACGTTGCAGCCGGAAATCTTGAAGAAACCGCCAAGCCATTTGGCGAAACGGAACGAGGCGGTGGCGGTGACCGCGCCGACCTTATAGCTGCCGTCCGGCGCGATATTTGCGGCGGGCGAGCAGTGGAAGCTCGCAGTGCCGAGCGCATCCGTGCCGGCCGGCATGCCGAGCCCGTCCTCCACCGCGCGCTTGTAGACGCCTTCGCGGCCGGTGAAGACCCGGCCGCTTAGATAGGCCACCGAGCCGATTTCAAGCTGGCGCAGGTCAGCCGTAGAGGCTGGCAGGGTGAGGTGAACGGTTTTCAGGTCGGGCATTTTACTCCGCCGCCTCCGCCGCTTGGCGTTCCCACTCGACGGTTTCACGGCGCATGTAATCGGTGAACCACATCGGGTCGGTGCGGAACGCGGCCTTGCCGTCGGCTCCGATCCGCGCGCAGGCGCGGCGCGACGAAAGACAGAACATGTGGACCGACATCGGCATGCCGCCGGTATGGCAATATCCGACTTCGATGTGGCAATCGATCACCATCGAGGAGCCGACGAAACCCATGGCGCCCATGCCGATCGAATTGCCGAGTTCCTTGAACTCTTCTTCGAGCGCTGCGATGCGCGGATCGGGGTTGCGCGAGCCGACGACGCGCAGGCACGACGCCTGCTTGCCGAGCACCACGGATGTGTCCTTGGAGCCGCCGAGCCCGATGCCGACGATCGCCGGCTGGCAGGCAAGTCCCCGCTTGCCGAAGCCGATCAGCGTGTCGAGATAGAATCGCTTGATGCCGTCGAGCCCGTCGCCGGGAAACAGCATCCTGTAGTCGGTGCCGAACAGCCCGCCTTTGTGTACGGTGGTCAGCTCGATCCAGTCGGCGTCGGGATGAAACGCGTACTCGATCTCGGGCGCGCCGATGCCGACATTATTATTATGGTCGGTGCGCCACAGCGGATGCACGCGGTTCGGCCGCAGCGGCACATTCGCCGTGGCGCGCGCGGTGGCGCGGCGCAAAGCCGCCTCCAGCGCCACGGGGCCGCCTTCGATACGCGCGTC
>DASZWK010000271.1:0-5802 GCA_035546235.1 Xanthobacteraceae bacterium | reverse complement strand
GGGCGGCGAGGTGCTTTATTGCGGCAAGCCGCATGCGCCGATCTATGAGACGGCGCTCGGCAAGGCCGCGGCGTTGCGCGGCGGCAACCCGCCGCCATTGCCGCGCGTGCTGGCGATCGGCGATTCGGTGCGCACCGATATTGCCGGCGCCACGGCGTTCGGGCTCGATTGCCTGTTCGTGACTTCGGGCCTTCACGCCGAGCATTACGGCTCGCGCGAGGCGCCCGATGTGGCGGCGTTGAATGCGATGTTTAACGCCGCCGGCGTCGCCCCCAAGGCGATCGTGCGCGGTCTGGTGTGGTGACCTGCCGGAATAATATCAGAAAGAAACCGGCCTTCAGCGCGCGCCTTCGGCGACGGTTTCCCTGTTCTCGGCGAACACCGCTTCGATCTTGGCCTTCAGCGTCTGGGCGTTGAATGGCTTGACGATGTAGTTGTTCACGCCCGCCTTTTTGGCCGCGATCACGTTCTCGGTCTTGGATTCGGCGGTGACCATGATGAACGGCGTGTTGCCGAAGCCCGGATCGGAGCGGACCTGCTGCAACAGGTCGTAGCCGGTCATCGGCTCCATGTTCCAGTCGGAGATGACCAGCCCGTAACGCTTGGCCCGCATCTTATCGAGCGCGGCGGCGCCGTTATTGGCGTCATCAACGTCGGCAAACCCGATCTGCCGGAGGAGGTTGCGGATGATGCGGATCATCGTGCTGTAATCGTCGACGACGAGCACGGGCATTGACGGGTCGAAAGCCATGGCGTTTCGCTTCCTGGCAAGCGCAACTACGAACAACCGGTTTTTACGCCCATCCGTCTGTGACCAAATCGACTTGGTTCGAAATTCGGGTCGAGACCTGATTCGAAGCGTGGGCCGAAATGGGCATAAGTCGAAAATGGATTCGTACCGGCTCCTACGATCGTCAGGCCGAGCGTCGCCGAAGGCTGACCCTGCCTAACGAGACGTAAAAGTACCATTGCGGGTTTGAAGATCGGGTTAACCGGCCCAGAGGGCTTAGGGGGCGCGTTACCATGTAACGGGCGCCGACTTGACTCAGCGCCGGTCGCGACGGCACCTACCCGCGCAGGAATTTCTTAACCATTGCCGCCCAATGCCGACAAAAAACTTCCTCATCGTGCGCGACGGCGGGGGCGACGGTGGCTTGCGGGGCGCAGTCGTCGCCATCGGCAATTTCGATGGCGTGCATCGCGGCCATCGGGCCGTCATCGCCACGGCGCTCGATCGCGCCAGAATTCTGGGAAAGCCGGCCGCGGCGCTGACGTTCGAGCCGCATCCGCGCGCCTTCTTCAATCCGCAGGAAAAGCTGTTCCGGCTGACCGACGAGGCCAATAAGCTGCGGCTGTTGTCCGGCACCGGGCTCGATGGTGCGATCGTTCTCACCTTCGATGCTGCGCTCGCCAAGCTGACCGCGGAAGAATTTGTGCGGCGCATTCTGGTCGATCGCTTTGCCGTGAGCGGCGCGGTGATCGGCTTTAACTTCCATTTCGGCATGAGCCGCGCCGGCTCGCCGGATTTCCTCGCCGCGGAAGGCAAGAAATGCGGCTTCGCGGTCGATGTGGTGCCGCCGTTTGAGGACAACGGCCGGCCGGTCTCTTCGGGACCGATCCGCGAGGCGCTGATCGCCGGCAGGGTGGAGGAGGCGGCCGAATTTCTCAGCTATCCCTGGTTCGTGACCGGCGAAGTTGTGCACGGCGACAAGCGCGGCCGCGAGCTCGGCTTTCCGACCGCCAATCTGGTGCTCGACGCCTCGTGCGGACTGCGCCACGGCATCTATGCGGTCCGCGCCGGAATCGGCGGCCGGCGTTACGATGGCGTCGCGAGCTTCGGCCGCCGGCCGATGTTCGACTCTGGCGTGGTGCTGCTCGAAGTGTTTCTGTTCGATTTTTCCGGCGACCTCTACGGACAAAAGATCGATGTTGCCTTTATCGCGTGGCTGCGCGAGGAGGGGGCGTTTGCCTCAGTCGACGCGCTGGTGGCGCAGATGCACGAGGATGCGCGCCGCGCGCGCGAGGCGCTGATGCGTGCGCGTGACGCCTTTCCGCCGATCTAGGGTACGCGCTTAATAAATGCGCCATGTCCGCTTTGCCCTCGGACATCGCCGGGTGTTGGCGCGAGATCAGTTGCGTAGCGCGTAGCCAGAGTGCTACGCGTTCGACGCCGCCACCGACTGCCCGTTTTGGCTCTGCAGTAACACACGAAACATCAATCCGTGCGTTATGAGCAGCAGCGGAACGACCGCCGTTGGGATGAAATAGGCAGCGCGGAGTTGGCCTGCCGACAACCCGGCTGCATTGGCCTGATAGAACGCGTTGAGCAGATCGAAACTGCCCCAGACATTGAAGGCCCATGCCAGCACGATGCCGGCACTGGTCCGCAGCGTGGTCAAGGTCGCCAAAGCCAAGATCGCCGCGACAATGTCGCCGTAAGCCGCGCCGCGTGCGAACGCGATCGGCAGATCAGGCGACACAACGCCGGGCACCAGAAAAGACAGTCCGATAAAGCGAAATGCGTGCAGGACGAGCAGCGGTTGCAGCGCGTCGACGCGCGAGCGGCTGCGCAATTGCGGCCAGATATAGAGGGCGGCGACGACCGCCCAGGCGACGAAGCTGAACGCGACGCTCGTTCCGAACAGCAATTGCACGGTCATGACGCCACCCGCAACGTCTGTCCGGCACGCGGCTGTCTGGCCATAAGCTGGCTGTGCTCGTCCCGCCACGTTTCGTCGGCGAGCGAGAGCGTTGGCTTCTGCGGCTCCGGAAAGCCCCATTGCCGCTCGAGACGCTTAAGGTCATAGCCGGGCAACAACGGCGCGACAGTGAATTTGACCAGCGCCTTGAGCCGATTGCCGAGAGATTGCCGCGCGAAAGGTAGCGCAGCGTAGCGCCGCGCCGTCGTCTCGAAACTCTCGGCCGGCATTCCCGTCAACCCCTCGACCGTGTCGGTGACGCCGCCCTCGAAAGCGAAGGCGCCGTTCTTCGCGTCCTCGACATAGTGCCGAAGCGCACTGACCAAAAACGGACCGACGCCCTGGCCCCAGCGCGCGGCCTTGCTGAACAGCCAGAACGGCACCTCCACGGCGCGCACTCGATGGCCGACGACCTTGGCGACGATACCCGCCATCTCCCGACCCGACAGCAACTGTGGCCCAGTCGGCCGATAAGTTTTTCCGTCGTGGCGTTCGGGCGCCATCAGCACAGCGACCGCGATCCGCGCGATGTCCTCATTGGCGACCGGCGCCACTTTGCCGCCGCCGGCGAGCACGGGAAAAACGCCGAGCAGCGCCGCGAAATCGATAATGCGCAAAAAGTTGTCGGCAAACAGGCCGGGATTGAGGATAGTGTGCACGATGCCGTGAAGCTCCGCGAACATCTTGTCCATGAGCCAGGTCTGGCGCGTCATGAGTGCCGGGTGGTTGCGGTGCGACGTCCACTGGCTCATTTGGACGATGGCTTCGAGCTTCGCCTCGCGCGCGGCAACCGCGAACGCGACGGCGCTCTGGATCGCGTAGGGGGTGTAAGGCGGCACGAAATAGGCGCGTTGTGCGCCGCGCATCGCCGCAACCAATTGGTCGGGATCGAACAGGTCGGCGACCACAACTTCGGCGCCGCGCGCTTCCAGCGCGGAACTGCGCGCGTCGCGCCTCCGGACCATTGCGCGCACCGGGACGCCTTTACGCAGAAGTTCCGAGACGATCGCGCCGCCGGTGTTCCCCGTTGCGCCGGTGACCAGGATTGTTGGCTGCGTCATGACTCTTCTCCGTTGGATGACGATCGACATCCATAAAGATGATGATTTCGGTTGAGTTACCGCTCGGCTGGCGGGTTCGCTATCAGCAGACGTAACGGCATCAGCGGGCCGACTGGAATGTACTCGTGATCGAGCATGTGCTCTTTAGAAAGCGGCAAAGACTCCATGATGGATTCCGCCTCTGCGACGTCTCCGGTGTTGAGGAGGAAAACACCTCCCGTGCCGTCTTCTCGCGAGTGCCATTCGCGGATTTTCCCATCAAGATAGAGTTGGACCGTCGCGCGTATCTCAGCGGGCATGATGGCCATGATTCGCTCGCGTGTTACGCCAGGCTTTGCTTTTAGCAGCGCAAAGACACCTGTGGCCGTTAAGCTGGAGGTTTGAGTTTGGGTGTGAGATTGGCCGGTCATGACGAAAACTCCTTCCAGGATCATCGTGAGTGTGGGGTCAACAATTGCTGACCCTGCGTGCGGCGTGGGATATACGGCCGCTACCGGCGGGCCACTATCCGCGATAATGTTGACGGGCCATGAAGCAGAACTTCACAGTCAGGCAGCGGGCGCTCGACGGCGTGGAGGCATTCCTCAGCGTTGCCCAGCACCGCAATTTCCGTAAAGCGGCCGCGGCACTCGGAGTAACTCCACCTGCGATCAGCCAGGCGGTACGCGGGCTGGAAGCGCGAATCGGCGCGGCGCTCTTCATCCGCACAACGCGCAGTGTCGGTCTGACCGAAGCCGGCGAACGATTCATTGCGCGCGCGAAGCCCGCCTTCGAGGAACTCATCAGCGCCGGCGAGGCGGCGCGCGAAATTGGACAACGGCCTGCCGGACTGTTGCGCCTCTCGGTGCCGCGCGCGGTTGTTCCAATCCTGCTGGAGCCGCTTATCGCATCCTTCTGCCAAGCCTATCCCGACATCGAGCTCGAGATCGCGGCAAGCGAAAAACTGATCGACATCGCGGCCGACGGGTTTGACGCCGGCATCCGGCTGGGCCAGTTCATCGCCGCCGACATGGTCGCGGTGCGGCTGACGCCGCCGCTCCCCCTCGTGGTCGTCGGCAGCCCCGCCTATCTCTCGCGTCGTGGCCGTCCGGAGCGCATGGACGAACTGCGCCATCACGCCTGCTTGCGCATACGCCACTCAGACGGATCGATTGCGCCCTGGTCCTTTGTCGACGGCAACAGGAAGGTGGAGGCGATCGTCTCGGGGCCGCTGATCGCGCACGATTACCCCGCACTGGTCGGAGCGGCGATCCACGGTGTGGGACTCGCGCAGGTGCCGGGTCCGGTCGCCAGAGGACCGATTGCCGACGGCCGATTGCAAACGCTACTGGCGCCGTTCACCGTCACCACGCCAGGACTCTTTCTGTACTATCCAGAAAGGCATCAGGTCTTGCCCAAGCTGCGTGCGTTCATCGAGCACGTCAAATACCGCAGCGCGGATGCGCCTCGCGACAGAACTATTGCGCGGAGGGTCCGCAAGCTTCGCGGCGCAAACGGGTCGTGATTTGAAGGTAGCAACGGGCAGGCCTTCACTCTATCGCATCTGACGGCGGCTGTTTTGCATCGCAGGCATCGCGTCGTTCAAGTTCCGAGTCGGGTCAGTTTCGACTCATTCAGCGTGGCTTTGCGATGTTCGATCAGCCACCGGAAGCGGACATTGGGATTGCTGGCACTTGTGAATGCGCGGTCTGGCTTTACAGATTTGGTCGCATTTTCATATGAAAAACCGGCGGCCACACCGATCGCGCCGGGGGCGGGCTTTTCCGGAAAATGCTCGCTACACCTCAAGCTGATGGATGGTCCGGTTCGCGGTGCGCAGCCGCCCACTCAATTCGCGCCCGATCGCCACCATGAACAGGATCGCGGCGGACGGCGATTTCTCGGCGAGCTCGGCATAGTCCGCGCGGCTGAGCGCATAACAAACGAGATCGGCGTCGGCGACGACGGAAGCCGAGCGCGGCCCGTGATCGAGCAGTGCGAGTTCGCCGAACACCGTCCCCGGTGAAAATGTCGCGAGCCGGATGCTGGCTGCATTGACGCGC
>DASZWK010000270.1:0-15864 GCA_035546235.1 Xanthobacteraceae bacterium | reverse complement strand
TGGCGGCGTTATCCGGTTGACGCCGGCTTTTGTTTGGTTACCGCGTTTGCTCGTTTTTTAGCAATTTCCGCGCGGCAATTTTAGATAATTGCCGTGACAATCGTCCGATCGTGCGCCGATTGGCTTTCGCTCTGAAGATGTCGCGCGCCGATCGGAGTTCGCGATGGCCGATTTTTGGGCCGATTGGATTGAAGCATTCCGTTTCGGCTGTGAAGCCCAAGGCGTGATTTCCGCACGGCTCATGCTGTTCGCATCGGGTGCGCCGGATGCGGCGGCCGAAGCCGGTCGCATGGTCGCGGAGAAGTTCGCCGCGTTCTCAGACGCTCAATCTGCCGCCGAACGTGCGCTGGCCGACGGCCTCGGTCTCTACGCGGCCGCGCAACTCGCCTATGTGCCGCTGCAACGTGCCGTCCACGCCAACAGCGCGCGGCTTGCCGGGGCGGCGCAGTAAGTCGTTCCGCTTATTCCTGCTGGATTTGATACAATCGGCGCAATAGCACGCGGGCTTCGTCGACAGCGCGGGAGACCAATCATGCGGGCACTGACAGTCGTGATCGGAATCCTCGTTGCCACCGTCGCACCCGGTGCGTCCGCACTGGCGCAGAACTATCCGTGGTGCGCGGTCTACAGTACCGGCGACGGTGACGCCACGAATTGCGGTTTTGTTACCCGCGAGCAATGCTTGGCCACCGTCAGCGGCATCGGCGGACGTTGTGAGCCCAACAACCGATACGTCCCGCCGCCGGATGTGCGTCCGGACGGGGCATTGACCGGCAAGTCTGATCATCGATAACGGTGCGAGCTGGAACGGACGGACGCCGCTTACCCGCCGGTGACGCTCATATGGCGCGCCAGTGCCGGGCGCTTGTGGCGGCGGTCGATGATGAAATCATGGCCCTTGGGCTTTCGCGCAATCGCCTCGTCGATGGCGGCGAAGAGGAGATCGTTGCCCTCGGATGCGCGCAGCGGCTTGCGCAGATCGGCGGCGTCTTCCTGGCCGAGACACATAAAGAGCGTGCCGGTACAGGTGACGCGGACGCGATTGCAGGATTCGCAGAAATTGTGCGTCAGCGGGGTGATAAAGCCGAGCGTTCCGCCGGTCTCAGCGACACGCACGTAGCGCGCCGGTCCGCCGGTGCGATAGTCGATATCCTCGAGCGTGTAACGCTCGGCGAGCCGCGCCCGCACCATCGACAGTGGCAGATATTGTTCGAGCCGGCCTTCGCCGATCTCGCCGAGCGGCATTACTTCGATCAGCGTCAATTCCATGCCGCGGCCGTGCGCCCATTCGATCAACCGGGGAAATTCGTCGTCATTGACACCCTTGAGTGCGACCGCGTTGATCTTGATTTTCAGACCGGCGGCCTGCGCGGCGTCGATACCGCCGAGCACCTGATCGAGCGAACCCCAGCGGGTGATGGCGCGGAATTTTTCCGGGTCGAGCGTGTCGAGTGAGACGTTGAGCCGGCGCACGCCATGCTCTTTCAGCTCCTGCGCGTATTTCGCCAGCTGTGAGCCGTTGGTAGTCAACGTCAATTCGTCAAGGGCGCCTGAACGCAGGTGGCGCGACAGCGAGCCGACGAGTGTCATGATGCCGCGCCGGACCAGTGGCTCGCCGCCGGTAAGGCGAAGCTTGCGCACCCCGCGCTCAACGAACGCCGAACATAGCCGGTCAAGCTCTTCGAGCGACAGCACGTCGGCCTTCGGCAAAAAGGCCATGTTTTCTGCCATGCAGTAAACGCAGCGGAAGTCGCAGCGATCGGTCACCGAGACGCGCAGATAGGAGATGGCACGCCCGAACGGATCGACCAGCGCCGGTCGCTCGGCCGCGGAGCCGGATTCTGCCGGCGCAACGCGGTCCATCATGATGCCGTCAGATGTCACGCTTTCCATTTTGCGATTCTGGTTCCGCTTGCACCATTGTCGGTGCAATTCCGCGTACGCACTAGATAATCATTTATAGTGCCGAATGAACCCTGGATCGTCCAGGACGCGAACGCGCTCGAAGGGCCTGGGCTACCGCTGGGTGGCGGGAGGCGGCGGGAACGCCGGGTCACCACCACCCTGCTGCGGCGGCGGGAAGGCCGAGGGTGCGGGCTGGCCAGGCGGCGGGGGCGCCGAACCGCGCGGGGCCGGGTGCTGCGGGGGCCGGGGTGCGCGGGCAACGGTCCGGTGCGGCCTCGGCGGCCTGCGGACGCCCCTGGGCGGTGCAACCGGTTGCAGCACGACCTGCACCGGATTGGGGACCAGGGCTGGAGCGGGCGCGGCTTCCCAAAATGAATGATCCGGCACGTCGCCGACGCTGACCTGCACGGTCTGCGGTACGAAGCCGATCTTGGTGATCGTCACGGATTGCGGTTCCGCTGGTACCGGGATGGCGCAGGGGGTCAGACAGGTCTGGCCGCCCGTCGTGCGCACGTCCGCGCCCGGCGGATCGGATTCAAACCGCAACGGCTGCATCTCCGCAGATGGCTTGGACGAGAGGAAACTGGGGGTCCAGTCGGGCATGGAAGAACAACCCGCGAGCGCAATGCCCATGGCCGCCGTGCTGACGATGAGTTTAACGCGTGAGAGTTTGACGCGTGACATGACCCTCTCCGTCCCCAAAAAGCATAACCAGCGTAAGCCCCCCGCGCGCATGGGTAAAGCGCGGAACGATAGTGCGGGCAAGCGGTTACGAGGCTTGCCGTCAGACTGTCACCCAGGCGGAAATGGTCGAGGGCAGCCCGATCCGGCAGAGAAAGGTTAACAAATTTAATATGTTAAGGATAGGGCGGTGAAGCCGAAGAGAGCACCCTGCCGTTAACGATAATTGCAACTCGCGGCGGCGAAGCTGGACGACGACTACAGCCCCAACAGATCGCCGATTGCCGCGGGCAGTTCCGAAAACGCGCTGATGATCCGGTCTGGCTGCAAGCTTGCGATCGGCACATCCGTGTAGCCGAAGTCGACTGCAATAACAGGAACGCGCGCCGCGCGGGCGGTGTGGATGTCGGTCTTGGAATCGCCGACCATGATGGCCCGATCAGGCTCGCCGCCGGCGCGCCGAACGGTCTGGCGAAAAACCTCCGGGTCGGGTTTTTGCGCGCCGAACGTGTCCGGCCCGCAGATAGCGGCAAAACGCTGCGTCAGGTCGAGCGCTTTAAGGAGCCGCAGCGACAGCCATTCGAGCTTGTTGGTGCAGACGGCAAGCTTAAAGCCGGCGGCGCCGATATCGTCGAGAGCCCGACCCAGCCCTGGGAACGGCCGCGACCGGTCGGCGATATGCTCGGAATAATAAGCAATGAAAGCGGCATACAGGCGCTCTATTTCCGCCTCCGTCGCGTCTTTCCCCTCGGCCGTGAGCGCCCGCTGGATCATGACCTGGGCCCCACCGCCTATCAGATTGCGCGCCGCGCCATACGGTAACGCCGGCAGCCCCTCCTGCGTGAGAATAAGATTGAGCGTGTGAATGAGGTCGGGCGCCGTATCGATAAGGGTGCCGTCGAGATCGAACACGATGGTGTACATGTCGCTCGCCTAACCGGCTCTGCAACGGCGTGCAAGCGTCGCAGATCGCCATTTTTGCTAGGCGTGCTCCCGGAATGGCGCTAGTTTCCGGCCAATTTTCCGGTGGCCTGGAGGCCTTCTTCGCGGTGCCGATGGACGTGGAAGAGCAAAAACGTGCCGCCGCCGCGCGCGCTCTGGAGTATGTACGGCCGGGCATGCGGCTTGGTCTCGGCACCGGTTCGACCGCCCGCTATCTGGTCGAACTGTTGGGTGAGCGCGTCCGCGCCGGACTTAAGGTCATCGCCGTGCCGACCTCGGAAGCGACGCGCGCGCAGGCCGAGCGGGCGGGTATCGCGCTGACGACGCTCGACGAAACGCCCGAACTCGATCTCACCATCGATGGCGCCGATGAGATCGCGCCCGATCTGAGCCTCATTAAAGGCGGAGGCGGCGCGTTGCTGCGGGAAAAGATTGTGGCTACGTGCTCAGCCGAGATGATCGTAATCGCCGACGAGTCGAAATGGGCGCAGACCCTGGGCCGCTTCCCGTTGCCGGTCGAAATTGCGCCATTCGGGGCGACCGTGACGCGGCGGGCTATCGAGAAAAGCGCCGCGAAGGCCGGCTGCCCGGGACCGGCACCGCTGCGCAAGGCGCAAAACGGCCATGCTTTCGTCACGGATGGCGGGCACTGGCTCGTTGACGCCCCGTTGCAGCGTATCGCCGACCCGAAGGGATTGGCCGCGCGGTTGTCTGCAATCCCGGGTGTCATGGAACACGGCCTATTTATCGGTCTGGCGCGGGCTGCCATTCTGGGCGGTCCGAGCGGGATACGTATCGTCGAACGGCCCTGATATTCAGCCTGCAAAGGGAGTGCGTCCAATGATCGCCGGACTGTCCATGCGCCATCCGTTCAGTGGCGGATTCCTAAAACGCCGTGTGGCGATGCGTCATATGCTGGCGGCGTTCCTGATGCTGGCCGTGATGGGCGCCGCCAAGCCGGCCCTCGCGCAAACCGCGGCGTCGCCGTCGCCCAACGCCATCTTGATCGCCAAGCAGATCATCGAGATCAAAGGCGTCGACAAGCTGTTCGACCCGCTGATCAGAGGCGTGGTCGAAAAGGTCAAGAACCAATACATGCAGACTAATTTCATGTGGGCCAAGGATCTCAACGCGGTGTCAGATCAGCTCATCAAGCAATACCAGCCGCGGACCGCTGAACTGGTGGACGAGACCGCCCGCATCTATGCCAGCCATTTTACCGAGGCCGAGCTGAAGCAGATTTTGACGTTCTACCAGAGCCCGGTTGGTCGCAGGGTGGTCACGGAAGAGCCGCGGGCGCTTGATCAGAGCATGGCCAACGCTGGCGTCTTCGGCGACAAACTGTCGGAAGAAATCATCAACAAATTCCGCGACGAGATGAGAAAGCGCGGGCATGACCTCTGATGTGTCAGGTTACGACGTCGATCTTTTCGTTATCGGGGGCGGCTCCGGCGGCGTGCGTGCGGCGCGGATTGCCGCCCAGCACGGCGCCCGCGTCATGCTGGCCGAGGAATATCGCCTCGGCGGCACCTGCGTGATCCGTGGCTGCGTGCCGAAGAAGCTGCTGGTCTACGCCTCGCGCTTTCACGGCGAGTTCGAGGACGCCGCTGGCTTTGGCTGGAAGGTTGGACATACCTCGTTCGACTGGCCGACGCTGATCGCCAACAAGGACAAGGAGATCGCGCGGCTTGAGACGGTTTACGGCAAGCTGTTGGATAATTCGGGCGTCAGGGTCGTAAAGCACCGCGCCACGATCGCCGATTCACATACTGTGCATGTCGAGAACGGCGATCACGTGCGCGCCGCCCATATCCTGGTGGCGACCGGTGGGACGCCGGGCTATGGCAGCGCAATCCCCGGCCTGGAGCACGCCATCTCGTCGAACGAGGCGTTCCATCTCAAAGAGCTGCCGCGGCGCATCGTCATCCAGGGTGGCGGCTACATCGCCGTCGAATTTGCCTGCATCTTTGCCGGCCTGGGCTCCAACGTGACGCTGGTCTATCGGGGTGAAAATATTCTGCGCGGGTTCGATGATGACGTTCGCACGCACCTGCGCGCCGACATGGAAACGCACGGCATCCGGGTTGTCACCGGCCTCACCGTCGCAGCGATCGAAAATCTGGGCGAGCATTACTCGGCGAAGCTTTCCAACGGCAATCATGTCACCGCAGACAAGGTGATGTTCGCGACCGGGCGTGTGCCGCACGTCAAAAAGCTCGGACTCGAAAACGCCGGGGTCGCGCTTGCCAAAAATGGCGGCGTTGCGGTCGATGAATTTTCGCGCACCAGCGTTCCCAGCATTTATGCGGTTGGCGATGTGACCAACCGCATCAACTTGACGCCCGTCGCCATTCGAGAGGGCCACGCCTTTGCCGACACGGTGTTCGGTGGCAAGCCGACCAAAGTCGACCACGCCAACGTGCCGACCGCGGTGTTCTCCGAGCCGGAAATCGGCGTTGTCGGCCTCACCGAGGCGCAGGCCCGTGCCGAACTGCAGCAAACCGACGTCTACAAGTCGATGTTCCGGCCGCTCAAGGCGACGCTGTCCGGGCGCGACACCACTGTGCTGCTCAAGCTCGTGGTCGATGGCCTGACCGACCAGGTGATTGGTTGCCATATGGTCGGCGAGGGCGCCGCCGAAATAGCCCAGCTGGCGGCGGTTGCCATCAAGATGGGCGCCACCAAGGCCGATTTCGACGCCACCATGGCGCTGCATCCGACCACCTCGGAAGAGCTGGTCACCATGCGCACGCGCAGCGCCAGTTACGTCCGCGCCGCCGCCGAATAGGCCAGAAACCTGCCCCGTACGCCCAGTCGTCAGACCTGTCGCGGTGACCCAGCCTCGTGTATATAGCCGTCGTCATTCCAGCCGCGCCGCGTCAGCGACAGCCGGAATCTGTAGCCAGCGGTTCTGATTATGGATTATGGGCTCGCGGCGCAGGACCCGCGCCCGGAATGGTGAATTTGGAGACGTGTCATGTCTATGCGGTCCAACGCCGCCAAATGGAGTCCGGATTCCTGGCGGGCCAAGCCTGCTTTGCAGATGCCGGACTATCCCGACGCCAAGGCGCTGGGCGAGGTTGAGGCGCAGCTTGCGAGTTTTCCGCCGCTGGTTTTTGCCGGCGAGGCGCGCAACCTGAAAAAGGCCTTGGCTCAGGTCGCCGCCGGCGAAGCCTTCCTGCTGCAAGGCGGCGATTGCGCGGAGAGCTTCGCCGAACACGGCGCCAACAATATTCGCGATTTCTTCCGGCTGTTTCTACAGATGGCGGTGGTGCTGACCTATGCGGCGGCGTCGCCCGTGGTGAAGGTCGGCCGCATCGCCGGCCAGTTCGCCAAGCCGCGCACCTCGCCGGTGGAAAAGCGAGGGACGGTCGAACTGCCGGTCTACCGCGGCGACATCATCAACGGCACCGAGTTCACCGCCGAGGCGCGTATCCCCGACCCGCGCCGGCAGATTCAAGCCTATCGGCAGTCCGCGGCAACACTCAATCTGTTGCGTGCGTTTGCCACCGGCGGCTATGCCAACCTTCAGAACGCGCACCAATGGATGCTGTCGTTCGTCAAGGACTCGCCGCAGTCTAAGCGTTATCAGGAACTCGCCATCCACCTCACCGACGCGCTCAACTTCATGCGCGCTTGCGGCATCAATCCGGAATCGCATCCGGAGATGCGGACCACCGAGTTCTTCACCAGTCACGAAGCATTGCTGCTCGGCTACGAACAGGCTTTTACGCGGGTCGATTCCACGACCGGCGACTGGTACTGCACGAGCGGCCATATGGTGTGGGTCGGCGACCGTACCCGGCAGGCCGACCACGCCCACATCGAATATTGCCGCGGCATCAAAAACCCGCTCGGGCTGAAAACCGGCCCGACCCAGAAGGTCGACGAACTGCTGCGGCTGATCGACATTCTCAATCCCGACAACGAGCCGGGCCGGCTGACGCTGATCGGCCGTGTCGGCGCCGACAAGGTGGCCGACCTGTTGCCGGCGTTCGTGCGCGCGGTAAAGCGCGAAGGCCGCAACGTGGTGTGGTCGTGCGATCCGATGCACGGCAATACCATTACGTCGGTCAGCGGCTACAAGACCCGCCCGTTCGACCAGATCCTCAAGGAAGTGCGGACGTTCTTTCAAGTTCATGCCGCCGAAGGTACCGTGGCCGGCGGCGTGCATCTGGAAATGACCGGGCAGAACGTCACCGAATGCACCGGCGGCGCGCGCGCCATCAGCGACGAGGATCTCAACGATCGCTACCACACGGTGTGCGATCCGCGGCTCAATGCCGAGCAGTCGCTCGATCTCGCCTTCTTGTTGGCCGATTTGTTGAAGTCGGAGCGCGAGCGCAAGGAAAAGCCGCTGCCGGCCGTCGCGGGGCTGTAATTCAGCCGTCGCGATCTTTACCGGTCGCTCACCAAACGGCGCTCGTTTACGAAGCGCTCATGCTGATGCGCGAAGCCGCGCCTCGGTAAAGGAATGCGCAAATAATTTGAATCAAACTCTCTGCGTCAAAACAAAAAATAAAAGACGCAGGGGTGTGCCGTGCCAGTACGAAAGTATTTACCGTGTGTCTTCGCTGCTGCGTGGCTCAGCGCGGCCCCGGCATTCGCCGCCGATATGTCGGCGGAGCCTTGGCTGCCGCCCGCTCCGGAAAACGCGCCGCCCGCGTTCGGCGATCCTTACGGAACGTTCGGCATGCGCGCGGATGCAACCAGGATCGATTGGCAGGGCTTCTATGTCGGCGGCCAGTTCTCCTACAGCGACGGCAACGCCGATTTCAGCAAGTCCACGCAAGACCCGATCGCGTTTAGCCTGCGCCAAACGACGCTGCAGGCCACGTTCGCGCCGTCGAATTGGCCGGTGCTGGGCACCGCCAATCACAGCGCGGCGGGCTTCGGCGGCTTCGTCGGCTACAACACAGTGTATCTCGCGCCGACCGCGCGGATCGTGTTTGGCGTCGAGGCGAACTGGGACCAGGCCTCGCTCTCGCTCTACGCGCCGAATTCGCCGCTCACCCGTGTGACGCCGGACGGCTCAAATACGGTCAGCATCACCGGCAGCGGTTCGGTGACGAATCTCGACTTCGGCACGGTGCGCGCGCGGGCAGGCTGGGCGGTGGGCAACTTCCTGCCTTATGCCTTCGCGGGTTTTGCGCTTGGCCAGGCCAACGTCAACATCGCCGAGACCACCACGGTGATCCAGAAATCGCCGGCCGGGACCTTCGTGTTTCCCGCCACGGCAGGCAAAAACAACGAGTGGCTCTACGGCTTCGCCCTCGGCGGCGGTCTCGACTATGCGCTGACTCACCATATCTTCGTGCGCGGCGAGTACGAGTACGTCCAGTTTCAGACGGTCGCGGGCGTGGACATCAACGTCAACACCGTCCGGGTCGGCGCCGGTATCAAGTTCTAGGCGCGGGGCAACCCGAACGGAACCCATTGCCGGGCCGGCTCATCCGGCGCTAGACCTGCGGCATGAACGACCGTCTCGCCATTGCGGTGGCACAGCTCAATCCCGTCGTCGGCGATATTTCCGGCAACCTCGAACGCGCCCGCAAGGCGCGGCTCGTGGCCGCCCGTGACGGCGCCGACCTTGTCGCTTTTTCCGAACTGTTCATCGCCGGCTATCCGCCGGAGGATCTGGTTCTCAAACCCGCTTTCCAGGCCGCCTGTCGCGCCGCGGTCGAGGCGCTCGCCCGCGAAACCGCCGACGGCGGTCCTGCCGTGCTGATCGGTACGCCGTGGGTCGAGGACGACAAACTCTATAACGCCTATGTGCTGCTCGCGGCTGGCCGGATCGGGGCGGTCCGCTTCAAGGTGAACCTGCCGAACTATGGCGTGTTCGATGAAAAGCGCGTGTTCGCGACCGGCCCGGTGCCGGGACCGGTGAATTTTCGCGGCGTCCGGATTGGGCTGCCGATCTGCGAAGACACCTGGACCGACTGGGGCGACTACGAGAATGTGGTCGAATGTCTGCTCGAGACCGGTGCTGAGATTTTGCTCGTGCCGAACGGCTCGCCGTACTGGCGCGACAAGACCGATGTCCGCCTCAACGTCGCGGTGGCGCGCGTCACCGAAACCGGTCTTCCGCTGCTCTACATCAACCAATTCGGCGGCCAGGACGAACTGGTATTCGACGGCGCGTCGTTTGCGCTCAACGCCGACCGGTCGATCGCCTTCCAGCTTCCGGCCTTCGCTGAAACGGTCGTCACGACGCGATGGTCGCGAACCGAGTCCGGCTGGCGTTGCGAACAGGGACCGATGGCGGAGCCGCTTGCGGCCGACAATGCCGACTACACCGCCTGCATGGTTGGGCTTCGCGACTATGTCGAGAAGAACGGTTTCAAAGGTGTGGTGCTCGGCCTGTCGGGTGGCGTGGATTCGGCCCTGTGTGCGGCGCTCGCCGTCGATGCGCTCGGCGCCGCGCGGGTGCGCTGCGTGATGCTGCCCTACCGTTACACCGCGCAGGAATCGCTCGACGATGCCGCCGCGATCGCGCAGGCGCTGGGTGTGCGTTACGACGTGATGCCGATCGAGAGCGCCGTGACCGGCATCGAGCAAACGCTGGCCGGCGTATTCGCCGGACAGGTGCGCGACGTCACCGAGGAGAATTTGCAGGCGCGCGCCCGCGGCACCATCCTGATGGCGGTTTCCAACAAATTCGGCCTGATGGTGGTGACGACCGGCAACAAGTCGGAAATGTCGGTCGGCTACGCGACGCTGTACGGCGATATGAATGGCGGCTTCAATCCGATCAAGGATATCTACAAGACCGAAGTGTACCGGCTGGCGTGGCTGCGCAATCACTGGAAGCCGGATGGCGCGCTCGGACCGGACGGCCCGGTGATCGTCGAGAATGTGCTGACGCGGGCGCCGAGCGCCGAACTGCGCGAAAACCAGACCGACCAGGATTCACTGCCGCCCTACGACGTGCTCGATGCGATCCTGTCGCGCCTCGTCGAGGGCGAAGAACCAACGGCGAGCATCATCGCCGCCGGCTTCGACCGCGACACCGTGATCAGGGTGGAGCGGATGCTTTATCTGGCCGAATACAAGCGTCGGCAGGCAGCGCCGGGCGTCAAGGTGACATTGAAGAATTTCGGCCGCGACCGCCGCTATCCGATCGTCAACCGGTTTCGCGATCCCGGCACGGCGCCGCCCGAGCCCGATCGTTCGCTGCTCGCCGGGGCCGTCGTAGCCAAGGCCGGCGCAGCCGATCTTGGCTGATTTTATAGCAATGCTGATTGATTGCTCGTCATTCCGGGGCCGAGCGAAGCGAGGAGCCTGGAATCCATAACCCCGGCACAGGAAATATGGATTCCGGACTCGCCGCTTCGCGACGATCCGGAATGATGAGGCGATTACTGTTGCGACAGGAACGGCGGGCCGACCACGCGGACCTTGCGATTCTTAGGATCGGTCTCGGTCTTGTTGCCGGCGCCGCTGTTTGCCGGTGCAGGCGTCGCAGCGGGCTTTGCGGCGCCATTGGACTTCGGCGTACCGGGAATTCGCGTCAGCGCCTTTTCATTCTGATCGGTGACGACGATGTCGCCGCTTTCCAGCGTGCTTGAATCGTCGGCGTTATGCAGCGCCTGCGCCCAGGTCTGGCCCGCGGCGCGGCACGAGCAGCCGGACACCACTTCCTTGCGATAGCGGAACGCGTTGGGCAGCGCGGTGTAGGGTGCGTTGCCGTCGGCGGAGACAGCCTGTTCGATCTGTTCGCCGGGATTGTGGTAGGTATAGAGCGAGGCCTGCGCCGCCGGACACAGCCGCTGGCAGGCTTGCGCATCGGCCGCGAAACGGCTCGGCACCGTCGAATAGGAAATCGGGAAATAAAATCCGTCGCAGGTGCGCACGCAGACGGTGCGGTAGGTGCCGGCCGGGCCGCCATTGCCGCCGGGGTTGACGATCGTGCCGCCGCCGAGCAGCGCCTCGAAGAAGCCTTGCGGGCCGGCTGCACGCGCCGCCGCGGTGTATTGCGCGCCGCAATTATTTTGCGCCAGCTGACCGACCAGCACGTTGCGCTGGCTTTGTTGGTCGTTGTTGCCGCTCTTGAGCTGTTCGACCTCACTCATCATGCGATCGAGCTTGCTGCGCATCTCGTCGATCTGCGAATTGAGCGGCCCGCATTGCGGTGAGAAGCCTGAGAACAGCGAGAACAGTCCCTGACTGGCGCAGCCGACGCGGCGCGCGTGCTCCGTCGCACGGTCGATGTCGGCCTGCTGCCTGGCGATGGCGTCCTCGTCGCGCTTGATCTGATCGGCGAGTTGCGCATTGGCGCCGCCGGAATTGAGCGAGGCGAGCTGGGCCTCAAGCCGTACGCAGGTGGGCGACGAGGACACTGCTGCGGGCTGTGCCCCGGGGTAGCCTTGACCCGGCGGCGGAGCGGCTTGGCCTTGCCCCCGATAGGGCTGTTGCGCCGGATAGGGCTGCGCCTGTGCCGGATACGGTTGCTGGGCTGGGTAGGGCTGTTGGGCCGGGTAGGGCTGTTGCGCGGGGTAGGGCTGCGATGGATAGGGCTGTTGGGGATAGCCCTGTCCGGATGCCGATACCGACAGCGCCAATGCGCTCAACACGGCGAAAAGCGCAGTTTGGCCGAGGCCGCGCGGAAGTTTCGTCATTCAAAGCCCCGACACCGGCGAGTTCCGGAATCGCGGGATCAAGCCGCCCAATGGTGACGAAAGCATGACCGCAGGTCGAGCAGGCCGAGCAGAACGAGCGCGCGTGGAGCGCGTCATTCCGCGTCCGGCTGGTTTTCCGGGCGCGCCTTATCGAAGGCGGGCAGCTTGTGGCAGGCCGCGTCGACGGCGACGATCTTGGGGAATTTGTCGAGTGGCACCTTGAGCCGGCGCGCATTGGCAACCTGCGGCACCAGGCAGACATCGGCGAGCGTGACGGCGTTTCCGTACGCATAGGGGCCGGGCGCAATCAGCGCTTCGAGGGCTTCGAAGCCTTCCAGCACCCAATGATGGTACCAGGTGTCGATCGCGCTCTGCTCCTGGCCGAGCTGATGTTTCAGATAACGCAACGGACTGGTGTTGTTGAGCGGATGAATATCGCAGGCGATGAGTTCGGCGAGCCCTCGCACCTTGGCGCGCGCCACCGGATCTTTCGGCAACAGCGGCGGCTCCGGGTGCGTTTCATCCAGATATTCGATGATGGCGATCGACTGAATCAAGGTATTGCCCGAGTCGGTGACAAGCGCCGGCACCCGCATCTGCGGATTGATCGCGCGATACTCCGGCCGCCGGTTGTGGCCGCCGTCCTTGATCAGATGAACGGCCACGGTCTCGTAGCTCAGTCCTTTCAGATTGAGCGCGATGCGCACGCGATACGCGGCCGACGAGCGGAAATAGGAATAGAGTTTCATGCCGCCTCCCTCGCGTCGTTCCGGGGCGACGCGAAGCGTCGAGCCGGGAATCCCTAACCACAGGTTTTCAAGTCAGTATTCAAGTGCCCGTTCTGCATCTGTCGTGATTAAGATTTCGGGGTCCTTGCTGCGCTCGGCTCCGGAATGACGGGTTATTCCTCTTCCTCGATCTCCACCGCCGTCTCGGCGACGAGCTGCGCCGATTGGTCGGTCAACTGAGCGACGGCACGATTGAAGGCCTCGCGGTCCGCCGGCGTTAAACTCTCGGTCAACCGCCGGGCGAAGTCGAGCGCGTGCGGCGCGACTTCTTCGTACATCGTCCGCCCGGCGGCGGTCAGCGACAGAAAGGCCTCGCGTTTGTCGGCGCGGTTGCTGCGCCGCAGCAGCAGCTTGCGCTTCTCGAGGAGCGCCACCGCGCGCGATACCTTGGTCTTGTGCATGTGCGAGTGGGCGCCGACCGCCTTACCGGTCATTATTCCGTATTGGCCAAGCGTCACCAGCACCCGCCATTCCGGAACGCCGATCCGATAGCGCCGCGCATAGATGCGCGACAGGGCCTGCGACACCAGGCTCGCCACCACCATCAGCTGATAGGGCAGAAACCCCTCGAGCTTCAGCGGCGCACTATCGGCCAGCGCCGCGGCGGCTTCGTCCACGGCTTCGTTTTGGCTCATGCGCTGACTGCTCATGCCGGCTTCCCACCGGAATCCCATCGCGGCGCCCACGGTTATCCCAACTTGGACGTGCGGGACGGAAGATGGCCGAACTCAAAGGGCCACGCAACGTCGATAGTGAGTCTTTCTCGTCCGTGTTATGTTTGGCGCGGGCGCCCGGGCAAAAGCGGCGCCGGTACACGGGGGAGGGTTGTTATGTCGCCACAAGCGACCAAATCATCGCATCCATTGTTGTCCTGCACTGACGGCATCGCTGCCGGAATGAGCGATATCTTGCTTTTGATCGCTCGCCTCCTGGTCGCGGCCGTCTTCCTGATGACGGTGTGGACGGGCGGGCCGGCGGCCACCTATCTGAAATCCATCAATTTTATCGCTCCCGACATCATGAGCACGTTGGCGCACATCGTCGAATGGATCATTGTGGTTACGCTGGTGCTGGGCGTCGCAACGCGTTACGGCGCGTTGCTGGCGTTTGCCTTCGTCGTCATCGCGCTCGTGACCGCCCACCTTTACTGGCAGTTTCCGGCGGCGGCACAGACCCTGCAATACGTCTTCCTCAGCAAGGATCTGTCGATTGCCGGCGGTACGCTTGCATTGTTCGTGGCCGGTGGCGGGCGCTTCAGCGTCGACCATATGCTGGCGGGCAAATAGCTGAAAGGTGCGAGTAGCGAGCAGCGGTAGGGCCGCCCTTATTCGCTACTCGCGATTTCGCTGTTCGCTCGAATCAGCGCGAGCACTGAATGGCGACGAAATGGTCGCAGCCGCCGCCTTTGCACGAGGCGCTGGCGTCGGTCGGGATGGCGCCGGTAATGTCGTCGCGGCTCACCTTGCGGAACGAATCCGCCTGCGCGAAAGCGTGCGAGCGGCAATAGGAGTTGGCCACCGACTTGCCGCAGGCAGCACCCGTGGCGAGGCAGGTGTCGACGCCATAGCCGTCCGCCTGGTTGGCGAGGATGAACATGCGCTTCTCGGCGTGCGCCGCCGCGCTCGAAAGAATGACGGCCAGCGCCGTTGCGGCAATGACGGAACGCATAACACCCCCTCGGCCGCAATAAGCCCGCGAACACGGATTGCGATGAAGCCTAACAATGCGACGGTGGGGTAAAGGTTTCGTTAACCTCGCATCTGGCGGCGCGATTCGGCGGGCAACGGCGCTGTTTGCGCCGGCGAGACGGGGATTTTGTCCGGCGAGCGGTGCCGCGGGGCGGTTCGGCCTTGACGGCGCAAGTGTCCTCGACCACATTGCGCGTCATGCACGGCCTTAACCACATTTGCGGCATTTGCCGGGAGATTATTCGCTAGCGGCAACGCTGGCTGTGGCCGTCTTTTTCTCCGATCGAGAATTTTGGGACGCCCGGCCAGCAGGCCGAGACGCGTTGCTGAAAGACTTCGACCGATGGAATTGAAACTCTACGATACCCTGACGCGCGAGAAGCGGGTTTTCACCCCGCTCGATCCGTCAAACGTGCGCATGTATGTGTGCGGGCCGACGGTCTACGACTTCGCCCATATCGGCAATGCGCGGCCGGTGATCGTGTTCGACGTGCTGTTTCGGCTGCTGCGGCACCTCGCCAAGCAGGGTCTTTGGGACGGTGGGAAGGGCGAGACGGAAGTTACTTACGTCCGCAACATCACCGACGTTGACGACAAGATCAACGCGCGGGCGGCGGAGGAATATCCGGGGCTGCCGCTCAACGAGGCGATCCGCAAGGTCACGGACAAGACTGACAGGCAGTTTCACGAGGACGTCGCCGCGCTCGGCTGCTTGCCGCCGACCGTCGAGCCGCGCGCCACCGATCATATCGCCGAAATGCGCACGCTGATCGAGCGCTTGATCGCTTCAGGGCATGCGTATGTTGCCGAGAACAACGTTCTGTTCAACGTGCCGTCGATGCCCGACTACGGCCGGCTGTCGAAAAAGCCGCTCGACGAATTGATCGCCGGCGCCCGCGTCGAAATCGCGCCCTACAAGAGACACCCGCAGGATTTCGTCTTGTGGAAACCCTCCGCGCCGGGCGAGCCCGCCTGGCCATCGCCCGCCGGCATCGCCGCGCCCGGCCGCCCCGGCTGGCACATCGAGTGCTCGGCGATGTCGTGGAAATATCTCGGCGAAGTGTTCGACATCCACGGCGGCGGCATCGATCTTGTCTTCCCGCACCACGAAAACGAAATCGCCCAATCGCGCTGTGCCTTCCACACGCCGGTGATGGCGAATTTCTGGATGCACAACGGCTTTCTTCAGGTCGAAGGCGAGAAGATGTCGAAGTCGCTCGGCAACTTCGTGACGATTCATGA
>DASZWK010000269.1:0-3186 GCA_035546235.1 Xanthobacteraceae bacterium | reverse complement strand
GTGTCGAGCACGCCTGGACGCCTGCATCCGGCGGAAGTGTTTCGCGCCTTGCGACCGTTCGTCGAACGCGATCCTGACACCGTCCTCATCTGCGACGGCGGCGAATTCGCCCAATGGGGCCAGAGCATGTTGCCGGTGCGCCGCCGTCTCATCAACGGTGTCGCCGGCGCCATCGGCGGCTCGCTGTCCTTCGCGCTCGCGGCGCGTCTCATCGAGCCCAGTGCGCCCGTTTTCGCGGTGCTCGGCGACGGCACCATCGGTTTCCACCTCAGCGAATTCGAAACCGCGGTGCGGCGCGCCCTGCCCTTCGTCGCCATCCTCGGCAACGACGCGCGCTGGAACGCCGAGAGCGAAATCCAGCGCCGCGCCTATGGGGCCAACCGCATGCACGGCTGCGAGCTCCTGCCGGCGCGCTACGATCAGGTCGTCATGGCGCTCGGCGGCCACGGCGAATATGTCGAGCGCTCAGCCGATCTCCCCGCCGCGATCGAACGCGCACTGGCGAGCGGCAAGCCGGCCTGCGTCAACGTGATGATCGAAAGCACCGCCGCGCCGGCGCTGAGCCTGCCGCTTTAGTTATTCGGCCGCGAGCGCGCTTGCTTTGAGCGGCAGCTTCAGGCGGTGCCAGACGTCGACCAGCGCTTCGGCCAGGTGGTCGATCAGCGCGTCCTCGTGATACGGGCTCGGCGTAATGCGCAGCCGCTCGGTGCCCTTCGGCACCGTCGGGTAGTTGATCGGCTGGATGTAGATGCCGTGCTCGGCGAGCAGCATGTCGCTCGCCGCCTTGCACTGTTCCGGATCGCCGACGAAGACCGGCACGATGTGGGTCGTGCTCATCATCACCGGCAGCCGCGCGGCCGACAGCACCGCCTTGGTGCGCGCGGCGCGGTCTTGTTGCCGCTCGCGCTCCCAGGACGATGCTTTCAGGTGCCGGACCGCAGCAGTCGCGGCAGCCGCGACCGGCGGCGGCAGCGCCGTGGTGAAGATGAAGCCCGGCGCATAGGAACGCACCGCGTCGATGATCGCCGCGCTCGCGGCGATGTAGCCGCCGACGCAACCGAACGCCTTGGCGAGCGTCGCCTCGATCACATCGATGCGGCCCATCGCGCCGTCGCGCTCGGAAATGCCGGCGCCGCGCGGGCCGTACATGCCGACGGCATGGACCTCGTCCACGTAGGTCATGGCGCCATACTGTTCGGCGAGATCGCAAATCTTGTTGATGTGCGCGATGTCGCCATCCATCGAATAGAGGCTCTCGAACACGATCAGCTTGGGCCGCTTCGGATCGGCGGCGGCCAAAAGCTGTTCGAGATGCGCCATGTCGTTGTGGCGGAAAATCTGCTTCTCGGTGTTCGCCTGGCGCACGCCCTCGATCATCGAGTTATGATTCCACGCGTCCGACAGGATGAGGCAGTTCGGCATCAGCCGCGCCAAGGTGGAGATGCCGGTCTCGTTCGACACATAACCCGAGGTGAAGACCAGCGCGGCTTCCTTGCGGTGCAGGTCGGCGAGTTCGCGCTCAAGCTCGACCAGCGGATGATTGTTGCCGGCGATGTTGCGGGTGCCGCCGGCGCCGGTGCCCATGCGGGTCGCGGTCTCCACCATGGCGCCGATCACCTTCGGGTGCTGCCCCATACCCAGGTAGTCGTTCGAGCACCAGATCACGACGTTCTTCGGCCCGTCCGGCGAATGCCAGATGGCGTGCGGAAAACGCCCGGCGATGCGTTCGAGATCGGCGAACACGCGGTAGCGCCGCTCGGTATGCAGCCGGTCGAGCGCGTCGGCGAAATAGCCGCGGTAGTTTACGGGGGTGTTAGGCCGATCGATCATACGGAAACGGTCCCGACAAGGGAGTTGGAACGCCAGTTGGAATGGCATAGTTCTAGAAGCGTTCCAGGGTGCTTGTCGAGGCCGTCCAACCGGCAATTTCGTCGCGCTGCGTGATGGGGGTCAAACGCGGCGCCGGCCGCGCGCCCGTTGCGGTGAATTTTCCGTTCCGGCGGGCGCGATTTTGGCTGCAACGGCATGGACGGCAATCTCCTTCCCTGTCCTTTCGCGGGATAGAAAAAGGCGATCGTTGGCGCGGCACCTTCTGCTCCTTCTCCCCGCCGCGCGGGGAGAAGGTCGGGATGAGGGGGCGCCATAGCTGCCTGAGCGTTGACCATTGTCTGGAACGCTGGCGCTTAATCTGCAGCGCTCAGAATCGCGGGAACGCCCCCTCACCCGGATTGCTTCGCTTGCGCTCGCAATCGCGACCTCTCCCCGCACGCGGGGAGAGGTGAAAATAGATTCTCCTTCTCGCGATGCGATTCGCATCCGAGTTCTGCAACGGCACGGCACGAAACGGGCCTCCACAAAGAAGGAGGCGGAGCGCCGGAAGGCGCGTCGTCAACGGCCGCGCCACACTCTCGGATGTTGCCATCCGCGAATGCTGCGGGCGCGGCGCGCGCCACGGACGATCCGCTTGCACGAACCCTCCGCTTGCGGGCGCGCTCGCCTTTCGGCGCTCCGCCGCGGCTCTCGTCGCAGGGCGAACCATGCACGACTCGGTCCAGGCCGCGCTTCACGCGATGAAAGTGCGGAGGCGTTACCTTCGCCCTTTGTATCGCGCTTAAGCCAAGCACCTGGCTCGCCGGTCGTCATGCCGGCGGGGACGATGCCCGAACCGCCCGGGAACGGCTTGCGAGACCGCCCGCGGGAACCGCACTCGCTCCACCTTCAGGATCGCATCCGGAATGTGCCCTTCGATGAGCGAGCTGAAACTTTTTAGCTCAACACCCGGCGCGCGACCAATAAATTTTAGCGGCCTGCGTTATCTCTTTGATCTGACAAAGAATCATCACGCGCTTTTTGTTTGATTCGCGGCGCGGAAATTGTGGCATTGATGCCATGATTGCTTTGATTCGCACTTAAGGCGCGGAAACTTCGGGCGTTTTTGAATTGTGGCAACGAAGCCGTCCCGACGTGAGTAGCCTGTCTGTGCGGCCACCACACCGTTCGCTTGGGGCAAGCTAGCCCCAAAACGGCTCAAACGGAATCGTGACGGTACTCCACCTACCAGTACCTTGATCGTTTGGTATGTGGCTGGTTAGTTGCCTGGATGTAAGTACTCTCAAGTCGCGATCGGTGTCCTGCGCATTACTTCGAACTAACCAAAGGTGGACACGATAATCCGCATTCTCCTCC
>DASZWK010000268.1:0-5985 GCA_035546235.1 Xanthobacteraceae bacterium | reverse complement strand
TCCATCTCGACGATGGGGTTGGTGACCTTGATTTTCGCCATAGGGCATCGATCCGATTGGAGCGCGAACTCCGCGTCAGAGCGCGGCGAGTGCGGCGTTCAGCGTCGCGCTCGGCCGCATCGCGGCTGACGCCTTGGCGGGGTCGGGCAGGTAGTAGCCGCCGATGTCGACCGGCTTGCCTTGCGCGCCGATCAGCTCGCCGTTGATCTTGGCCTCGTTCTTGGCGAGCGTCTCGGCCAGCGGCTTGAAGCGGGCTTGCAGCTCCTTGTCCTTGGTCTGCGCGGCCAGCGCCTGCGCCCAGTAGAGCGCGAGGTAAAAATGTGTGCCGCGATTGTCGATTTCGCCGACCTTGCGCGCCGGAGAGCGGTTGAACTCGAGGATCTTGCCGATCGCCGTGTCGAGCGCGTCGGCGAGAACCTGTGCCTTGGCGTTCTTGTAGGTCTGCGCCAGATGTTCGAGGGAAGCGCCCAGCGCGAGAAACTCGCCGAGCGAATCCCAGCGCAGATAGTCCTCTTGCACGAACTGCTCGACGTGCTTGGGCGCCGAGCCGCCGGCGCCGGTTTCGAAAAGACCGCCGCCCGCCAACAGCGGAACGATCGACAGCATCTTGGCCGAGGTGCCGAGCTCCATGATCGGGAACAGGTCGGTCAGATAATCGCGCAGCACGTTGCCGGTGACGGAGATCGTATCCTGCCCCTTGCGGATGCGCTCGAGCGAAAACTTGATCGCTTCGACCGGCGGCAGAATACGGATGTCGAGCCCGGCGGTGTCTTCTTCCTTGAGGTATTTCTCGACTTTGGCGATGACCTGCGCGTCGTGGCCGCGCTTCGAGTCAAGCCAGAACACCGCAGGCGTATTGGTCAGGCGCGCACGGCGCACCCCGAGCTTGACCCAGTCGCGGACCGCCGCATCCCGCAGTTCGCACATGCGGAAGATGTCGCCGGTCTCGACCGAACGCTCCAGCAGCACCTTGCCGTCATCGGCGACGACGCGAACCGTTCCGGCCGCGGGCACTTCGAAGGTTTTGTCGTGCGAGCCGTATTCCTCGGCCTGCTGCGCCATCAGGCCAACGTTCGGCACCGAACCCATGGTCTTGGGATCGAATGCGCCGTGGGCCTTACAGTCCTCGATGGCCGCCTGATACATCTGCGCGTAGCTGCGGTCCGGGATCGCGGCGATGACGTCGTGCAGCTTGCCGTCAGGGCCCCACATGCGGCCGGATTCGCGGATCATCGCCGGCATCGAAGCGTCGATGATGACGTCGCTCGGCACATGCAGGCCGGTAATCCCCTTGTCGGAATTGACCATGGCGAGGCCCGGCCGTTTGGCGTACTCGGCCTTGATGTCGGCCTTGATCGCTGCTTTCTCGGCGTCCGGCAGCGTCTCGATCTTCGTCAACAGATCGCCGAAGCCGTTGTTGAGATTGACGCCGAGACGTTTCAGCGTGGCGGCGTGCTTCTCGATCACGTCGGCGAAATAGACGGAAACGGCGTGGCCGAACACGATGGGATCGGCGATCTTCATCATGGTCGCCTTCACTTGCAATGAGAACAGCACGCCTTCCTTCTTTGCCTCGTCGATCTGCTCGGCAAAGAAAGCGCGCAGCGCCTTACGGCTCATCACCGCCGCGTCGATGATCTCGCCGGCCGCAAGCGACGTCTTCGCCTTCAGCACCGTGACGGCGCCGCCGGCGCCGACCAGTTCGATGCGGGCGTTGGTCGCCGCCGCGACGGTGGTCGAGATTTCCGAGCCGTAGTAATCGCCACCCGCCATGGTCGCCACATGCGTTTTGGAATCGGAATTCCACGCGCCCATCTTGTGCGGATTGTTGCGGGCGTATTGCTTGACGGCGCCGGCCGCGCGGCGGTCGGAATTGCCCTCGCGCAAGACCGGATTGACGACGCTGCCGAATACCTTGGCGTAGCGGGCCTTGATGTCCTTCTCGACGTCCGTCGTGGGATTGTCCGGATAGTCCGGAACGTTGTAGCCCTTGCCTTGCAGCTCCTTGATCGCGGCCTTGAGCTGCGGGATCGAGGCGGAGATGTTGGGCAGCTTCATGATATTGGCTTCGGGCCGCAACGTGAGCTTGCCGAGTTCGGTGAGTTCGTCGTTGATCCGTTGCGCAGGGGTGAGCCTCTCGGGGAAACTGGCAAGGATGCGGCCGGCCAGCGAGATGTCTTTCAGTGTCACGGACACGCCCGCCGCGCCCACAAAGGCTTGGACGATCGGCAGCAGGGAATAGGTCGCGAGCGCCGGGGCTTCATCGACCTTTGTCCACATGATTTCGAGATTCGGCATGCTTGCACCTCTGGTCGCCGTGCTTGTTTGGGCCGACCGGAAACTGACCATTGGCGGGCGCGGGAACGGCTCCTCCCGCGGGCCCTCAAATGAATTGTTCTCGGCGCGGACGTCGCCAACCGGGAATTCGACTGACGGGGAGTTCGGCGCGCGCCCTATAGCATCCGCGCAGCGGCGGAGAAAGCCGACAGTTGCACTTATCGCCCTGCCTTTTCGCCGTCCCATTGGGTATGACCGTGCGGCAGTTTCTGGGCCGTAGTTTCCAGGGCGTAGTTTCACGGACTCAAGTTTCATGGTGGACCGATGCCGGGTGCCGGGACCGACAAGACCAAGAGGTGGCGTGCAGGGCCGGCGCCGGTCGTCGTGCTGGTCGAGCCGCAGCTTGGCGAGAATATCGGGGCAGCGGCGCGCGCCATGGCGAATTTCGGCCTGTCGCGGTTGCGCCTCGTCAAACCGCGCCAGCACTGGCCGAACGACAAGGCGGTGATGATGGCGGCCGGCGCCGACCGCATCCTCGACGATGCAGTCCTCTACGACAGTCTCGAAGCCGCCATCGCCGACTGCGCCTTCGTGCTAGCGACGACCGCGCGCGCCCATGACCAGGCCAAGCCCGTTGTCGGAGCGGCCGAAGCCGCGGCCGAGATGGCGGAGCATGTCGCGGCCGGCGAAACCGTGGCTGTCGTGTTCGGGCGCGAGCGCAATGGACTTGAGAACGACGAGGTCGCGCTGGCCGATCGCATCGTCACGTTGCCCGTCAATCCCGCCTTCGCGTCGCTCAATCTGGCGCAGGCCGTCGTGATCGTCGCTTACGAGTGGTTCAAGCGCGACACCGCAGGGTCGCTGCCGTTCGGGATGCCGCAAAAATCGGCGCCGGCGCCCAAGCAACAGTTGCTCGCCTTCTTCGCCGCGCTGGAACGCGAGCTGGAAAAGGTCGAGTTCTTCCGGCCGCCCGACAAGCGGGAGACCATGCAGATCAACTTGCGCAACATCTTCACCCGGATGGCGCCTACGCAGCAGGACATTCAGACGCTGCACGGTGTGATCATGGCGATTGTGGAGGGACGCAAAGGCCCGGCGCGCGGCGGCGTTCTCGATGGCGAGGAGGCCGAGATGCTGCGTTCGCTTTTGGCCGAGCACGGCGGCGGCCGGGTGCCGAAGGAGCGCGGCCCGGTGCGCGGGCTGGCGCGGCTGCTCCGCCGCAATCCAACAGATGCCGAGCGGGCGCTGTGGCAGGCGCTGGTCAACGACCGCCGCTTCGCCGGCCGCGGGTTCAAGCGGCAGACGCCGGTTGGTCAGCACATCTGCGATTTCGTGTCGTTTCCGCTTCGTCTCGTTATCGACGTGATACCGGCCGCGGAGACCGAGACCGCCGCCAAGGCGCGTGCCGAGAAGCGTACATGGCTCGCCGAGCGCGATTACAGAATCGTGGAAATAAGCGCGGCCGACATCGAAGCGGGACCTGCGCCAGTGCTCGATCGGCTGGAGCAGATCATCGGCGTGCAGCTTAGCCCTTGATTGTTTTGAGCGCCGCCGCGGCGCCGGCGCGCAGCATGTTGAGGTCGCTCGACACCGCGAGGAATTTCACGCCGCGCTTGGCGAGCGCCGCCGCGCGCTCCGCCGAGTGACAATAGGCGCCCGGAATCTTCTTGGCGGCGACCGCGCCGGCGATCATCCGCTCGAGATGACCGTCGACTTCCTTGGACATCGGATCGACGTTCTTGCCGTCGGAGAGCGCGATCGACAGATCCGAGGGGCCGAGGAAAAAGCCGTCGATGCCGGGTGTGCGGATGATGGCGTCGAAGTTCGCCAGCGCCGTGCGGGTCTCGATCATCGCCAGCGTAATCACGTGATCGTTGGCTTCGCGCAGATAGGTCGCCATGTCAGGCACGCCGCCGAGCGTCATGGCGCGGTGCGGGCCCCAACTGCGCTCGCCGAGCGGCGGAAATTTTGCCGCCGCCGCAAAGGCGCGGGCGTCCTCGGGCGTATTGATCATCGGCGCGATGATGCCTTCGGCGCCGAAGTCGAGCGAGCGGCTGACCATGGCAAAATCGCCGAGCGGCACGCGCACGATCGGCGCCGCGCCGCCCTGGCGCACTGCGGCGATGCCGGCGAGGATGCCGGCGGTGTCCCACAGTCCGTGCTGGCTTTCGATGGTGACCGCCACGAAGCCGTCGCGGGCCAGCGTTTCGGCCACGAGCGGATAGGGCAGTCCGCACCAGCCCGAGAATACCGTTTCACCGGCGTGCAGTCGCCGTGCGAGGCTGAAGGCGGGAATAGGCATGGCGCAGGTCGCTCCGTCGTCGATCGTGTGTGATGGTGTTATTTGCCGGTTTTGATCGCCTGGATCGCCTGTGCCATCAGTTCGGTGGCATGGCGGCTGATTTGGTGATCCGATTGGTCGACGCCCTTGGCGTCGAAATCCTTGCGGATTTTCTGCATCACGTCGTGCGAGCCTGTGTCTTCGAATGCCGCCATCACCACTGAGAGTGCGTAGCTGTCCGCTTCCGCGCCGGCGAGACCGAGTTTTTCCGCGGCCCAAAGACCGAGCAGCTTGTTGCGCCGCGCAGTTGCCTTGAAGCGCAATTCTTCATCGTGAGCGAATTGCTGCTCGAAGGCTTCTTCGCGCTTATCGAATGTCGTCATGACCTTCGCCCCGGTGAGTGTGGAACCGTGTCATTCATTGGCGCCATGCATATCGAGGGTGCCCCGTCAAGGCAACGGGGATCGTGCGTCAACATCGCCTTGCGGCCGCGGCCGTGCGGGTCTATGTCGATTGTGCTCCGCGTCGCCATCGGCTAGCTTTGACTCGCGGAGGGGCTGCTGCGTCGAGTCGTGCGCCCGTTTCCGCCGCCGCGGACCTCGAACGCAAAACTGGAGCCACGGCAAATCCAATGGATTTCAACAAGCAACGGTATACTCCGATGAGCCGGCGTCGCCGCATCTATGAAGGCAAGGCGAAGATTCTTTATGAGGGCCCCGAACCCGGAACTCTGATTCAGCATTTCAAGGACGACGCGACCGCCTTCAATGCGAAGAAGCATCAGGTGATCGAAGGCAAGGGCGTTCTCAACAACCGCATTTCCGAATACGTCTTCCAGCACCTGAACGACATCGGCGTGCCGACGCATTTCATCCGGCGTCTCAACATGCGCGAGCAGCTCATCCGCGAAGTGGAAATCATTCCGCTCGGGGTCTGCGTACGCAACGTCGCGGCGGGTTCGTTGTCGACGCGGCTCGGCATCGAGGAGGGCACGCAGCTGCCGCGCTCGATCATCGAGTTCTATTACAAGAACGAGCAGCTCAACGATCCGATGGTCTCCGAGGAGCACATCACCGCGTTCGGCTGGGCGACGCCGCAGGAGATCGACGACATCATGTCGCTCGCTATCCGCGTCAACGATTTCCTCTCCGGGCTGTTCCTCGGCGTCGGCATCCGGCTCGTTGATTTCAAGATGGAGACCGGCCGGCTGTGGGAGAACGACCTGATGCGGATCGTCGTCGCCGACGAGATCTCCCCCGATTCCTGCCGGCTGTGGGACATCAAGTCGAACGAGAAACTCGACAAGGACCGCTTCCGCCGTGACCTCGGCGGCCTTCTCGAAGCCTATACCGAAGTCGCCAAGCGGCTCGGCATCATGAGCGAAGGTGAGCGGCCGCAGGGCACCGGACCGGTCCTGGTGAAGGGCT
>DASZWK010000267.1:0-13694 GCA_035546235.1 Xanthobacteraceae bacterium | reverse complement strand
GTCTCGCTTCGCCGGCCATCTCCATAAGGCCGCCTACGAGAGTGTCCCCGGCCGCGAGCAACGTGTACGGCCTGCCGGGTGCTGAGGCGTCCAGCACATCCCAGCCCATGACTTGCGAATAGAAAGTCCTGGCTGATTCTAGGTCCGTGGTGAGCAATTCATACCAAGCGAAACGACCGTGAGAATTGGCCACGTTTATTCCTCAGGTCAAGCTCGCACCGACGCGCGACGAAGCCGCACGGGAGCCACCGCGGATGTTTCGATAACATAAGCCAGGTGGTCCTGTACCGACGGCTGGATTTTAACCTCGAATCCTTTAACGCCAAGGGCGGTACCCGACGCGCGATCAACGATATCGTCGAATGGCGGTCCGCGGTCGGTGACGCGCCGCCATGTCGCCGGCAAGTCGCCCGAGGACTGTTGCAGCCAATAGTCCGTTTCCCGACAGGTAGCCGGCAGGGCTTGAACCCGATACGCCGGCAGCTGCACCGCCGGCGGCAAACAAATTCGGGAAAACGCCACCCGTCCTTTTCTGCACCCGGGCGCTTTCGTCTATCGCCAAGCCGCCCTGCGTATGAAAAAGCGCACCAGTTACTTTTACCGCGTATAACGGGGCCCCGCATCTTTGATCGGGCACGAAGCATCGCCCGAAGCGATCCTTCCCGGAGCAGGATTTCAAGCCTTCGACTTCGTGCCATTCGGGGAAAAGACTCTGGACCGGCACGCGCATGACCTGCGCCAAGTCCTCCAACCGATCGGCACAAACGACAGCACCGGCACGCTCGGCATTGCGGAAGTCTTCAAACTGGCGCGCGACACCGGCAATCCGCTCGTCGAACACATTCCAAACGGCGCCGCCGGGTTGTCTTAATACATCGGCGGCCTGCTCTGAATAGCCGCGCGATTCATCGCAAAAGCGGCGGCCGTCGGCATTGATCTGAATCCCGCCTCCCATGATCACTGCCCAAGTGATGAGAATATTGTGCGGCGTCGCCACCGAGCCATGGCCCTGATAGGCACCAAGATCGGCAAGGCTTGCGCCAAGCGATTCACCCCAAAGCACGGCATCGCCGCGGTTGCCGGGATGACCGAAATAGAGCGCATCCGTCATCTCCGGAACGAAGCGGCGCACCAACTCCGGATTGCCGCCATATCCATTGCAGGCGAGGATCAGTGCGCCGCAGCCGATGCGCTCGCATACGCCATCGCCGCGCAAGACCCCGACCCCGGCGATGCGCTCATCATCGACGAATAACCTTCTGGCAATGCGGCCGGCGAGGATGACAACCTCATTGGCTTCCGCAGCGCTGCGCAGCCGGTCAATCAATTCCCGCCCGCTACGTGTCGGCAGGCCGTGCATGCGCAACGCGGAATGGCCCGGATAATTGAAGTTGTCGACCACCTCGAAGGGAAAGCCGTAACGGTCAGCAAGCCACTCGACCAAAGGCGCCGCACCGCGCGAGGTCACTTCGACGATCGCCGGATCGGACTCGCCATGCGCCTTGCGCTGGATGTCGGCCGCAAGCATTTCCGCGCTATCGACGATGTTCTTCGCGCGTTGAAACCGGGTGCCGGCGGCAGGAATGAGTCCCGCCGACAGCGCCGTCGAGCCGGACGGCACGGCGTCCCGCTCGATCACAACGGCCTCGACGCCTGCCTCCTTGGCGGCGAGCGCCGCACACAGCCCGGCGGCGCCGGCGCCGATGATCAGCAGCGGTACTTGCGTATCGAATTGTTCGCCAGCGGCCAGATGGGTGACCGACATCAAGACGATTCACTTCTCGCGCGCAGCTTGCGGCCGCCTCAGATATTTGCCGCGCGCGGGGCCGACGACATTGCCGTTGTCATAGATAAGCTCGCCGCGCAGAAATGTACTCTTCACCCGGCCGCGAAGCTCGACGCCCTCAAACGGCGTGTAGCCTTGCACCGATTCAGATTCCGCGGCGTGCACGACAAAATTCTCATGCGGATCGACGATCGCGATGTCGGCATCATAGCCCGGCGCGATATCGCCCTTGCTTGCCAGACCGAAGCGCTGCGCCGGTTTCCAGCTCAAAAGTTCGGCCATGTGATTGTACGACATGCCCCGCTTGCTGCCTTCGCTGAGAACGCCGGACAGAAGATACTCGGTGCCGCCAAATCCCGCCTTCGCCACCCAGATGTCGGCTGGGTCGTCCTTTGACCATTTCTGCTCCGCCGAGCAGCAGGCGTGATCGCTGACAATCCAGTCGATCTTGCGGTCAAGCACGGCCTGCCACAGCGCCTCGACGTCCTCGCGCGGCCGGATCGGCGGATTGACCTTGGCGTGGACCGCACATTCGCAGTCGGTATCGAGCAAGAGGTGTCCGACCGTCACTTCGCGGCGGAATGCGATATGCGGGAAGACCTGCTGCATCGTCCAGGCGGCATCGATAGCTTTGCGCGAGCTCAAGTGCAGCAGATTGATATTCAGGCAATTGGTCTCGTTGGCGAGATAGGACGCGATCCAGATCGCAAGTCCCTCCGAATGCGGCGGTCGCGCCGCGCTGTAGGCCTTGAGTCCAGTCAACTTGCCTTCGCGCTCCACGATCTTTGTATAGGCGTTGAGAATGTCGGCCAGCTCGCAATGCAGGCTCACGCTGATATGCGCGGCCCTGTCGGGAAACTTCTCCATCAGACGCTGCGCCGAACGCATGATGAACTCAAAATGCGCGATATCGTAGCTTTCCTCGGGCCCGATCATGAGAAAGTCGCTCTGGTGCGACGAGCGCCCGTGCAACCCATAGCCGCCGTAGAACATGAATATCTTGAACGACGGGATGCCGTGTTCGGTGACGAGATATTCCATCTCGTCGATGTGGCCGGACTCGATCGGGGCCAGGTGAAAACCGTAATCGACCCAGAAATTCCCGTTCGACTGCTTGTACACTTCGGGCATGAACTCGCGATATGGGCCGCCTCGGTTGAGGTAATAATGTCCGGTACGCAGATAGTTCAGACTTGAGGTGACGCCGCCCATGGCCGCGGCCTTGCTCTCCGACACCGCGTCCTGCGCCAGCGGCGCGTAGATGCCGATATGCATGTGCGCATCGACGCATCCCGGGAATGCCAGGCGATTTTTGGCGTCGAAAACCGTCTTCGCGCTTTCGGCCGCAATGTCGGGTTCGAGCCGAGCGATCTTGCCGTCTTTGACCGCTATGTCGAGACAATCGATCGCGGTCTTATTCGGGCGAACCACGCGGGCATTCTTGATCACGACGTCAAAGGTCTTTTCCATGCCAGACATTCCTTGGATTGCGGCAAACGATGTGTGCTGCCAGGTACCATCACATTTCGCCGACTTTCTTGATCTTGGGCACCGATGCCGCCGTTTCATACTGTTTGCCGCGCTCAAGCATGTCCGGCGTGCCGATCAGGCTATTGAGAGCGTTGAAATCAAACATCCGCGTCCGGAACGATTCGGATGAGCCGTGCGCCTTCAGCGCAGCGTAAAAGTCCTCCGCGGTCTTCGCCAGCGCCCGCACGATGGCGCCCGGAAAGATCACCATGGCAAAACCGAGCGCCTGCAATTCCTGCGCTGAGAGCATCGGCGTCTTGCCGCCCTCGACCATATTTGCCATGAGCGGCGTCGCTTTCCCCATCAGCGCGCCAATGCGGGCGAGTTCGGCGCGCTCACGCGGCGCCTCGATGAACAGCATGTCTGCGCCCGCGTCGCGATAGCGCGCAGCGCGCGCAGCGGCTTGGTCGAAGCCTTCGACGGCGACCGCATCGGTGCGCGCAATGATCAGCGTGTCATCGCTGCGGCGCGCATCCACGGCTGCCTTGATCTTGCCCGCCATTTCCGCCGCCGGGATGAGCGCCTTGTCGTCGAGATGGCCGCAGCGTTTGGGAAAGTCCTGATCTTCGAGCTGGATCGCGCTCGCGCCGGCGCGCTCGAGCAAACGCACCGTTCGCTCGACATTAAGCGCGTTGCCGTAGCCGGTGTCGGCGTCGACGATGAGATCTGAGTCGACCCGGTCGCGGATCAAGGCAACGGTGTCGACAACCTCGCTCAGGCTGACAAGGCCGATATCGGGGCGACCGAGCCGCGTATAGGCGATGGCCGCGCCGGAGACATAAAGCGCTTCGAAGCCCGCGCGCTCGGCAATCAAGGCGGTGAGCGGGTCATAAACCCCTGGAGCGATCAGAATCGGCGGTCGCACGAGGCGGGCGCGCAGTGATAGATCGGTCATGCGTCACAATCCCAAATATGTGCGTTTGAGCTCTGGATCGGCGCCGATTGCGGCAGCAGCGCCGGACATGACAAATTGCCCCTCGGCAAGAATATAGGCGCGGCCGGCGACTTCGAGGCTCTGCACCACGTTCTGCTCGACCAGCAAAATGGCGACGCCGTCGCTTCTTATGCGCACGATCAGAGCGAACAGTTCCTCGACCAGGCGCGGTGAAAGGCCGAGCGATGGCTCGTCGAGGATGAGAAGGCGCGGCTCGGCCATCAGTCCGCGGCCGATGGCGAGCATCTGTTGCTCGCCCCCGGACAGTGTATCACCGCGCTGGGATTGCCGCTCGGCAAGTCGCGGGAATATCTCAAACACGCGCTCGCGATTTCGCGCGCGGTTAGCCGCGGCACGCCGATAGCTGCCGAGATCGAGATTCTCCCGCACCGTGAGATTGGGGAAGATGCGTCGCCCTTCGGGCACGTGGATAAGCCCGCACGACACGATCGCCGCCGGCGTTTCGCGCTCGATCTGTCTGCCCTCAAATCGGATCGTACCGGCACTGGAGCGCACGACGCCGGAGATGGTGCGATTGAGCGTCGACTTGCCGACTCCGTTGGAACCGAGCACGGCAACAATTTCGCCGGTATCGACCTCAAGGTCGATGCCGCGCAGCACTTCTGTCTCGCCATATCCGGCGTGCAGACCCTGCACCGCGAGCAGCGCATCAGTGGCCATGCGCGCCTCCGAGCCTTGCCGCTGCGCCGTGGCCCAGATAGGCCTCGACGACCGTGGGGTCGGCTGCGACCTGCGACGGCGTTCCTTCGGCGATGATGCGGCCCTCTGCGAGAACGAAGACATGCTCGGCGAGGCTCATCACGGCCTGCATGACATGCTCGATCATCACAATCGCGATGCCGCGCGCACACAGCGCGCGAATGACCGGCACCATGTCGCGAATCTCCGATGGATTGAGCCCCGCCAGCACTTCGTCGAGCAACAACAGCTTCGGCTCGGTTGCCAGCGCCTTGGCAAGTTCGAGCCGTTTGCGCCCGGCGACGGTCAGGGTCGCGGCCGGCCGATCCAGCATGGAACCGAGTCCAAGTTCGCCGCCGACTTGCTCGGCTATCGCCAGCGCCTGGTCGCGCGCGGCGTGGCGCAGATACGCGCCGACCAGGATATTGTCTCGCACCGTCAGGCCGCCAAACGACTGGACGATCTGGAAGGTCCGCGCGATGCCGCGCCGGGCGAGCCGATGCGGCGCTTCGCCGGTCACATCCTCACCACAGTAGCGGATTGTGCCAGCGCTCGGCTTGAGGAAGCCCGCGATCATTGCGAACAGCGTGGTCTTGCCGGCGCCGTTCGGCCCGATCAGCGCGGTGATGCGGCCTTCGGCTGCGGCGAGCGAAGCGGCGTTGACCGCCATCAGACCGCCGAAGCGGCGCGAAACACGCTCGACTTGCAGAAGCGGCTCAGCCATGACCTACCTTCGCCGCCGGCGCCGGACGGAACAGCCGGCTGCGCAATTGGGTTAGGCCGCCCATCAGGCCGCGCGGCGCAAACCATATGATCAGCACTAGAACGCAGCCATAGATGACGAGGTCGAGACCGGGCGCCTCGCCGCCCGTCACCAGTTGTGCGGCCTCCCCCATTGCGCGAACCACCAGCGCGCCAAGCAACGGTCCGAACACCGTGCCGACACCGCCGATGATGGGCGTCAGCAAAGCTTCAATCGATATCCAGGTGCCGTAGGCAAGGCCAGAATCGATGAAGAGGAAATACTGAACGTAAAAGCAGCCGGCCGCAGCGGTGATCGCGCCGGAGATCATCATGGCGATGAGTTTAATCGCCGTTGCATTGACGCCGAGCGCCGCGGCGGCGTCTTCGTTCTCGCGGACGGCGACCAGCCAGACGCCAAAACGTGAGCGTTCGATGCGCTGCGTGACGATCAGCGCGATGGCAACCAGCGCCAGGATCATCCAGTAGAAGGCCGCACGGCTTTGGAACTGCAGCGAAGCCGGCCGCAGGTCGAGCCTGACCAACGTCCCGACACCGGCGCCGGTGACCGGCGCGACGCTTGCCAGGATGCGCAGCACCTCGGCAAATGCCAGCGTAACCAGCGCGAAATACGAGCCGCGAAGGCCGGAGCGGAACGTCAGCCCGCCGACGATAGCACCAACCAGCGCACCGCCCGCAATGCCCAGAGCGAAGGCGATCCAGGCATTGACTCCGTACCGCACCTGCAGCACCGCAGTCACATAAGCGCCCGTGCCGAAGAAGGCGGCGTGACCGAACGAATATTGTCCGCCATAGCCGCCGAGCACATTCCAGCCTTGGCCGGCAAGCGCAATCATCAATGCGACGATGAGAAAATTCAGCGTTACGTTTGAAACGCCGAGCAACGGTACCGCGGCCATTGCGACAACGACAACAGCGACTGCTTTAAATTCCTTCATGCCCGGGCCCCGAACAAACCGCGCGGACGCACCAGCAGCACCGCAATAAAGAGCAGGAAAATACCGATCTGACCGAGCGACTCGCCGAGAAACAGGCTCGACAAGCTTTCGACCACGCCGATGACCAAGCCGCCGATCAGCGCTCCCGGCACCGACCCCATGCCGCCAAGCACCACAATGGTGAAGGCAACGAGCACGAAGGCATTGCCCGCGCTCGGGTTGACGTAATAGCTCGGAATCAAAAGGCACGCCGCGATGGCGACGCAAGCCGTACCGAGCCCGAATGTCACGGCATAAATGTGCGCCACGTCGATGCCGGCGAGCTCGGCGCCGAGCTTCTCCTTGGCGACGGCGCGGATGGCGCGTCCGGTATCCGTCGCGGTCATCAGCAGCCACAGCGCCAACGTCACTGCGAATACGGTGACGAATCCGATCAGGCGCGGCAGGGGCAGGAAGATAAAGCCCAAATCAATGCCGTCGAGGGCGTACGGCAAATCGACAGTGCGCGTATCGGCGCGGAACGCGAACAACAAAGCGTTCTCGATGACGACCGCAAGCCCCAGCGTCACCAGCAGCATATTGCGATCATCGCCGTGCGAGGCCGGACCGATGACAAAGCGCTGCAGCGCATAGCCGACGCCAAAGAAGGCCGGCGCAAGCAGGATGACGGCGAAATATGGATCAATGCCGAGCGCCCGATAGGCAAAGTAGGCAGCAAACATGGCAGCGGTGAGCAGCGCGCCATGGGCGAAATTGATGATGTGAAGAACGCCGTAGACCAGCGTCAAGCCGAGCGCGATCAGCGCGTAAACCGCGCCGGTCAACAAACCGTTGACGATGGCGGCAGTCAGGATGGCAGGCGACAGCACAGCTTGACGCTTCTGAGATAACGCCGCGGAAGGCGCCGCGATGACGCCGACCGCAGCCTGCTCGGTTACGCCGGCATCGGAAAGATCGGCTTGGCGTTGGCAAATTTCGCGGGCAGGATCACCTTGATGTCGTTGGCCTGCACCTGCGTGTTGCAGGGCGCCGCGCCTTGATTCTGGCCGTTGACGAACTTGGTCGGCCCGTAAGGCATGATGTGGCCGGACCAGGTCGAGTTGTCGAGCGCCGCAAGGATCTTCGGCCGGTCCGTCGAGCCCGCGCGCTCGAGCGCGTCGGCGATCAAGCCGACACAGCTGTAATTGAGATAGACTTCGTAGGTAAAGAACTGGCCCTTGGCCTCAACCTGCTTTTTGAGCGCCTGCGCCTTGTCGCTCAACGGATTGAACCAGTGATTGCAATCCATGATGCCTTTGGCGGCATCCGGAAATTCCTTGACGAACTTGTACGACGAGGCGGCGCCGCCAAGCACCGAATAGATCGCCTTCGGACGCACGTGTTGCTGAAGCATCGTGCGGGCGAGCAGGACGTACTCGTTGTAGTAGTTGGCCGGGATGACGAGATCGGGATTCGCCGCCTTGATCTTGAGTACGATGGTATTGAAGTCCCGCGTTGGCGTCGGATGCGCGATCGTGTCGACGACCTGAAAGCCCTTTCCGGGAAGCTGCGTATTGAGCAATTTGGCCAGGCCCGAGCCAAACAGCGAGTCTTCGTGCACGATCACGACGGTCTTTGCCGGCTTTCCGGCACCGTCATTGATGGCGACGAGATTATCGAGCGCCGTCTTGGCGATGACACCGAAGCCCGGTCCGAAGCGAAAGGTGTTCTTCAAGCCGCGCGTGACGATGCTGTCGGCGACGCCGACATCCACCACATAAGGCAGATCGTAGCGGGCCGCCGCCTGCGTCGTTGCCAGGCAGATGTTGCTGGCATAACCGCCGACAATACATGACACTCCGGCCGAATTCATTTTCTCGACCTCGGCGACACCACCATCGGGCGTCGATTGCGCGTCGCCGAGCACGGGATCGATCTTGGCTCCGCCGAGTGCCTTGATGCCGCCCGCGGCATTGATTTCGTCAATCGCCAGGGTCGCGCCGAGGCGACCTTGCTGTCCGGAATACGACAGGGCGCCGGTCACTGGATGCAGTACGCCGAGCTTCACAGGCGTCCCCGCAGCCCGCAGCACGGTCGGCATCGCGATAGTGCCCAGAGCGGCCGACGCCGCGCCGACGGCGGTGCTGGCCAAGAACCGGCGGCGATTCAACGGAAATTTATGGTCAGACATGATGCATTCCCCTCTGTTAGCGTTGCGGCCTTTGGTCAGCCGTTTTGCTGGCGATGATCGCGTGTTTTCTGGATTTTTCGCCGGCCCGCTCGACGCGGCGCATAACGGGCGACCAAGCCTTGTTGCGCTTGCCCGAACGGACGAGATCGATCTCGAACGCATAGCAATCCGGCCGGTAAAGTGCGTGCAGGTGCTCAACACCCCGGCCGGATTGATCGTAGACCACCCGTGTCAATTCGATGAGTGGCGTGCCGGTGCGCACCTCGAGCGCCGCCGCGACGTCCGGCGCGGCCAATCCGGCGCTGATCCGCTGATGCGCGCGCTCGACCTTGACTCCGGCGCGCTCAAGCAAATCGAGCAGCGGACGCGACGCCAGCTCCTGCCGGGTAAAAGTCAGTGAAATGCGCTCCGGCACGAACGTCGTAAGGTGAGAGAACGGCTCGCCATCCACCGAGCGCACCCGCACCGAGCGCTGCAGCATTTCGTCGGACGGCACGCCGAGCGCCTGTGCCACCGCGCCTTCCGCCGGCACATAGCCGAAGGACAACAGCTTCACCGTCGTGCGGCGACCCATGTCGAAGAGGCTAGCCAACACGCCGGAAATATCCGCGGTCATGGGCGCCAGCACCGGCCGATAAATCACCCTCGTGCCGGCGCTGCGCCGCCGTTCGATCAGACGTTCTCGCGCCAGTTCGCCGAGCGCCCGGCGCACTGTCACCCGCGACACGCCGTGGGTTGCCGCAAGCACATGTTCCGTGGGCAGCTTGGCGCCAAACGCGACGGCGCCGTTCAAGATGCGGTCGCGCAGGACAAGATAGACCTGCTTCGCCTTTGCTTCGCCAAGCCAGTCGCGCAACGCCACACTCCCCGCCCGGCCTCGGAGCCGCTTTACTTGGTATGCTTTAGCATACAAAATTGTGGTAGCTCGACAAGCCCGGCGCAACAGGACAAGCCCTCGCTTCATGACCGCGCCTTTGACCCTGATCGATCGGCTTTGGGCGGCGCATGAAATCGTGCGCCGCGAAGATGGCGCCGCCCTCCTCTGGGTTGACCGGCATTACGTCCATGAGGGCTCGTTTCACGCCTTCAGCCAGATGAAAGCGCGCGGGCGCACCGTCGCCGAGCCATCGCTCACGTTCGGCGTGGCAGATCATTATGTGCCGACCCGCGGACGGGCGGGCGGCATCGGCGACCCCGAAATCGCCAATATGGTCCGCAATCTTGAAAACAACGCCGCCGAGAGCCGCGTCACCTTGTTTGGATTGCGCGATCCCCGCCAGGGCATCGTGCACGTCGTCGGCCCCGAACAGGGCCTGACGCTTCCCGGACTGCTGGTCGTCTGCGGCGACAGCCACACCTCCACGCACGGTGCTTTTGGCGCCTATGCGTTCGGCATCGGCGCTTCCGAGGTCGCCCACGTGCTGATGACGCAGACCCTGTGGCAGAAGAAACCAAAGCGCATGCGCATAGCGGTCGAAGGACGCGTAACGCCCGGTGTCGGCGCCAAAGACATTGCGCTTGCCATCATCGCGCGTATCGGTGCGGACGGCGCCCAGGGCCATGCCATCGAATATGCGGGGAGTGCCATTCGTGCCCTGACAATGGAAGGCCGCATGACGTTGTGCAATCTGTCGATCGAGGCCGGCGGACGCTGCGGCATGGTGGCACCGGACACAACGACATTCGCTTATCTGAAGGGACGGCCCTTCGCGCCGAAGGGCGCCGGCTTCGATGCTGCGGTCGAAGCGTGGTCGGCATTTACGTCCGATGCAGAGGCCGAATTTGATCGCGACGTCAGCCTGGACGCCGCCGAAATCGCGCCGATTGTTACTTGGGGTACCACGCCTGACGATGGCCTGCCCATCGATGCGCGCGTCCCCGATCCGGCACGCGAAACCGACGACGCGCGAAAAAAATACGTCGAGGACGCGCTTGCCTATATGGGCATCGCGCCGAACACCAAGCTGACCGACATCGCCGTCGACCGCATTTTCATCGGCTCGTGCACCAATGCGCGCATCGAGGACTTGCGCGCCGCCGCCGCGGTGCTCGCCGGCCGTGTCAGCAAGGTCCCAGGACTGGTTTCTCCGGGCTCGTCACAGGTGAAGCGCCAAGCTGAAGAGGAAGGCATCGACCGCATTTTTCGCAATGCTGGACTGGAATGGGGCGATTCCGGCTGCTCGATGTGTGTTGGCATCAACGGCGATATTGTCCCGGCCGGCGAACGTTGCGCCTCGACCACAAATCGCAACTTTCGCGGTCGCCAGGGCCGCGGCGCGCGCACCCACCTGATGTCGCCCGCCATGGTCGCGGCCGCAGCCGTTTCCGGACATCTCGCCGATGTACGGCCACTCTTGGCCGGGCGAAAGATTTAGGAGTCAGGGCGTGGAAAAATTCGTCCAGCTCACTGCCACGGCGTGTCCGCTGCCGCAGCCCAATCTGAACACGGACCAGATCTTGCCAGCACGGTATTTGAAATGGCCGCGCGCCAGGGGACTCGGAACAGTGTTGTTTGCCGATCTGCGCGCCGATCCCGACGGCAAGGAGCGCGCCGAGTTTCCGCTCAATCAGCCGGCTTGGCGCGACGCCAAAATTGTTGTCGCTGGACGCAATTTCGGCAGCGGCTCGTCGCGCGAGGCCGCTGTCTATGCGCTCTTCGATTACGGTATTCGCTGCGTGATTGCGTCGTCGTTTGGCGACATTTTCGCGCAGAATGCGGTCAAGAACGGCCTGCTCACAGCAATCGTCTCGGAGCGCGATGCCACGGAGCTTGCCACCGCCATCGCGGCGGACCCGGGACGTGAAATCACAGTCGATCTCGAGCGGCAGACCATTCGATGCGGCAACCAATTCTACAATTTCACCATCGATCCGGTCAGCCGCAATCAGCTCCTCAATGGCTGGGACGATGTTGATCTGACCGAAAGCTACCGCACGAAGATTTCGGCCTATCGCGGCTCGGACCGCCTGCACAGACCATGGGCGACACCCGCCGAACCGTAGCGATCGAGAGCGATGGGTGGTGCGGTATTAATTCCAATAAGTTCTTCTTCTCGGAAGCTACCATCGGAGTGACCGCACGCAGCATGTCCGCACCTGACTCAAATTCAGACGTAGTGGTGTAATACCGCAAACGACGCTTAACGCCACGAGCGATCTTAACCCACACGTTTTTGACTGCAAATTCGTTTCCCGCCTCGCCACGGCGGGTGCGTGATTTTACCGCCTGAGGCTCATCAGCAATTGTCCTCCGCCTACGCGTCCGCTCCTTCAACATTACCCGGCGGTCGTTCGCTCAAGACATAGTTCAGAAGCGCCCTATGAACCTCTACTTTGCCGTTGTAGTTAATCAAGCCCAACTTCCGAAATTTGCTCATGAACGTACTGACGCGACCCCGTGTCGTACCAATCAGCGCGGCCGAGTGTCGTCTGATTAATGCGTATGGCTATGGGCTCCGAACCGACATCGGTGCCAAAATTGGCCAACAGCAGGAGTGCCCGCGCCAGCTTCAGCCGAAGCCGCCAATGCGCTACTGCTTACGTCTCGGCAGACGCCGCGTTCGTCAAATCGCACGTTTGTTGTCACACTTTGAACAGCGTCTCATATCCGTACGTGGCATTACAGTGCCAGATCCTGGTGCTGAAGAAGCAGTTGCATACACTGCGCGACGCCGCGTCGCGCGAATTGCAGTTCTTTTACCCGCACCAAGCCGCAGCCCCTTCGATTACGACGCACCGTTTCCGGCGCGATTCCAGCCGCGCGCTCGATCGCCATAAACCTGGAATCCGCTCGGCGTCACAACGACGGTGTCCTCAAGTTTGATGAAGCCGCGACGCGGATGCTGCAGCGTGGTTTCGACCGAAACCACCATGCCGGCTTCGAGCGGCCGGTCGGCATCGTAGGCGTCGTAGGGCACCGGCCCCGAATTGGTGAGCCGCGGCGCCTCGTGGCTGACCAGCCCCATGCCATGGGCAAGAAAATGAGTGTGATTGTGCAGCTTCGATTTGTGCAGCACAGCGTCAGCCGCGGCATAGATCTCCTTGCCGAGCACCCCGGCGCGGATCGGCTGCATCGACGCCTGTTCGATCGCTTCCACCTCGGCCAATAGATCGACCAATTCGCCGTCCGGCTCGCCCACCACCGCCATGCGCGCCAAGTCGCCGATATAGCCGTGATAGTTGCCGCCGGAATCGAGCGACAGCGGATCGCCTTTTTCCCAGCGCTGGTCTGACGGAGCGCGATTAAGACTCCCGCCAGCCGCGATCAGGCAATAGTCGAATGTCAGCCCGCGCATAGTCTCCTCGCGGCGCAGCGCTTCACTCAGTTCGGCCTTGGTGGCGCCGGCCCCGTGGCTTGCGATCACAGCCAGCATCGAATCGATCACGAGATCGGACGCGATACGAAGCTTTTCCAGCTCCTCTGGAGTTTTCAGCGCACGCAAGCGCTCGAGCACGAACAGCGCGTCCTTGATTTCACTGTCGGGAAACGCTTTGCGCAGAACCGCCATCGAATCCGCGGGGATGAAGGCAAGCTCCGCCCCGAGACGCTTCGGCTTAGGGCCGAGCTTGCGGATGTAGTCGACGGCCTTTTCCATGACGTCGACCGACCCGGAGTTTTTGACATCGATTTCCGCGACCCAGAACGGCTTCACCTCGTTCTGAAAATTCTCCATGCGATGGCCGAAAAAGCCGGCTTTATCCGGGGCGCCCTTCGCATAGACGAACACCGGCAGGTAGCGGCTCAGGCCCATCGCATCCATGGATTCGAAGAAGAACGCCCGATGACCGCCAAGCAGATACTGCACATTGTGCTTTGAGGTGGTGACGAGCACATCGATACCCGCTTCGTCCATCAATCGATCAAGTCGCGCCGTA
>DASZWK010000266.1:0-1881 GCA_035546235.1 Xanthobacteraceae bacterium | reverse complement strand
TGGTCTGGATGGGCAACCGCCGGGAGGGCGTGGCATGAGCGCACCTTCCGGCCGGCAAGCGGGCGCAGGTCGGCACATCGCGATTGCGGTGACGCTGATCGTGCTGCTGCTACCGTTCCTCTGGCTGTTGCAGATGAGCTTCAAGACCAACGACCAGATCCTGCAGGTGCCGCCGCCGCTGATCTTCACGCCGACGTTGTCGAACTATATTTCGCTCTGGCACAGCGCGTTCAAGTCGTCCTTCGTCAACAGCCTGTTGAGCGCGTCGTTCTCGACCGCGTTGTCGCTCCTGCTCGGCGTGCCCGCAGCCTACGCGCTGTCGAAATGGGCGGGCAGGGGTAAACGCCCGCTGAGCTTCGCCATCCTGGTCACGCGCATGGCGCCGCCGATCGCGTTCACGATTCCGTTCTTCCTGTTCTACCGTTGGATCGGCCTGCTCGACACCGTGACCGGTCTCGTCCTGGTCTACACCAGCTTCAACCTGCCGCTGGTGATCTGGATGATGCAGCCGTTCTTCGAGACGGTGCCGGTCTCGCTGGAGGAGGCCGCGCTTGTCGATGGCGCGCCTGTGCGTACGGTGTTCCTGCAGATCGTCTTGCCGATGGTCGCGCCCGGCATCGCCGCGACCGCGATCCTCTGCTTCCTCTATGCCTGGAACGATTTCTTCTTCGCGCTGATCCTGACCCGGACCGATGCCCGCACGGCGCCGGTCGCCGTGGTCAACTTCATGAATTACGAAGGCTGGGAATGGGGCAAGATCGCCGCCGGCGGCTCGCTGGTGATGGCGCCGGTCCTGATCTTCTCGCTCGCGGTGCGGCGCTATCTCGTCAGCGGGCTGACGGCAGGGGCCGTGAAGGGGTAAGAAGGGCTCCCGACACCCTTCTGGAAGCCCTGATGAGCGAAGACCGGCATACAATCGAGAGCGACGGCATGACGGCGACCGTGCTCGCCCATGGCGCCGAATTGTGCTCGCTGAAAACCGCCGACGGCCTGGAATTGATCTGGCAGGCTGGCCCGGAATGGCGGCGTCATGCGCCATTGTTGTTTCCGATCGTCGGCCGGCTCAAGAACGACCAGTTGCGCCATCGGGGCAAGGTCTACCCGATGACGCAGCACGGCTTCGCGCGGGACAGCCAATTCGAATGGATCGAGCGCGGGCTCAAGTCGTGCCGGCTCGCTCTCGCGGACAATGCCAAAACGCACGCGCGCTATCCCTTCGCCTTCCGCCTCACCGTGGCTTACAGCCTTCGTGATGTCGGCCTCGACGTTGCGCTTGAAATCGCCAACCCCGGCACGGAAGCGTTGCCGGCTTCGCTCGGCGGCCATCCTGCCTTCAATTGGCCGTTGCAGCCGGGAGCGCCGAAGGAAAGCTATCGTCTCTCGTTCGCGCGAGCCGAGCCGGCGCCGATCCGTCGCCTGAAAGACGGTTTATTGCGCTCTTCGCCGGAGCCGACGCCGATTCAGGGCAGGCTGCTCGCTCTGTCTGAAAAGCTATTCGACGACGACGCGATCATCCTCGACGCGCCCGCGAGCAACGCCGTGCGCTACGCCGCCGAAAACGGTCCGTCGCTTGAGATTTCCTGGAACGGATTCCGCGAGCTCGGCATCTGGTCGAAGCCCGGCGGCGCGCCGTTCCTCTGCATCGAGCCGTGGCATGGCTTTGCCAGCCCGGTCGATTTTGACGGTGAGTTCACAGACAAGCCCGGCCTGATGCAGATCAAGCCGGGCGAGGCGCGAAAGTTGAGCTATCGGCTCGCCGTGCTCTAGCCGGCTTGTTCACCTCGCCCCGCTCTTGCGCAGGGCTGTCCGGGGAATGATTCACTGTGTCGCGGAGCATGCCCGGTTTAACCTGCGTGAAGCAGGTACTTTCTGGTTGTCGAG
>DASZWK010000265.1:0-10626 GCA_035546235.1 Xanthobacteraceae bacterium | reverse complement strand
GTTTTGTAATCGAAATTGCCGGTTCGGATTCGCGGGCTTGCTTATCCGTATTTAACCGGCTTGTTGCCGGTCCAATTCGGCGGATTGGCCGCCTTGACGCGGCGCGCCTCCTTGACCAGCTCCTTGATGGCGCCGGTGATCGGCAGCGACAGCCCGGCCTTGTCGGTCATGTCGGTGACGATCTGCATGTCCTTCAGCGCCCAGGTGAACGAGATCATGTCCCACTCCTTGAGCGCGTCGGACGCTCCCGAGCTCATCATCAGCGCTTCGCGCAGCTTGACGAGATCGATGCCGGTGGTTTCGGCGAGCCGCCCGGCTTCCAAAAGACCGACCGCGTTCACCCAGAGCAAAAGGTTGTTCATGGTCTTGCCGACCTGGCCGTGCCCGACGTCGCCGAGATGCATGATGTCGGAAGCGAACGTGCCGTAGACCGGACGGGCGCGGGCGACCACCTCAGGCTTACCGCCCACCAGCGCGAGCAACGTGCCGGAATCGGCGGCGAAGCGGCCGCGGCAGATCGGCGCGTCGAGCACCTCGATGCCTTTTTCGGCGACGCGGGCCGCGACCGTTTTCACCGTGTCGGGCTTGGCCGTCGACGACACCGCGATGATCGAGCCCGGCGCCATCGATGCAAACAAACCGTCTTTGCCGAACACGACATCGTTGACTTCGTCGTCGTAGCCGACGCCGAGAATGACGACGTCGCTCACCTTGCCGACCTCTGCGGGAGTTTTAACAATGGCGGCGCCCGCGGCGCGGGCTGCCTCACGCTGTTTCTCGCTGATGTCGCAGACGGTGACGGTATAGCCCTTGTTGACGAGGTGCTTGAGCATGGAAAGCCCCATGCGCCCGGCGCCAACGATACCCACGCGATCTTTTTTGTTTTCCGCCATGTTCAACTCCAGTCCATGCAGATCAACAATGCATCGTCATTGCGAGGAGCGTAGCGACGAAGCAATCCAGCCTTTTCCCGCGCGCCAGACTGGATTGCTTCGCTTCGCTCGCAATGACGGATTCACTTCATTCCATAGTCGCGTTCAGCCGCCTCGGCGGAGATGTAGCCTTCGGCGATGTCGCGCTTGAGCGCGGAGGGATCGCGCTTTTGCGGATCGCCGTAGCCGCCGCCGCCGGCGGCCTGCAGCAGGAAGCGCTCGCCGGCGCGCAACTCGTAACGGCCCGATGCCGGCGTTTCCTGCTCGTTGTCGGCGCCGAGATGGATGACGAAGCGGCTGCGGCTGCCCGGCTTGCCGCCGGCGACGCCGTTCGGCGGAAACTTGGCGCGATCGTAGCGGCGCACCACGGACGCATCCTGCAGTAATTCGTAGATCCGCCGGAATGCGAGCCCGCCGCGATATTCGCCGGCGCCGCACGAATCTTTCACCAGATCGAACGCGACAATGCGGCAGGGAAATTCAGTTTCCAGGATCTCGATCGGCGTGATGTGCAGGTTGCTGGTATGGGTGGCGACCGCCGAGCAGCCGTCGTTGCCGTTGCCGCCGCCATAAGCCGAGCCGAGAATTTCGTATTGCAGCGACGGCTGGCCCGGCCGGCCGCCATCCTTCCACGAGATCAGCATGGCGCCGCTCGAGCCGCCATTGGCGACGGCGCGCTCCGGCCGGAACGGCGCCAGCGCCTGCAGGATCACATCGGTGAGTTTCAGATTGGCGGCCTGGTAAGAAGAGACCGGCGCCGGCGCGGTGGCATTAGTGACGGTGTTGGGCGCGTATATGAAGCGCACCACCTCGCGCATACCGTCGTTGAAATTCAGCTTCGGATCGATCGCGCCGATCAGGCAATAGAACACGCAAGCCTCGACCATCGACGGGCGCAGATTGACCGGACCACGCGCCTGCCGGTCGCTCTTGCTCACGTCGAATTCGATCTCGCCGTTCTTGACGCGCACCGTGACGGCGAAGCGCACCGGCCGGTCGAGCTCGACGCCGTCATTGTCCATAAAACCTTCGGCGGAGGCTTCACCATCCGGCAGCGTCCGGATCGCGGCGCGCAATTCCTCGGCGGCGCCGTGTAAGAGCGCCGCGAACGCCTCCATCACCGCCGCGATGCCGAACTGCTCGCAGGTTTGCAGAATGCGATCGGCACCCATCTGGGTTGCCGCCATCTGCGCATGCATGTCGCCACGCACCAGTTCGGGCTGACGGCTGTTGGCGAGGATGAGACGCTCCAGGTCGTCGTTGAAGACGCCGCGAGAACAAATCTTCACCGGCGGCAGCAGCAATCCTTCCTGATATATTTCGGTGGCGTTGGCCGAGGTCGAGCCCGGATTGGTGCCGCCGACATCGGCCTTGTGGGCGATCGAGCCGGCGAAGCCGACCAGCGTCCCGCCCGACAGAATCGGCGCGACGAACGCCATGTCGGACACGTGCGGCAGGCCACCCTCGTACGGGTGATTGCAGACGAACATATCGCCCGGGTTGATGTCGTTGCCATAGCGCTCGGCGATCTTGCCGACGAGGTGCCGGTAGACCGGCGCATGAAAGAACATTGGCGGCGCCACCAGCAGGCCGCCGCGGCAATCGAGAATGACGCAGGAGAAATCGCGCGACTCGCGAATGATGGTGGAATAGCCGGACCGGTAGAAATGGTAGTGCATCTCCTGCATCAGGCTGGAGATGCGGTTGCGCACGACCTGGGTGGTGATGGCGTCGACCATGACGCTTCCTTGCCGCAAAAATCGCCGCCGTGGAAGGGCGGCTGCGGCAGGGCAGCGCGTCACATATTGATGGCGCGCTTGGCGACCGCGAGTGCCGCTTCCTTCATCGCCTCGCTCAAGGTCGGGTGCGCATGACAGGTCCGGGCGATGTCCTCGGATGAGGCACCGAACTCCATGGCAAGCGCGGCCTCGGCAATCATGGTCTCGGCGTCGGGCCCGAGAATGTGGACGCCGAGCACGCGATCGGTCTTGGCGTCGGCAAGGATTTTGACGAAACCGTCGGTCGCCAGGTTGGCGCGGGCGCGGGCATTGGCGGAGAACGGAAACTTGCCGGTCTGGTAGGCAACGCCAGAGGCTTTGAGTTCTTCCTCGGTTTTGCCGACACTGGCGATTTCCGGGAACGTGTAGACCACGTTCGGGATGACGTCGTAATTCACATGACCGGCCTGACCGGCGAGGATTTCGGCGACCGCGACGCCCTCCTCCTCCGCCTTGTGCGCCAGCATCGGGCCGGCGACCGCGTCGCCGATGGCATAGATACCGGCTACATTCGTCGCGTAATGCGGATCGATGACGATGCGGCCGCGGTTGTCTTTTTTGACGCCCGCCGCTTCAAGGCCAAGGCCTTCGGTGTAGGGCACGCGACCGATCGCGACCAGGACGACATCGGCCTCGATTGTTTCCGCGCCGCCACCTTCGACCGGCTCGACCTTCACCTTGAGCGTCTTGCCTGAGGTGTCGACGCCGGTGACCTTCGCCGACAGTTTGAAGGCGATGCCCTGGCGCTGCTGGATGCGCTGGAATTGCCGCGCGATCTCGCTGTCGAGCCCGGGGAGGATGTGATCGAGAAATTCGACCACGGTCACTTCGGCGCCGAGCCGCCGCCACACCGAGCCGAGCTCCATGCCGATGATTCCGGCGCCGACCACCAAGAGCTTCTGCGGCACCTTGGCGAGATCGAGCGCGCCGGTCGATGACACGACGCGCTTTTCGTCGATCTCGATGCCGGGAAGCCGTGCCACGTCCGAGCCGGTGGCGATGACAATGTTCTTGGTCTCCAGCGTCTGTGTCTTGCCATCGTCGCCCTTGACCTCGACCTTGCCGGGCGCGGCGATGCGGCCTTCGCCGTGAAAGGCCTCGATCTTGTTTTTCTTGAACAGGAAATCGACGCCCTTGACGTTGCTCTCGACGTTGCCGTCCTTGTATTTGAGCAGCGCCGCGAGATCGACGCTCGGCTTGCCGACGTTGATGCCCATCTGTACGAAGCGGTGCCCGGCCTCCTCGAAAAGCTCCGAGGCATGCAACATCGCCTTCGAGGGGATGCAGCCGACGTTCAGACACGTGCCGCCAAACGTGGCGCTCTTCTCGACCACCGCAGTCTTCAGGCCGAGCTGCGCTGCGCGGACGGCGCAGACGTAGCCGCCGGGTCCGGTGCCGATGACGATGAGATCGTAGGTGGGCATAACGCAATCACCTCTGCGTCGTCATGCCCGCGCTCTTCGCAGGCATCCACGTCTTTCGTTATTGTGAAAGCAAGACGTGGATGGCCGGGACAAGCCCGGCCATGACGCATTGAAATTACAAGTCAAGCACCAGCCGCGCCGGCTCCTCCAGGCACTCCTTGACGCGCACCAGGAACGTCACTGCCTCGCGGCCGTCGACGATGCGGTGATCGTAGGACAGCGCGAGATACATCATCGGCCGCGCCTCGATCTTGCCGCCGACTACCATCGGCCGCTCCTGGATCTTGTGCATGCCCAGGATTCCGGATTGCGGCGCGTTGAGGATCGGCGTCGACATCAGCGAGCCGTAGATGCCGCCGTTTGTGATCGTGAACGTGCCGCCCTGCATCTCCTCGATAGTGAGCGCGCCGTCGCGGGCGCGGCGGCCGAAATCCGTGATGGTCTTTTCGATCTCGGCGAGCGATTTGTGATCGCAGTCGCGCACCACCGGCACCACCAGACCGCGTTCGGTGCCGACCGCAATGCCGAGGTGATAGTAATTCTTGTAGATGATGTCGGCGCCGTCGATCTCGGCATTGACGGCGGGGATCTCCTTGAGCGCCTGGACGCAGGCGCGGACGAAAAAGCCCATGAAGCCGAGCTTCACGCCGTGCTTCTTCTCGAACAGATCGCGATACTGCGTGCGCAGCGCCATGACATGGCTCATGTCGACCTCGTTGAAGGTCGTGAGCATCGCGGCGGTGTTCTGCGCCTCTTTGAGCCGGCGGGCGATGGTCTGGCGCAGCCGCGTCATGCGCACGCGCTCCTCGCGCGCGGCGTCGTCAGGTGGGGTCGGCGCGCGCACCTGCACGGCGGCGGCCGGAGCTGTCACCGGCATCGGCTGGGCGGCGGCGCGCTCGATGGCGGCCAGCATGTCGCCCTTGGTGACGCGCCCGTCCTTACCCGTGCCGGGCACGGTGGTCGCGTCCATGCTGGACTCGGCCGCGAGTTTGCGGACGGACGGGGCGAGCGGCATGTCCGCCGCCGGTGCCTTGGCGGGTGAAGATGGCGCCGGTTTGGCTGCCGCCGGCTGCGGCGCGGCAGGCGCCGCAGCTTTTGCCGGCGCTTCCACTTTGCGTTCAGCCTTGGCGGCGGGGGCCGCGCCCGAGCCTTCCTTGATCTGACCGAGCAGCGCGCCGACCGCGACGGTATCACCGTCCTTCGCCGCAATATCGCCGAGCACGCCGGCGACAGGCGCAGGCACTTCGATCGTTACCTTGTCGGTCTCGAGTTCGACCAGCGGCTCGTCGACCGCGATCGCGTCGCCCGGCTTTTTGAACCACTTGCCGATGGTGGCTTCGGTGACCGATTCGCCGAGGGTCGGAACGCGGATTTCAGCCATGAGTACCTCGTGTCGTTGTCATCATCCGCGGAAGCGGATGATCCGGTAGCCGCGGCGGCAATCGGTACGCTTGGCAGCGCCACTATTTCGATGCCTGCGTCTACCGGATGCCCTGCCTTCGCAGGGCATGACAGTTTCGAATTACTTCAACGCGTCGTCCAAAAACTGCTTAAGCTGCGCCAGATGCAGCGACAGCTGCCCGACCGCGGTCGAGGCGGATGCCGGCCGGCCCGTATAACGCGCGCGCCGGTGCTTCGCCTCGATCTGGTTGAGCACCCATTGCAGGAAAATGTCGACGAACACCCACGCGCCCATGTTGCGCGGCTCTTCCTGGCACCACACCATCTCGGCATTCTTGAAGCGCGACAGCTCCGCCATCAGCGCCTTGGTGGGGAACGGATAGAGCTGCTCGATGCGGAGCAGATAAATGTCGTTGATGCCGCGCTTCTCGCGTTCGTCGTAGAGGTCATAAAAGACCTTGCCGGTGCAGAGCACGACGCGGCGAATCTTGTCGTCCGGCACAAGCTTGATCTTTTCGCCCGGCAGCATCTGCGCGTCGTCCCACAACAGGCGATGGAACGTCGTGCCCGGTCCCATTTCGTCGAGACGGGACACCGCGCGGCGGTGACGCAGCAGCGATTTGGGGGTCATCAGGATCAGCGGCTTGCGAAAATCGCGGTTTAATTGCCGGCGCAGAATGTGGAAATAGTTCGCCGGCGTGGTGCAGTTCGCCACCTGCATGTTGTCTTCGGCGCACATCTGAAGGTAGCGCTCGAGCCGCGCCGAGGAGTGTTCCGGCCCCTGCCCTTCATAGCCGTGCGGCAACAAACAGACGAGACCGGACATGCGCAGCCACTTGCGCTCGCCCGAGGAGATAAACTGGTCGAACAGCACCTGGGCGCCGTTGGCGAAATCGCCGAACTGCGCCTCCCAGAGCGTGAGCGCAGTCGGTTCGGCCAGCGAGTAGCCGTATTCGAAGCCGAGCACAGCCTCCTCGGACAGCATCGAATTGATGACCTCGTAGCGCGCCTGACCGTCGCCCAGATTGTTGAACGGCGTGTAACGCTCCTCGGTTTCCTGATCGATCAGAACCGAATGCCGCTGCGAGAACGTGCCGCGTTCGGAATCCTGTCCGGACAGGCGCACGCGGTGACCCTCAAGCAACAGCGAGCAGAAGGCGAGCGCCTCACCGGTCGCCCAATCGACGCCTGTGCCGGTCTCGATCGATTTGCGCCGGTGCTCCATGAACCGGCCGAGCGTCTTGTGCAGATGGAAGCCCGCCGGCAGCGTCGTGATCTTCTCGCCGATGCTCTTTAGCGTCGCGAGATCAACACCGGTATGGCCGCGGCGCGGATCGTCGGCGTCGTGAACGCTCTTGAACCCGGCCCAGCGGCCGTCGAGCCAATCGGCCTTATTGGCGCGATAGCTCTGCGCCGCTTCGAGTTCGGTGTCGAGACGGCTGCGCCAATCGGCCTTCATCTGCTCGATCTCGGCGCCGGTAACGACACCTTCTTCGGCGAGCTTCTTGCCGTAGATTTCCAGCGCCGTCGGATGCGCGGCGATTGCCTTGTACATCAGCGGCTGCGTGAACGATGGCTCGTCGCCCTCGTTGTGGCCGTGCCGGCGATAACAGAACATATCGATGACGACCGGCTTCTGGAATTTCTGCCGGAACTCGGTCGCGATCTTGGCGGCAAACACGACGGCTTCCGGATCGTCGCCGTTGACGTGAAAGATCGGCGCTTCGATCATCTTGGCGACGTCGGATGGATACGGCGACGAGCGCGAGTAGCGCGGGTTGGTGGTGAAGCCGATCTGATTGTTGACGATGAAATGCACCGAGCCGCCGGTGCGGTGGCCACGCAAGCCGGAAAGTCCGAAGCATTCCGCGATGACGCCCTGGCCGGCGAACGACGCGTCGCCATGGATCAGAAGCGGCATCACCATGGTGCGGTCTTCCGGTGTCGCGCCGTGCTGGTCCTGCTTGGCGCGCACCTTGCCGAGCACCACCGGGTCGACGATTTCCAGATGCGAGGGATTAGCGGTGAGCGACAGGTGGACCTTGTTGCTGTCGAATTCGCGGTCCGAGGACGCGCCGAGGTGATATTTGACGTCGCCCGAGCCCTCGATTTCGTTGGGCAACGCGGAGCCGCCCTTGAATTCGTGGAAGATGGCGCGGTGCGGCTTGGCCATGACCTGCGCCAGGACGTTGAGTCGTCCACGGTGCGGCATGCCGATGACGATTTCCTGCACGCCGAGCGCACCACCGCGCTTGATGATCTGCTCCAGCGCCGGGATCGTCGCTTCGGCGCCGTCGAGACCGAAGCGCTTGGTGCCGGTGAATTTCAGGTCGCAGAATTTTTCGAAGCCCTCGGCCTCGACCAGCTTGTTGAGAATGGCGCGCTTGCCCTCGCGGGTGAACGTGATTTCCTTGTCGGGACCCTCGATGCGTTCCTGAATCCAGAGCTTCTGGTTGCCGTCGGACAGATGGAGGAATTCGACGCCCAGCGTCTGGCAATAGGTGCGCCGCAGGATGGCGATGATCTGGCGCAGCGTACCGAATTCGAGCCCCAGAACGTTGTCGAGAAAGATCCGCCGGTCGAGATCGGCCTCGCCGAAGCCGTAAGAGCGGGGCTCAAGCTCCTCCTCGCTCTTGGGCGGTTCGAGAGCGAGCGGATCGAGCTTGGCGTAGAAATGACCGCGCGCCCGGTAGGCGCGGATCAGCATCAGGGCCCGGATCGAATCGCGCGTTGCGCGCTCAACCTCCGGGGAAGACAGGTCGACGCCGCGCGTCTGCGCCTGCTGCTTGATCTTGGCGCCGACCGCCTTGCCGGCCTCGGCCCAGTCGCCGTCCAGCGCCCCGATCAGTTCGCCGCGCGGCAACGGCGGCCAGCCAGGCCGTTGCCAGGACGGGCCGTGGGCATTTTCGGCGATATCGTGCGGCGCGTCCTTTAGGCCGGCAAAGAACGCCTGCCACTGTGCGTCGACCGCCTGCGGATCGGCCTCATAGCGTGCGTAAAGATCATCAATGTAGGTGGCGTTCCCGCCGTATAGAAAGGAGCTGGTGGCGAAAGCTGCGTTCGCATCCTGACGTGACATTGGCGTTCCTTGCGCAAATCCAGGCCGGCGATCGCATCCCAGGGGGTGGGACGCGTGCGACCAGAGAAAACCAGGAAATCCTGACCAACGCGTTTGCAAAAACCCGAATCGGCCCGGCCCGGCGCAGGCGGCTTCTCTTGTACTCTATGTAAGGGCTGGATGCGGCAGCCAAAAGACAGAAGCCCGACAAATCAGCCTTTCCAGACCTCCGTAAGAGTTTTTCCCAAGCGCGCCGGCGAGGGCGACACCTTGATCCCGGCCGCCTCCATGGCGGCGATCTTCGAATCGGCGCCGCCCTTACCGCCGGCGATGATGGCGCCGGCATGCCCCATGCGGCGGCCAGGCGGCGCTGTGCGCCCGGCGATAAAGCCGACCATCGGCTTTTTGCGACCCCGCTTGGCCTCGTCCGTCAGGAAGGCCGCCGCGTCCTCTTCCGAGGCGCCACCGATCTCGCCGATCATGACGATCGCCTCGGTTGCCTTGTCGGCGAGCAGCATCTCCAGCACCTCGATAAAGTCGGTGCCCTTGACCGGATCGCCGCCGATGCCGACCGCCGTGGTCTGGCCGAGACCTTCCTGGGTGGTCTGGAACACCGCCTCGTAGGTCAGCGTGCCGGAGCGCGATACGATACCGACCTTGCCGGGCCGGAAGATGTTGCCCGGCATGATGCCGATCTTGCATTCGCCGGCAGTCATGACGCCGGGGCAATTCGGCCCGATCAGGCGCGATTTCGAGCCGGACAGCGCGCGCTTGACTTTGACCATGTCGAGGACCGGGATGCCCTCGGTGATGCAGACGATGAGCGGTATCTCGGCATCGATCGCCTCGCAGATCGCGTCGGCCGCGCCAGGCGGCGGCACATAGATGACGCTGGCGTCGCAGCCGGTCTTTTCCTTGGCTTCCGCCACGGTGTCGAACACCGGCAGGCCGAGATGCGTCGAGCCGCCTTTGCCCGGCGAGGTGCCGCCGACCATCTTGGTGCCGTAGGCGATCGCCTGCTCGGAATGGAACGTGCCGTTCTTGCCGGTAAAGCCCTGGCAGATGACCTTGGTGTTTTTGTCGATCAGGATGGACATCACGCCGCCTCTTTCACCGCTTTGACGATCTTCTGCGCTGCATCGTCGAGGTTGTCGCCCGAGGTGACGTTGAGATTCGATTTGGCGATGATTTCCTTGCCGAGTTCGACATTGGTGCCTTCCAGACGCACCACCAGCGGTACCCGCAAGCCCACGTCGCGCACCGCGGCAACCACGCCCTCGGCGATGACATCGCACTTCATGATGCCGCCGAAGATGTTGACCAGGATGCCTTTGACGTTGTGGTCGGAGGTGATGATCTTGAACGCCGCCGCAACCTTGTCTTTGGTGGCGCTGCCGCCGACATCGAGGAAGTTGGCCGGCGCCATGCCATAGAGCTTGATGATGTCCATGGTCGCCATGGCGAGGCCGGCACCGTTGACCATGCAGCCGATGGTGCCGTCGAGCGCCACGTAGTTGAGATCGTATTTCGACGCCTCGATCTCCTTCTCGTCCTCTTCGTGCAGATCGCGCAACGCCACGATGTCGGGATGGCGGTACAGCGCGTTATCGTCGAAGCCGATCTTGGCGTCGAGGCAGATCAGCTGGCCGGTTTTGGTGACGACCAGCGGATTGATCTCGAGAAGACTCATGTCCTTGGCGAGAAACGCCGCATAGAGCTTCGGCAGTACGGTCTCGGCTTGTTTGGTGAGTTCGCGATTGAGCCCCAAGGCACGCGCGACACGGCGCGCATAGTGCGGCATGAAACCGGTCGCCGGATCGACGGAGAAACTCAGGATTTTTTCCGGATGAGTATGCGCGACTTCCTCGATCTCCATGCCGCCTTCGGTCGAGGCAACGAATGCGACGCGCGAAGTGGCGCGGTCGATCAGCGCCGACAGATAATATTCGCGGTCGATCGCCGAGCCTTCCTCGATGTAGAGCCGGCGCACCTGCTTGCCGTGCGGCCCAGTCTGGTGCGTCACCAAGGTCGAG
>DASZWK010000264.1:0-14096 GCA_035546235.1 Xanthobacteraceae bacterium | reverse complement strand
CCGGCTCAGATTGCCAACGCGTTGCCCTCACACGACGCCGATGGGGCAGTCGCGGCGACGGCAGCCGAGGTCAGCGAAGGGCCGCCACGCTTTGCGGAGGCATCGCAGGCGCTGCTGCCCGAATTGGCGCTGGTGGATCCGCAAGACGATCCCGGCGACCTGTTCGAGCCGCTCGCAGGCACAGCGCCTTCGATCCTCGCCGAATCTCGGTCAGCGAGCAAAATTTCCGCAGACACCGCCGCAAGGCAGGCACGCTCTGCGGCGGCAGCCGATCCGCTCGCGTCCATGGGCTCGCTCAGCGCCGAGGAACTGCTCGCCCTCTTCACTTAACAGTGAACCGCCGGCCATCTGCTGCATTATCTAAAGCGGTGCTCCCGAACCGCTGCAGAAAAAGTGTCGCCGTGCGGTCACTAATACTTTATGAATGCAATCCTCCTCCAATGCGTGATTCGCGTAAGCGGCACAGAAGTTGCTTTTACGGGAGACTGCGGATCGACGACGACGCGTAGGCAATGTGCAATTGCGTGCTCCAGGTCAGGAGGACCAGCGTTGGTCATCCGCATAGATCAGCTACTGGAGGCCATAAATGCACAGACTTACCGTACCCGCTTTGGCGGCCGTGGCGTTGTGCATCAACGCTTTCGTTCCCAGCCAGTTGTTTGCTCATGACGATGGGCGGTTTGCCAACTCGCCGCTGAAGGCCTGGTTCGATCAGCTCGCCAGCGGCAAGGGCTTGTGCTGTTCGTTTGCGGATGGCGTCAGCGTCCAGGATGTCGATTGGGACACCACGCACGATGGTCGCTATCGCGTTCGGCTCAACGGACAGTGGGTCATCGTGCCGGATGCCGCGGTGGTCACCGAGCCCAATCGCTTCGGCCCCGCCGTGGTATGGCCCTATCAGGACATGAATGGCGCAACGCAAATCCGTTGCTTCATTCCGGGCGCCGGCGCCTGATTGTTTGCTCTGCCCGTCGCGGGGGCGAGACGGGCCGACAGGCGTGATCTTCCATAGACTGTGACCTTCGTGGTGGCGGAGAACCATTGCGCACGGCAACAGGCCGGTTCGGTGCGCGCTACGCCACCAGGCGGGAAAACAATTCGGGATCGACATTGCCGCCGGACAGCACGGCAACCGCGACCTTGCCGCGAATGTCGACCTTGCCGGTCATCAAGGCTGCGAGCGCAACGGCGCCGCCCGGTTCGACCACAAGCTTTAATTCAGCGAACGCAAACGCGACTGCGGCCGCAACCTCGTCGTCGCTCGCCGAGACGCCGGCGCCGACCAGCGAACGGTTGATGGCGAACGTGAGCTTGCCCGGCGTGCGCGCCATCAGTGCGTCGCAGATGGTGCCGGTCAGCGCCGCATTCTCTTCGCGCTGCCCGCTCTTGAACGATCGCGCATGGTCGTCGAAACCGGCCGGTTCCGCGGTGTAGACGGCGGCCGACGGGACCCGCGCCTTGACTGCGAGTGCGATGCCGGCGGTCAAACCGCCGCCGGAGGCCGTCACGACAACGACATCGGGCTTCAAACCGAGCGCGTCCAGATCGTCGACGATTTCGCGTCCGGCGGTGCCCTGACCGGCGATGATCAGCGCATCATCGTAAGGCGGCACCAGTGTGGAGCCCCGCTGTTTGGCTATCGCCGCCGCAATCGCTTCGCGGTCCTCGCTCAGCCGGTCGTACAGGACCACCTCTGCGCCGAGCGCGATCGTGCGTTCGCGCTTGGCGCGCGGCGCATCGCTCGGCATCACGATCACGCAGGGCATGCCCAGGAGTCGCGCCGCCGCCGCTACGCCCTGCGCGTGATTGCCGGACGAGAACGCGACCACGCCACCCGAACGGCGTTCGGACGGCAGTGCGGCAAGCTTGTTGTAGGCGCCGCGAAACTTGAAAGAGCCGGTGCGCTGCAAGGTTTCGGCCTTCAGAAAAACGCGTCCGCCCGTCATGGCGTCGAGCGCGGCCGAAGACAAAAGCGGCGTATGCAGCGCGATACCGGCGAGGCGGCGTGCAGCCTCGTCCACGTCGGCGACCGTCGGCAGGATTACCGCAGCGTCCATTTCACAAGGGTAGCGCCGCGATTGCGGCGACAGCAAGTGCCCTTGTCTGCTAGTCGAACCGCCCCGCCGCATGCGCCAGCATGGTGTAAACCTTGCCGGTATCCGATGTGAGGTAATTGCGCGCCACCGCGGGACCGCGATCGCCGCGCGAAACCTCGTCAAGCAGCCGTTCGAACTCGTGGATGTAGTGTTCGACGGTTTGCCGGAATTCCGGATCGGTACGGTATTTGTTGCGGATTTCCTCGAACGCCTTTTGGCCTTGAGCGGTGTAGAGGCGCTGACTGCTGAAGCCGCGCTCGCCGCGCTGGTAACGTTCCCACAAGTCGGCCGTCGCGTCATGATCGATCATCCGCGCGATGTCGACCGATAGTGATTCCAGCGCACTCGCGGAATCGCGGACCGGGCGTGACGGTTCACGCGACGCGGACGGTGTCGCCGGCGTAATCGGCGGGCTTTCGTCGCGCGACGCGCGCGTCAACAGATCGCTCAGCCAGCCGCCACCCTTGGCATTGCCTGGGTCCTTGCCGCCCTGAATCGGGCTGAGCGACGGCGCATCGGGCCGCCGCGCGGGAGCTCCGGTTATATCGCGCCCGCTAGGGCGGGCAGGCGCGCCTGACTCGGGACGGACCGGCCGCGGCTGCGCGCGCCCACCGCCGGCCGCGTAGGCCGGCTCGGCCTCGCGGCGCACCGGCTCGACCGCGTCAAGCGCACGGCCGTGCCGGGCGACGATGCGATTGAGCTCGGCCAGCGCCTCGATCTGATCGACAATGACACGCCGCATCTGCGCCGCGCTGTCCGCGGTCTCCTGCGGCAGCTCGAACACCCCGCGCCGCAGTTCGGCACGTGTAGCTTCGAGCTCATGCTGCATTTCCGACGCCATCTGCTTCATGCCCTGCATGATGTCGGTGAAGCGTTCGGCGGTCTGCGTGAATATGGCCTGCAGTTCGCCGGCGTTCTCTTCATAGGCGGAACTGAGCGCCTCGCTGGTGCGCTTGCGCTGGTCGTCGGCCTGCGAGCGCATCAGATCGAACTGCTGCTCGATCGTATGCACGCTCTCGTTGCTGCTTTCGGCAACGATACTGGCAATCTCACGCGCCCGCGACGTCGCGGAGTCGAGCGATTCGTCGAGCAGGCCCGAAAACCGCCGCAGCCGCTGCTCGAAGTCGTCGGTGCGCGCGTCGAGCGTCGCCACCAGCGCCTCGATATTGGCGTGCCGGCTACCGATCGATTCCTCGGTGCGCCGGTTGCTCTTTTCCAGCAATTCGACCGCTTCGGCCAGCCCACGGCCGTGCGCGGTAAACTGCGTGGCGAGCTCGCCGAGATCGTGCAACACCTTGACGGTCGTGGTGTTGAACGCGCCGAGATGCTCCTCCACCTTGGTGGTCGCGGTCCCGCTCCTGATGTTCAGATCGTTCATCGCGCTGACGAACTCTGAAACGCGCGACACCATGGTGTGCTCGATCGCGTTCATGTTCTCATGCGCGCCGCTCAGCACTTCCTGAAGCAGGATATTGGCCTCGCGCAAGCGCTCGAACAGCGCGGTGGAGTCGTTACGCAGCATGTTGTGCGTTTCCAGCATGTCAGCGACCGTCGCAGCCGCTGTCTGCTTGGACTCGTCGATCGCGCTACGGGTCGCTTCGTGCAGATCCGTAAGCGTGCGGGAGATGTTGGTCTTGGCCGCGTCGGCGACGCCCTGGGTGCCCTCCTGCAATTGACTGAGCGTGCGCGTCACTGCGGCCGTCGCATTGTGGCCGGCGTCGTTGATCAGGCGGGCGATTTCCTCGCTGTTGTCCATCATGGTCTGCGTGAAGACGAAGCCCTTGGCCTCGATCGACTTCACCGCCTGGTCGGTGACGCGGCCAACTTCGTTGGCGAACTGCTCGCCCTTGCTGGAGAGCGCGCCCAGCAGTTCATCCGATTTCTCCTCCAGCACCTGCCGCAGCTCGCCCACGCGCTGCGACACCGCGCTATGAATATCCTCTGCCTTGCCGGAAATGTTCTTGGCGATGTCCGCACTCATACTCACGAGCGTGCGTTCCGCCTCGCTCGCGGTGCGACCGATGGCATCGGCGCTGGTGCGCGCCGTTTTGTTTATCAGATCGGTCGTGGTTGCGGCCGTCTTGCCGATCGTCTCGCTCGCGGCGGCCGCGCTCCTGCCGAGCACTTCGCTGGCGCTCACCGCCGTGCGATTGACCAGTTCGCTCGCGGCGGCGGCGTTGCGGTTCAGCGCCTGGCTGCTGCTGACGGTCGATTTCTCGATGATGTCGCTGGCCGCGGCGGCGCTCTGCGCCAGTACCTGGCTGCTGCCGGCGGTCGATTTGTCGATGACTTCGCTGGCCGCGGCGGCGCTCTTGGCGATCGTATTGTTCAGCGCCACGGTGCTGCGATTGAGCGCCGAGGCCGCCTCCGCTGCACTTTTGCCGACTGTGCCGCTGAGCAATTCGGCGCTCCGGCCAATCGTAGCGGAGGCTTCGGCCGAACTCTTGCCGAGTATCGTGCCGAGCAACTCGGCGCTGCGATTGAGCGCCGCAGTGGCGTCCGTCGAGCTCTTGACGACAACGTTGCTCAAGAGATCGGCGCCGCGATTAAGCGATGCAGTCGCTTCCGCCGCACTCTTGCCGAGCGCAGTCGTGAGCAGTTCGGCGCTCTGCCCGAGCGCCGAGGCGGCTTCTATAGCGCTCTTGCCGACCGAGGTGGTGAGTATATCCGCGGTGCGATTAAGCGAAGCCGTGGCTTCCGCGGTGCTCTTCCCGACCGAATTGGTGAGCTGTTCGGCGGTGCGATTAAGCAAAGCGGTGGCTTCTGCTGTGCTCTTCCCGACCGAATTGGTGAGCTGTTCGGAGGTGCGATTAAGCGAAGCGGTGGCTTCCGCGGTGCTCTTTCCAACCGAATTGGTCAGCTGTTCGGCGCTGTGATTGAGCGACGCCGCCGTCTCCAAGGCGCTGCGGTTGAGCGCCTCTGTCACCGCCGTGGTCGCCGCCGCGCTCTTGCCGAGCGATTCGTTGGTGGTCGCGAGAAGCTGACTCAAGGTCTTATCGGCGTAATCAGCGTTGGTTTTGACCGCTTCGGACAGCTCGGTCACGCGCGCGCTGAGCGTCTCGGCAGCCGAGCGCGAGTGCGAGTCGAGTTCGCGAACGACGGCTTCGGCACGTCCGATGAGCAACTGCTCCAACTGTTCGATGCGTGAATCGAGCGTGCCGGCAACCTGCATCGCGCCGACGCCGAGCGTCCTGTCTATCGTTGCGACACGCTCGCTGACTGCGTCGGCGATAGTTTGGCCACGGCTGTCGATCAATGTGGCAACGTCGGTGACGCGCTTGTCGATCGCGTTGACGACGTCCTTGCCGCCTTCGGCCAGCGTTTTGGCGATATCCATGACGCGTGAGGACAGTGCTTCCGTCAGCGACTGCGTGCGGCTATCGAGCGTCTCCTGGAAACGCGTCAGGCGCTGGTCGAGCGTCGTGGTGACCTCGTTCGCCCGCGAACTGACGCGGCTGTCGAAACTATCGATATAGCCGCGCATCGACTCCGACACGTCCTGCGTCCGCGCGCCGAGACGCTCGACCAGTTCGGACCCGTAGGTCTTCACCGTGCGGTCGAATTCCGTCAGATGACGCGTGATCAGATTGCCGAGCGTTCCGGCGTCGCGCGAAATCCGCTCGCCGAGTTCGACGCCCGAATGGCTGAACATCTCCTCATAAGCGGCGAGCCGGGTCGCCAGCAGTTCCTTCATCGCGTCGCTGCGCGAAACGATCACCGAGACAAGCTGCTCGGCGCTTTCGCGCACTGATTCAGTCATTTTCGAACTGCGCGAAATCAGCGCGTCGGTGATGCGCGTGCCGGCCTGTTCGAGCTTGGCGGCAACTTCGCCGCCGCGCAGATTCAAGTCGAGAACGAGCGACTCGCTCGACGTCTTGAGCGTGCTGTTGACCTCCTCGGCGCTGCTCGCGATCCGGTCGGCGATCCGGCTCGATGTCTCGATGATCGTGTCGGACAGCTCCTGCGAGCGGCCGACCATATGATCGGTCAGCTCCTGGGAGCGCGACACCATCTGCTCCGTCAGCTCCTGCGAGCGCGATACCATGAGATCGAGCACGGTGAGGGATTTTTCCGAAAAGCCCTCGGTGACGGCATCGAGCCGCGCCGTCATCATGTCTTCGAGGCCCTGAGCGATATCGGAAAACTCCTCGCCGATATGATCGGTCTTGAATTTCAGGCTCGAAGTCAGCCGGTCGCTGGCCGTGGCGATCGCGCGCGACGTCTCGGTGCTGGTGCTTTCCAGCCGCTCCAACAGATCGCCGCCGCGGTCGCTCAGCTGCTGGATCATGTCGTCGCCGATCTGGCCAAGCGACAGCGTGATGTGCTCGCCCTTCTCGGCAAGCGAGTTGGTAATGCGTTGCGCGGCTTCGTTGACTTGCTGTCCGACCAGTTCGCTGATCGTCGACAGATCCTGCGTCAGATCGATATGCACATTGTTGATCGCCGAACGCACCTGCTCGGCCTGGCTGACCAGCGTATCGCGCTGGCTGGCGAGGTCCTGAATAAGGTTGCGGATGCGCACCTCGTTGTCGCCATAGCTGCGGGTGAGTGCCGCGACCTCGTTATGCACCATGGTTTCCAGCTCGCTCGCGCGAGCCAGCGCGCGCTCGACGCCGTCTCCCATGGCCGCCACTTCGCGGCGGATCGCCTGGCCGACGCTGACGATGGAATCCCGCGCCACGCTCTCAGGCTCGGCGAGCCGCATGGCGACGCCGGCCATCGATTGGGCAATCAGCCGCAATTCCTGGGCGCGCCAGGCCATGTGGGCGACACCGAAAAAGAAAATGATCGGCAACAGCGCAGCGGCGCCGAACCCGACGACAACCGCCGCCATCGAATGGCCCGGTCCCATCGCCGCGGTGAGGTCGGAGAGAAAGGCCCATGACAAGGCAAGGCAGCCGACGATCCAGGCGGCGGAGAACACCGCGGCGACAAAATATGACGTGTGCGCAGGGCGGCGCTGCAGCGTCTGAAGGATTTGTCCAATCGACCGGCGGTCGTCGTTGGCGGCCGGGGGAGCCGCCTCGGGGCGCAGATCGCGGCTGCCGATCGGCTCGGCGCGCAGATCATCGCGGAAAACAGGCGGCTCGACAGGTGCCGGCGCGGGTCCATAATCGATCAATGCGTCCGCAGGGACCTCCGCCGCCGCCTCGGCTGCCGGGGTGTGATCCTCATCCTCGTCACGGATATTGAGGGCTTCCTGGATCGCCGACAGCGCCGCTTCGGTCGGATCGATCGTCTTTTTCGGATAATTGGCCATATCGGTCGTCGCCTCGCGTGTTACGCTTGACTGAGGTCGGCCTGGAGTGGGCTCCGGCCGCGCCACGAGCGCGTGATCGTCTAAGTCCTCAATGCGGTGCAGAGGGCTCCCCCGCCCTCATGTTGCACTCCCGTACCCCATCCTATCGGTCTGGCGCATCGAAAGAAACTAGCCCGGTAACGACCTTTTAATCATCGTTAACGGTTTGCTTACCATAGCATCAGGCTTCGGCCGCAGGGGAAGGAATTGCCATTTTGCGGCCCACAATACGGCCGGCATTGGACCTAACGCCACTAAACTCTGCGCCCGGCCGGCTTCCCCAGTGTGGATAATTTGGAACCTGAGGCGGTTGGCTTCGCCTCTTAACACCGCCCGTAAGGTTCCGTCGGCGAGAAGTATACGTTGAGGAACCCGGCGGGCCGCTGCCGCGTCGTAGGAATTTGCTCACCACACGGCGGAAAGAAGCTGCGGCAACGCCGGGTGAGCGGCGGCATTTTTACCCCGCCTTGGCAGCTCTCCGGCACACTTGGGCAGGAATCCAGGGAATGGCGGCGGAGAGACCAATGATGACAGGCGCCAAGCTGGCCGGCGACACAAAGGAGAGGCGCGCGACAAACGCGGCCGCCGTCCGCGTCATCGACGATGAGCATCTGGAGCGTATCACGCTCGGCGACCGGCGCCTCGAGCGCGAAGTTCTACAGATATTCGTGCGCCAGAGCGCCATGATGCTCGAGCGCATATCCGGCGGACAGCCGGGCGCTCTCGGCACGGCAGCTCATACCCTGATCGGATCGGCGCGCGGCATCGGCGCATGGCGGGTCGCAGGCGCAGCTGAAAGGCTCGAACGCGCGACCCGCGAAGGTGGTGACGAAGGCATCGGCGAGGCGATCGCGGACTTGAAGGCCGCGAGCCTCGAAGCCACCGCCGCAATCGGCGCGCGGCTGGCCGAACCGTCACATTAGATTGCCCAGCATTCCGCGTGCGATTGGCGGCTCGGCTGCACACTGGCGCACGACGCCTTGAGCCTATAGAAGAGGCCTGCCGCCGGCTCGGCGGCGTTCCCGCCCATCCCCGCAGCCGACAGACTGCGCCGACGTCAATCACCCATTCGATGCTTTAAGCCATGGCCAAAATCACCTTCATCGACAACGAGGGCACCGCGCGCACGGTCGAAGGAGAAATCGGCGCGACAGTCATGGAGACTGCGATCAAGCACGCAGTTCCGGGCATCGAAGCCGAATGCGGCGGCGCCTGCGCCTGTTCGACCTGCCACGTCTATATTGAGGAAGACTGGCGCGAAAAGGTCGGCGAGCCATCGCCGATGGAAGAGGACATGTTGGATTTCGCTTTCGAGGTGCGGCCGAATTCGCGCCTGTCCTGCCAGATCAAGATCCGCGAAGATCTCGACGGCCTGACGGTGCGCACGCCGGAACGGCAGGCTTAAGCGACGAAAGCCGCCTGGAACGAATCTGAGGTGGGCCGGAACAATTTCCGCGCCCGTTAAGGCTTTTGCGGCTTCCTCTTTCCCTACCGTTGCGAGCACGCTAGACACTCGCCACCTTTTGGACATTTCCGCGCAACTTAAGAGTACGACGCGATATGAGCGAACCTATCAAGACCGATGTACTGATTGTCGGCGCCGGCCCGATCGGCCTGTTTGCCGTGTTCGAGCTCGGCCTGCTCGATATGAAGGCGCACCTGGTCGACATTCTCGACAAGATCGGCGGTCAGTGCGCCGAACTTTATCCCGAGAAGCCCATCTACGACATTCCCGGAATTCCCATGACCAGCGCGCACGGTCTGGTGGACTCGCTGCTGGCGCAGATCAAGCCGTTCGGCGCGCAATACCATCTCAACGAGATGGTCGAGACGGTCGAAAAAATCGGCAATCCACTGTTTCGCGTGAAGACCGATCAGGGCAAGGAGTTCATCAGCAAAATTATCGTCATCGCGGCGGGCGGGGGCTCGTTTCAACCCAAACGCCCGCCGATTCCGGGCATCGAGCCTTATGAAGGCAAATCGGTGTTCTACGCGGTGCGGAAAATGGAGACCTTTCGCCACAAGCGGATCCTGATCGTCGGCGGCGGCGACAGCGCGCTCGACTGGACGCTCAACCTTGCGCCGCTCGCCAAACATCTCACGCTGCTGCACCGGCGCAACGAGTTCCGCGCCGCCCCCGATAGCGTCAACAAAATGATGGCGCTCGTCGGCGAAGGCAAAATCGATTTCGTGACCGGCCAGGTCACGTCGCTGGTCGGCGCCGACGGTCAGATCAGCACCGTCAACGTCAAGAGCAATGACGGCTCGACCTTCGAAATCGGCTGCGATGTGATGCTGCCGTTCTTCGGCTTGACGATGAAGCTCGGACCGGTCGCGAACTGGGGCTTCGAGCTGAAGAACAACGAACTCATTCCAGTCGAGACCGCAAGCTTCGAGACCAGCGTGCCGGGTATCTTCGCCATCGGCGACATCAACTGGTATCCGGGCAAGCTGAAACTCATTCTCTCCGGCTTCCATGAGGCGGCGCTGATGGCGCAGAAGGCTCACCACTACGTCTATCCAGACAAGCGGCTGGTATTCCAATACACCACGTCCTCCACGAGCCTGCAGAAGAAGCTCGGAGTCGCGCCGTCGCGCTGAAGAAGAATTTCCGCTTAAGGCGTCCGCGGCGGCACGACGGCCGGCGCGGGTGACAACTGAACCGGTGGCGGCGGCGCTGCAGGCGCTGCGGCAGGAGGTCCGCCCGGTGGCGGCGCCGACGGTTGTTCAGACGTTGGCGGCGGCAAGGTATCGACGCTGACCGCCGGTGGTTGCGGCAGGCCAAGCACCACTCGCACCGCCGGCATCGCCGCGTCGGCCATCGCCGCATAACCTTCGGCGGTCGGATGGATGGCGCCGCCATAGACCGCGCTGACCACGCCCCACAGCGCGTCGTGAATGTCGGTCGGCCGCAACATCGCCGGGATGCCTACCGGATAAGTCATTGCCGTGAAAAAACTGTCGTCGGCCGTTCTGATCCAGCGCGCCCGCGACGCATAGGGACGGTAGTCGCTTGCTGGGAGCGAACAAACCAGCGGATCGGTGGCGGCGGCGACAAGGTCGGTCGCAAAGCTCTTGCCGTCCTGCGAAAAGCATTGCCGATCGAACGCCGGATCGTTCGGCGCTTGCACGCACATGCCGTGGTTTTCGAATTCGGACTGATGCGCATCGACGAACGTCATGCGATCGGTCATCGGATCGCGGCAGGCATTCTTGCTGTCACAGGTCGCCAACGCCTTGACGGCGGGCAAGAACATTTTGTCGACGAAATCGGCCGCCTCGCGCAGCCGGGTCGGATCGGCGGAAAACGCCGGGTGAATATCGACACCGTAGCGGCCGCCCGGACATGGCTTGTCCGGCGCTTGCATGGCCGGGTTGGCGTAGGACACGAAAACGACGCGCGCCAGATTGCCGCCGACGTAAGGCTTGAGCGCCGTGCGCAACCGGGCGAATTCTTCCGGCAGGTTTCGTTGCAGCGCGTCTTCCGCGTCCCGCACGCCGACGATACCGCCGCCGCGGCCAAGCAGAATTCGTTCGGTCCTCGCGTCGACGATGACATTGCCGACCAGCGCGGCGAATTTCACATCGTTGGCGCCGACCGTCAGTAATATCATGTCGAGATTACGCTGCGGGTCCTGCTTGTGGACCCGCGCCATGAGCACTTTCAGCTCGGTCAGCTGAGCAGGCGCCGTTCCGGCGCAGGCATCCAATCCGACGTCGGTCGGGCAATCGTCGAAACTTTGTCCGTTGAACATTCCGGCGTCGATCGAAGCTCCGCTGCAGGCGAGCGGCAGGAAGGTGATCGCGACGTGCGGCTGCTCGACGGCGAGCGCGAGCGCGGTACGGATTTGGTAGCTGTAAAGCGAACGATGGCACGCGGGGCTCATCCAGCGCGCGCCGTGGTGCGCCCAGTCCTTCGCGGCGGCATCACTCGCCGGTCCGCTCTCGCAGGACCGATCGCCGGTAAAGCCGGCGCGGCCCGGCCGATAATATTGTCCGCCGCCGAAGCGCCGGAAGCAGAAGCCGCCCTCAAGCTGGACCGCCTGGTCGGGATCGCCCTCACCCGCCGCAATGGAATCGCCGAGCCCGGCAATAAGCAGGTCGCGCACGTTGACTTCGGTCGTGACGCGCTGCGCCGTGCCGTCACCAAGCGGAATGTCGACCGTCGCAACCGTGGCATGCCCGGAGCGCACCCGCACTTTGACTTCCGCATCGCACGGCGCGCTGACTGGCTGAAGCGGTCCGCTGCCGTCGTCGAACGTCCACGCGCAAGTTTGGCCCTGCGGGACCGTGCCCGATATGGCGACGCCGACCGAATGGTCACGCGGATCCAGGTAGTTCTCATTAGCGCCGTCGCGGTTGCAGGTCTGCAACAGGTTGCCGTAATCGTCGAGGCACAGATTGCCGACGACGTCCTGGGCCCAGCCGACGCCGCCATTGGCTGCCTCCAGCCGCCGTTCCTCGGCGAGCACCCCGTCGCCGCGGCTTGCCGCCACCTGGTGCAGGAAATCCGCCTCCTTGCGGAACAGCCGGAAGCGATTCTTCACCTCCCACACGATGTGGAAATTGCCGGTATCGGCAAGTTGTCCACCGTTATCCGCAGGTTGGGCACCTGTGTCCGCAGGTTGCCCATATGCCGAAACGAACGGCACACTGACGACGAAAGCCGCCAGGAATGCCAGGATGAGCGGACAACGCATGATCCGGGATGTGACTGGGAGGGCAAGAACCACGAGCGTTTCCTAACACGCCGCTTGCGGCGGAAATGTGAGGAGCAAGCCGCAGCGAAAGCTGCCGGTTTTACAAGCATTTAAGCATTTGCGCAGGCCCGCCGAGCCCTCGGGCCGATATTCATCCTGCGTTCACGTTCCGTCTGACACAAAGTCTTGGTTGGGGGTTATCCACGTCCATCCTGCACTCAGTCCCTTCCCCGGGGACGCGATGCATTCGTCCGCGCGACCGTCGCCATGCTTGTCCTGACGCATTCCCCGGGCTTCGCTCCGAACTTCGCGCCGACGGACGCGGGACTTGCCATTGCGCGCCGCAGCCGGCGTGCCGCGGGCTTCAGCAAGGGCAAGATCGCCCTGCTTTTCGCGCTGCTGCTGGCGATCGCCGCTGTGCCGATCCTGCTCAATCCGCTGCCGCCGATCTCCGACTACATCAATCACCTGGCGCGGATGCACATCATCGCGGCGGGCAACAGCGATCCGCTTCTGCACCGCTACTACGAGGTCAACTGGCAGGTCATTCCGAACCTGATGATGGACATGATCGTCCCGCTGTTCGAGCGGGTGATGAATGTCTATCTGGCGGGAGAAACCTACACGCTGCTGAGCTTCGCCCTGATCATCTCGGGCACGCTCGCGCTGCACCGCTCGCTGTTCGGCCGCTGGTCGGCGCTGCCGCTGATCGCGTTTCCGCTGCTCTATAACGACATGTTCCTGGTCGGCACGATGAATTTCGTGTTCGGCATCGGTTTGATGCTGTGGGCGCTGGCAACCTGGGTCGCGTTGCGTGAACGCAGCCGCGCGTTGCGGCTCGCGGTCTCGGCGGCGTTCGTGCTCGGCCTGTTCTTTTGCCACCTGTTCGTTCTTGGCGTCTACGCCATTGGGTTGTTCGCCTTCGAGTCGCACCGGCTTTGCGCTACTTACATGCGCGCACGCCGCGCTTCGGGCGGCGTCGCGGCGCGCCGCGCCCTGCCCGGACTCATTGTCGATTACGTGCTGACCGGCGTGCCGTTTCTTCCGGTGCCGCTGTTGTTGATGATGAGTCCGACACGCGGCCTGTGGGACTTCGTCTGGTCGCTGCAAGGCAAAGGCGACGGCGCGTTGGCCGCGATCCGGGCCTATTCGGATGTGCTTGCCTACGTGTTCGCAGCCATCGTCGTGGCGGCCGCCGCCTTGGCGCTGCGCTACCGCGCGCTTTCGTTCCACGGCTTCGGCTGGGTGCTGTTTCCGATCGGCGTGTTGACCTATCTGGCGCTGCCGCAGGTCATCTTCGAGACCTACCTGGCGGATCAGCGGATGCCGATCTCGCTCGCCTTCATGGTCATCGCCTGTTTCGACGTCGATTTTCGCAACCGTTTTGTGCGGTTGGGTTTTGCGGCGGCGCTCGTTCTGATCGTGAGCGCACGCGTCGCCGAAGTCGAATACGTCTGGGCGCCGCTTTCTGCCGGCGTCGAATCGTTTCGTCACTCGGTCGATTTGCTCAGCCGCGGCGCCAAGGTCGCCGTCGCTTATGCCGATCCGAACGGCGGCGACAGCCTGCGCGATTACGGCCTGGTACATGCCGACTGCATTGCGATCATCGAGCGCTCGGCGCTGGTGACGACCGAGTTCACCGTCGTCGGCAAGCAGATTTTGCACGCGCGCTCCGCCTGGCGCGGCCGCGTCGATACCGAAGACGGCACGCCGCCGACAATCGGTGAAATGGTGCGGGTTGCCGATCTGCAAAGTTCCAATCGTCTCCATGCTTATGCTGAATATTGGCAGCGGTGGACGGCGGACTACGACTATCTCTATGTGCTGTTCACGCCGCCCAACTTTCAAAATCCCGATCCTGCGCATTTGAGCGAAATGTATGTCGGCGACCGCTTCGTGCTTTATCGGGTCGAGCGTTCGCAGGTCACGGCGACATCCGGACCGCCCCGCTAAACGTTGACGCGCTCTATTCACTTGCCCCGCCGGCCCGCATGACGGCCG
>DASZWK010000263.1:0-13031 GCA_035546235.1 Xanthobacteraceae bacterium | reverse complement strand
GGCGACGGCCCCTGCAAGAGCGGTCCCTTGCCGTCGATCGGTTCGCCGAGCGCATTGATCACGCGGCCGAGCCAGCCGACCGATGGCCGCACCGAACCCGGCACACCCGTCACGATCGCCCGGCAGCCGCGGCGCACGCCTTCGAGCGGCGCGAAGGGCATCAGAAGCGCGTTTTGTCCGGTAAAGCCCACGACCTCGCAAGGAATGGCCTTGTCGGCCGTCTCGATGACAACGCGGGCACCGACCGACATCACGTAAAGCGGGCCGGCGACTTCCACCATCAAACCGCGCACGCCGACGACACGGCCGTAGATTTCGACGGCGTCGAGTTCATTGATCTGTTCGGCGAGCGCTTTCATCGTTCAGCCGGCGATCCGCCCTCCTCGTGGTCCGATTCGCACCAACACGCGGGTTCAATCGCCCCAGTAGCGCCGCAGCAACGCATAATTGGTTACCTCAGAGCGCAACTTGTTAATCGGTTGTTTACCCGGGCCGTTAATCATTGCGCTGTCGTCCTTGGGGCCAAGGAGGCTCACCTGCCGCGACGGAGGGTGAGTCGTATGAATCGGTTAGAGCCGAAACTTAAACTCGGACATGAACGCCAGCGTGGCTAAAAAACCACTATCTCGCAACATCTTACGGCGATTCGAACGAATTCGCCTAGGGACATCTTGCGCGAAAGAATCAGGTTTTGTTAACCATAGCCCGTATAGTGTGCCGAATCAGTTTCTTCGAGGGCGCTTGCTTTTCCAGCGCTCACCTGGGGCCGCCGCAGCGGCCGACCGACCTGAGCCTGCGCGGCGAGGAAGGGGACTGGCATGCGCGTATTGCTGATTGAAGACGATAGCGCGACCGCGCAATCGATCGAGCTGATGCTCAAGTCCGAGAGTTTCAACGTCTACACGACCGATCTCGGCGAAGAAGGCATCGATCTTGGTAAGATCTACGACTACGACATCATCCTGCTCGACCTGAACCTGCCCGACATGTCGGGATTCGAGGTTCTGCGCTCGCTGCGCGTCTCGAAGGTGAAGACGCCTATCCTGATTCTCTCCGGTCTTGCCGGCATCGAGGACAAGGTCAGGGGTCTCGGCTTCGGCGCCGACGACTACATGACCAAGCCCTTCCATAAGGACGAATTGGTCGCGCGTATCCATGCCATCGTGCGGCGATCGAAAGGACACGCGCAATCGGTCATCAACACTGGCGACCTCTGCGTCAATCTCGACACCAAGACGGTCGAAGTGAACCAGGCGCGCGTGCATCTGACCGGCAAAGAATATCAGATGCTGGAGCTGCTCTCGCTGCGCAAGGGTACGACGCTCACCAAGGAGATGTTCCTCAACCATCTCTATGGCGGTATGGACGAGCCGGAGCTGAAGATCATCGACGTCTTCATCTGCAAGCTGCGCAAGAAACTCGCCAACGCGTCGGCCGGCAAGAATTATATCGAGACCGTCTGGGGCCGCGGCTATGTGCTGCGCGAGCCAGCCGAGGAAGAGGCGAAGATTTCCGCCTAAAGTTACGTGAGGGGGAACGATCGGGTGAAAAACCCCGGCGGCAACGCCGGGGTTTTTTATTTTTCACCTCGCGGAAATCTCAGCGTCTGCTGTTGACGGCGATGAGGCGCGGCATCGGCTTGCCGGCGGTCATCGGAATAAGCGACTTTGGCGCGCGCGCATTTGGCGCGTAGAGGCCGTGCTTGTCGCCGACGACCTTGAAACTGTCGGTCAGGCCGACCACCGTTTCCGCCGCGCCAAGAACCAGATAACCGTCGCAAGCGGTCATCCGCGCCAGGTTTTCGAGCACGGCAACCTTCGTCTCCTGGTCGAAATAGATCAGCACGTTGCGGCAGAAGATCAGATCAAACATGCCGAGGTTGGAAAAATTCGACAACAGATTGAGCTGTCGGAATTTGACCATGGCGCGGATGTCCGGCGCGATCTGCCACAGTTCACCGACTTGCGTGAAATGCTTGATCAGAAGCTGGATTGGCAGGCCGCGCTGGACTTCAAACTGGCTGTAGAGGCCGGCGCGGGCCTTTTCCAGAACCTCACTGGACAGGTCGGTGGCGAGGATCTCGATGCGCCAGCCGGCGATCTCGCGTTCCATGCCTTTCAGGCACATGGCGAGCGAATAGGGTTCCTGCCCGGTCGAGGCGGCGGCGCACCAGATGCGGATGGTGCGCGAGGCGCGCCGCGCCGCCAACAGGGCCGGCATGACGATAGTACGGAAATGCTCAAACGGGATTTTGTCACGAAAGAAGAACGACTCGTTGGTCGCCATCGCCTCGACCACCGCGTTCATCAGCGGCTCATTGCCGCCCGGGCGGAGGGCTTCGACGAGAGCACCGAGATTCGCAAGGCCGGCCTTGCGCGCGACCGGCAGGAGCCTGCTCTCGACCAGATACTGTTTGTCGGCCGAAAGCATGAGGCCGGAGCGCCGCTTGAGCGCGCCGCGCAGAAAATCGTAATCGAGCGGTGTCACGACCGGCTCCCCAGCAGCAGACGAAGAACCTTTCCCGGAATCTGATCGAGCGGCAGCACTGCCGAGCACAGTCCTGCCTGTGCGACCGAGCGCGGCATGCCCCAAACCACGCTCGTCGCTTCGTCCTGAGCGATGATGCTGCCGCCGGCGGCGACGATATCGGCGGCACCCTGCGTGCCGTCCGAGCCCATGCCGGTGAGAACCACCGCCAGCACGGCCGGGCCCCAGACCGCGGCCGCCGAGGAAAACAAAGGATCGACGGAAGGCCGGCAGAAATTGATCGGCGGATCGTCGGTGAGCGCGATCTTGACGATGTCACCGTCACGCAGCACGCGCATATGGCGGCCGCCCGGCGCCAGATAGATGCCGCCGGCGAGAACCGGCTCGCCATCCTCGGCCTCATGCGCGCCACGGCCGCTGACGCGCCGCAAATGCTCGGCCAACACCGTGGTGAAAGTCGGCGGCATGTGTTGCGTGATCAACACCGGCGCACGATCGACCGCCGCGGTCAGCTTCTCAAACAGCGCCGTCAGCGCCTGCGGGCCCCCCGTCGAGGAGCCGATCAGCAATGCGCGCGGCATCGCCAGCGCGAAGGGGCGCAACGCAATCTCGCCCTTCTCTGCGGCGCGCTGCGGCTTGAATTCGGGCAGCGGCTTTGCTGCAGGCGGCGGCGCGGGGCGCGGCGCCGGAGCCTCTTCGGGCGCCAATGGCGGCGCACCTTCGCGCAGCAGGAGCCGTTTGCGGCCAAGACCGCGGACCTTATCAATCATTTCGCGGCGAAACGCCGCCGAGGTCATCGCCTCGTAGGTGGTTTCCGGCTTCGGAATGTAGTCGGTCGCGCCAAGTGCCAGCGCCCTTAAACTGAGTTCGGCGCTGCGCCGCGTAAGCGTCGAGACCATGATGACGACGAGGTCACGCTTCTTCGCGAGCAGCAGCGGCAGCGCCGTGATGCCATCGAGCTCGGGCATATCGACGTCGAGCAGAACGACGTCGGGAGCATGGATGGTGACGGTATCGAGCGCCTCACGGCCGGTGCGCAGCGAGGCTGCGATCATCATGTCCGGCTCGGACTCGATCCAGCGCGCCATCATGCTGCGCGCGACGACCGCGTCATCGACGACCATCACGCGGATTTGCCGCTCGGCGGCAGGTGCAGCATGCGCAGCTGCGAAGGCGGAACTCATGACTCTTCGACCGTACGCACGAGCACAACTTGAAACTTTTGAACTTCAGCCGCGCCAGTTCGCGGCCGGCGCTAGATCAATCCGACTTCCTGGAATTTTGCCTCGACGATGTCCTTGTCGAACGGTTTCATGATGTACTCGTTGGCGCCGGCATGCAGCGCACGCGCGATGTGCGCGACATCGTTTTCGGTTGTGCAGAACACCACTTTTGGCCGATCGCCGCCGGGCAGCCGCCGCAACATGCGCAGGAAATCATAGCCGTCCATCTTGGGCATGTTCCAGTCGAGCAGAATTGCGTCCGGCAGGTTCTTCTTGCATGACTCGATCGCTTCCTCGCCGTTCTCGGCTTCGACGATCTGGAACTCGAGCCCTTCTAGGATGCGCCGCGCCACTTTGCGTATGACGCTCGAATCGTCAACGACCAAACAGGTTTTCATAGCCTCCACACTCCACGCTGCGCGGGGCGAGCCCGCTTTGGTTTTCTGTCTAATGCGATCATGCCGCGACCGCCTCGGCGGACAGGTCGAGGACGCGATTGACATCGAGAACGACCATAAGCTGACCGTCGAGCCGGAAAATGCCGGCCGAGACGCGGGCGAGCTTGCGATCGAGATTCACCGGATTCGGCTCGCGCTCGCCGTCGGTAAGCTTCAGCACCTCACCGAGCGCATCGACCAGAAGGCCGAATGATTCATTGTTGGATTCGATGCCGATCGCCATCGGCGTTTCGCCTTCGTCGCGCGCGTCCAGTTCAAGGCGTCTGCGCATATCGATCGCGGTGACGATGCGCCCGCGCAGATTGAGCACCCCGGCAATCTGGGCGCCGGCGAGCGGAACACGCGTGATCCGGGTCGGGCGGAAGACCTCCTGCACACGCTCGATCGGCAGGCCGAAGAGCTGCCCGGCCGTCGTGAACGTGACGTAGTCGGTGAGTTTGAGGTTGTCGTTCATGGCGCTCACGCCGCGCGCTCCATGTCGGCACCCTGCTCCTTGATCGCGGCGATCAGGCCGGTGCGGTCGAATTTGGCGACGAAATCGTAGAAGCCGATGGCGCGGCCGCGCGCGATCGCGTCGGCCGATACCACCGCGGTAATAGCGATGATCGGCACCGTGGCGGTCGCCGGCATGGCACGGAGTTTTTCGGCGAACGTGAAGCCGTCCATGTCCGGCATTTCGATGTCGGTAATGACGAGATCGATGCGTCGGCCCGAAGAAAGCGCCTCGAATGCCGCGGTGGCCGAGCCGACCGCGACCACATGGCAGCCTGCGGCTTTGATGAGCGGGGTCAGCATGTCGCGGAAGAACGCCGAGTCGTCGACCAGCAGCACGGTACGAGCGTCGCGCTCAACCGCGGCATCGCGGCGTCGGAACCAGTCGGCGAAGGCTTGCGGCAGGAAATGCCCGATATCGACGATTTCGGTGGCGTTGCCCTTGATCACCGCATAACCGAGCACGCCGGGCCGCTCGCTCGTGACTTCGATCTCGAGGCGCTCCTCGACGATGTCGATGATCTCGTCGACGACCAGTCCCATGGAGCGGCCGCCGTCCGAGAACACCAGGATCGGCTGTGCGCCGTCCTGCTTCAACCCGGATTGCGTATCGAGACGCAGCAGCGGCATCAGATGCCCGCGGTACTGCACCAGGTGGCGGCCGTCCGAAATTTCAATCTTGCGGCAGTCGATCTCTTCGAGCCTGGTGACCAGCGACAGCGGCACCGCCTTGGGCTGGTGAGAGCCGGCGCGAAATACCAATAGCGACACGACGTCTTCGGCCGCGGTCTGGCCGCGGTCGGTCAGTTCCGGCGCGTCGTCGCGCGCGGTCTGCGCCGTGCGGCTGAGCAATTGCGCAATGCCGTTCGGGTCGATGATCATGATCACCGAGCCGTCGCCGAGTATGGTGGTGCCGGAGAAGACCGCAATGTGCCGCAGCTTCGACGACATTGGCTTGATGACGATTTCCTCAGTGTGGAAAACGCCGTCGACCACGAGACCGAAGATCTGACTGCCGACCTGGGTGACCACGACGAAGCAGTCGTTGCCGCCAGCTTCACCAGTGCGCAGGACGTCCCTCAGGTAGATCAGCGGCAAGAGCTTGTTGCGCAGCCGCAGCACCGGCGCGTCCTTGATGCGTTCGATGCGATGCTCGCCGGCACTGCTGGCGCGCACCAGTTCGAGCACCGAAAGCTGCGGCAAAGCGAAACGCTCGCCGGCCGACTCGACAATCAACGCCGACACGATCGCCAGCGTCAGCGGGATCTTGATGGTGAATTTGACACCTGCGCCGGCAACGGAACGCAGATCGACCGTACCGCCAATCTGCTCGATATTGCTGCGGACAACGTCCATGCCGACGCCGCGGCCGGAAATACTGGTAACGCGGTCGGCCGTCGAGAAGCCGGGCGCGAAGATGAAATTGCAAATGTCCGCATCGGACTTGGTGGCGAGTTCAGCCTCGCTGCCAAGACCCTTTTCGACCGCCTTGGCGCGGATGCGGTCAAGATCGAGGCCGCGGCCGTCGTCCGCGATCTCTATGATGATGTGGCCACCCTGGTGACAAGCGGAGAGCTGAATGCTGCCCTTGGCGGGCTTGCCCGCGGCAAGACGCGAGGCGGCGTCTTCGATGCCGTGATCGGCGCAGTTTCGCACCAGATGGGTCAGCGGATCCTTGACCAGTTCGAGCACCTGGCGGTCGAGTTCGGTCTCGGCGCCGAGCATGTTCAGATCGATTTCCTTGCCGAGCTCCCCGCACAAGTCGCGCACGATTCGCGGCAGCTTCTGCCAGGCATTGCCAATCGGCTGCATGCGCGTCTTCATGACGCCTTCTTGCAGCTCGGCGGTCACGTTGGACAGTCGCTGCAGCGGCACCTTGAAGTCGGAGTCTTCGTGACGTCGAACGATCTCCAGGAGCTGATTGCGCGTCAGCACCAGTTCGGACACGGTCGTCATCAGATAATCCAGCGTGCCGACGCTCACGCGGATCGAATGGTTGGCGACCCGCTCACCGCGCTCTTCGTGCTGCGCCTGCGATAAGGCGGGCTCGAGCGTTTCAACCGGGTCGGCAGCCTCCACGGGCTCACCCGCCTCATGGACTTCGAGCAATTCCACCGGCTGCGGCGGCTGCGGCAGTGGTGCCGCTTGCAACTCTCCGGCTGCCCGGCGGGCAAGCCGCTCGATCAGATCGGTATCGCCGCCGTCCGGCTCCTTCTGCTCGGTCTCGATCTCGTCGAGGATGATCTTGATGCGGTCGATGGTGTTGAGAATGAGCGTGACGGCGTCGGCTGTGACCGGCATGCCGTCGCGGAACTTGCCCATCAGGGTTTCGGCTGCATGCGCCAGCGCCTCGAGCCGCGGCAGTCCGAGGAAGCCGCAGGTGCCCTTGATGGTGTGAACGAGGCGAAAGATGTTGCCGAGGATGTTGGCGTTGTTCGGCTCGCGCTCGAAGCGCACCAGCTCGGCGTCGACCCGCTCGAGACTCTCGTTGGTCTCGGTCAAGAACTCACGCAACAGGTCGTCCATACTCAGGCGCCTCGGCACCACCCCTCGCGACGCGGGTGGCCACACATCAGGTTACTCGCGCCGCAACGCGCAAAAGGCGCGCGCTGCGGTCGCCAGGCGCGACGCGCCTGAACGATCCTGCCCAGTCTGTTGCCAAAGGGTTTAATTTCGGTTGCAGCAGAGTGTGGAAACGCTACGCGGCCGCGCAATTCCGGCGCGCCGCTCCGCTCAGCGCGCCAAAACCACAATTGTTTCGCCTTCGGCCACCGCGGTGACCGAAAGCTCGCACTCTCGCGCCAGAATCCCGGTGTAATACGGCTGGACGCCGTGGGCATCGACCGTCTGGCCAGGCGCGCCGGCGAGCAGTTCGACGGTGGTGGGCGTTACCCGAGCGTTAAGACCGGCCGCGATGATGCGGAATCCGGGCGAACCTTCGACCGGATCGACCGCCAGCGTTCCCCCACGCGGGATAGCGCCGGCGGCGACAAGCATCATGTTCAATAAAAGCTTTACCTGGTTCTTGGGCCGCAATTCGCGCGGCAAATTCCAGGTGATCTTGATTTTCTCGTCCTCAATGAGCCCACGCGAGACCTTTTCGGCATCGCCGGTATCGATCTGTGCCCCGGCTGAACCTGCGGCGCCGAATGCCAGCCGGCAGAATTGCAGCCGCGCCGACGCGCTGCGCGAGCTTTTCTTGATCAGATCGAGCGCGAAGGTGCGCGTCTCCTCGTCATTGTCCTCTTCGAGAACCTCAAGGCCGTTGACGATGGCGCCGACCGGACTGATCAAGTCATGGCAGACGCGCGAGCACAACAGCGCCGCCAGATCGAGGGCACCGAGCGTGAGCGTGCCGGAAGCGGCTGGACCGGACATGGGTAGCTCCACGCAGACCTAAGGCCGCCCGTGCGTGTCACAGGATCGCCGATTCGGCAACCGGACCCGGGCCCATGAAGCAGATTTGACATTCGCAACCCACCGGGCTGCGCGGCCGTGGTAAACTGTGGTTTCCCCCAGCCGGCAGCCGCCGGTGACGGCCAGCCGCACACCGTGCCCTTCCGGAGAACGAAACGTGGCGAAGTTCGACTCCGCAGCCTGCGCGAACCTCCTCGTGGCCATGACCGCAATCGGCGCGCGCGCCGCGCTTGCGATCCGCGCCACATCGAGCCACGGCGGGGTCCGCTACAAGGCGGACGGCTCGCCGGTAACGGCCGCAGATACAGAAGCCGAAGCCGCGATCCGCGGCGGGCTCGCTACGGTGGCGCCGGCGTTTCCGATCGTCTCGGAAGAGGAAGCGGAGCACTGTCATGTCGCCGCCGGCGCGAGCTATTTTCTGGTCGATCCTCTCGACGGCACGCGCGAATTCATCGCCGGAAGCGACGAATACGTGATCGCCATTGCGTTGATGTCAGACGGCGCGCCACTCGCCGGCGTCATTGTGGCGCCGGCAAGCGGCACGATTTGGCGCGGTGTCGTCGGCGGTGGCGCTGCGCGGCTGGCATTTTCCGCCGACGGAACGATTTCGCCGGCGGAGCGCATCCACACGCGCAAGCGGCCAGAACATGAACCCGTCGCAGTGGTCAGCCGGTCGCATCTTGACCCGCGCACGCAGGCCTATCTGCAACGTCTGTCGCAGCCGCGGACCATCGCCTGCGGTTCTGCTCTGAAATTCTGTCTCGTCGCCGACGGCTCGGCCGACATCTACCCGCGGCTCGCGCCGACCCACGATTGGGACATTGCGGCTGGCCATGCGATCATTGTGGCGGCGGGCGGACAGATGCTGGCGCCCGACGGCGCAGCGCTCCGCTACGGCACCCCGGAGCTCTTGATCCCGGGCTTCATTGCCTCGGGTGACGCACACGACGGCACACTTTAAGGATCGAGTGAGTTCCTGACATTGGGCCAGCGGCGCTCAGACGTGGCAAGGAAGCGCGCCGGATTGGACAGAAATTTTCCACGCTGAGCGCCATCGTAGAATAGAAACAGGCGCTCGCCGACGATGACCCATAGCTGCGGATTTCCCGGCACCGCGACCCCCCTGGCCACGCCAACCGGATCGTAGCCGCCATATTGCGGCATGTAGACGTCAGGCCGCTCTGCAAAGGCGGCCCGATTGCCGCTGTTGACGAACCGCCAAACGGCCCCGGCGTGGCGCAGTTCGAAATTGCCGTTGCCGAGCTCCGGGTGGCCATCGGTAAAGAAGGCCACCGGGTCAAAGCCGTCGATCGCCAATCCGGAATGCCAGTCGACCACAACGCGTTGCGTCAAGCTGGCGAGTGCGGGCGCGGCCGTGCCCAACAGCGCCAGCGCGACGGCAAGGCCCATACGGCGGACGCGGTTTTGCTTTCGTTCCCGCCGTGCTGGCGTCATAGTTTTGATCGAGGGTTCGAGTGATTCGGAACGGCTTGCCGAGACTTAGACGCAGCCCATGAGCAAGGCGTTAAGACCGGAGACATCAATGAAATTCGCCGCCAGGCTTGCCGCCGTCGCATTGTTTTTCGCCGGCGTGATCGGCATGCAGGCACTCGCACAACCGGCGCCACCAGCCTATCCGCCTGCGGCCTCGCCCTATCCGCCACCTGCCGCGGCGCCCTACCCGCCACCGGCCTATCCGCCGCCCGCGGCAGCCCCCTATTCGCCCCCGGCCGCGGTTCCGACACCCGCCTATAACCCGCATCCTGTACCGCCTCGGGACGACCAATTTTCCCCGGGCGAATTGATCGAAGCCGGCCACCGCTTTTTCGGCGGCGTATCGCGCGGGCTTGCCATGATCGTGCAGCGGGCGGGCAGCCAGTGGGGCCAGCCGAATGGCTACATCTTGGGCGAAGAAGCCGGCGGCGCCTTTGTGGGTGGGCTGCGCTACGGCGACGGCACGCTTTATACCAAGAATGCCGGCGACCGCCGCGTGTTCTGGGAAGGCCCGACAATCGGCTTCGACGCCGGCGCCGACGGCGCTCGCACCATGATGCTGGTCTATAATCTGCCGCGGACCGATGCCATTTTCGATCGCTTCGGCGGCATCGACGGCTCTGCCTACTTTGTCGGCGGCCTCGGTATGACCGCGCTCACGGCCAACGACGTCGTGCTGGTGCCGATCCGCACCGGAGTGGGACTGCGGCTCGGCGCCAACCTCGGCTATCTGAAATTCACGGCGCGTCCGACCTGGAACCCGTTCTGACCGCAACCGCCGGCGCGCCACGCTCCGGTCAGGGCGGCATTTCGCCCGCCGCCAGCGTTCACCGCTCGATTTAGGTTAACGACCGGTGAATGTGGTAGGATTTGCGCGCGCATGGCAGGTTGATGCGCGCTCTCGTTGTTGCGTCTGCCGCCGAAAGCCGAGGACCGGGAGAGCGTTGGAGGTGTAGCGTATGGTCGAACCGATCATGTATTTCGGCATCGGCTTTCTGGTCGCGGCCCTGCTCGCACTGATGTTCTTTCCGCTCGTGCATAACCGGGCCGTCCGCCTGACGGTGCGGCGGCTGGAAGCGGCCACTCCGCTGACGATCGCGGAAATTCGCGCCGACAAGGATCAGCTCCGCGCCGAATTTGCCATGTCGACGCGACGGCTGGAAATGAGCGTCGAGCAGATGAAGGCGCGCGCGACATCGCAGCTCGCCGAACTCGGCAAGAAGTCCGACTTCGTCAATCAGCTCAAGAAAGAGCTCGGCGAAAAGACCGCGGCATATTTCGCGCTCGAAGCGCGTGACAAAGCGCTCGCCGAACAACTGCGCGCCACCGAGCAGGAGTTTGCGCTCAAGACCGGCGCACTGCGCGAGGCCGAGCGCGCGATGTCCGACAAGGAGGCCGAGCTTGCCAAGCTGGTCGGTGAACTGGGCGACCAGTCGATCGCGGCCGACGCCCAGCGCATCGAACTCGCGGCTTTGCGCACCCAGGTCGAGGCCATGAAGGTCAGCGTCTCCGGGTATGAGCGCACGGTCAAAGAGGCCGAAGAGCGGCTTGCCCGCGAGCGCGGCGACGCGGCCAATAATCTCACCGATGCCCGCGGCAAGCTCGACCTGCTCAACGCGCGCAAGACCGACCTTGAACAGCAGCTCGTGGCGCAAACCGCGGAAGCCGAGCAGTTCAACCAACGCGTCCAGGAGTTGGAAGCCCGCCTCGGCGAACAGGGCCGGCTCATCGCCCAACGTGACGACGAGATCGAACGCCTGCGTCAGGAAGCCGACGCTGCCCGCAAGGCGCACGCCGATCTGCACGACGAGGTGTCGAATTCCTCAACGCGCAGCGTGGAACGGCACAGGGCGGAAATCGCCCGCCTTGAAGGCGAACTTGCGGCCGCCCATGAGGTGCGCGCCAAGCTCGAGGCCGACATGGCCGACCTCAAACGCGAGGCCGAGTCGAGCTGGGCGTCAGAGCGGGTGGAAAACGCGCTGTTGCGCGAGCGCATCAACGACGTCGCCGCCGAAGTCGCTCGCCTCACCGCGGCGCTCGAAGGCCCGGATTCGCCGATCGACGCCATGCTCGCGGCCAGCGTCCACGATCTCGGTCTTGCCGCCGTGCCGGCCAATGGCAGCCCGCCGATTGCGATGGGGCGCGGCGAAGCCGGACCGGCCAAGATCGAGCCCAACGAGCAACGGCGCACGCTTGCCGACCGTATCCGCGCACTGCAGTCCGGCGCCTCGCGCGTCGCTTCGACGAACTGATAAGGCATCCGGGTGACGGATTGCGCTCGACCCCGCGAAAAACGGGCACCCAGTTATTTCTACCAGGAGCCTCGCTTGACACCCCACCGAGCCGCTCCCTAAATGCAGCCGATCCGCCGGTCAGGCGCGGGCGCTTAGCTCAGCGGGAGAGCGTTCCCTTCACACGGGAGAGGTCGTAGGTTCAATCCCTACAGCGCCCACCATAAAACCCCAATAAAACTAAGCGTTTCTCGCTCCATTGACTGCCTGTAAATGAATGTGCCTACAGACCAAAATTTCCGGCAACGATTTACCCGCCCACTCCTGGTGCCTCTGGCTTGAGATAAACAATCAGACAACAAATGCACATTCCGAGCCCAACAAGCGGATATTTCAACGCCACGACCGCAGCGACGCCGAAAGCGCACAAGGTCGTTATTGACCGGAAGCGCATGATCTTACGCTCCTTGCGCGATACTTCTTTGATAGGGGCACGCTCTATAAGTTCCAAAATTAAAGCTATGTAAGTTGCGTTCACAAGGAAGAACACTCCGGCATAAAAGGCAACAGGCTGCGGCGCTAATTTGCTCACGGCCATCCAAGCGGTGGAAAGCGGAAGAAGCGACACGGAAAACAAATGCGCGAAATTGAACCACATTAATCGTGAGGTGCTTTCAGTGGCGTAGCGCAGCAGGTGGTGGTGATTGATCCAAACGATGGCAATGAAAAGATAGCTCACCGCATAACTAAGCCAGGTAGGCCAGAGCAAAAGTAGTGCCTTAAAGGTGGGAAGTTCCGGCGGTCGCAGCTCCAAAACCAGCACGGTTATAAGGACAGCAAATACGCCATCCGAAAACATGCTGAGCCGTTCTGGGGTTCCTCTTGGATATGGCACGGCAATCGCCTTGTCATCCATCCGAGTCAGTCACTCCGACCGTTCCCGTGCGGCCCGCAATGGCGGTTATACACTAGGAAGTGACTACTGGACACGCCCTAAGCCGTGCCGGAACTTGCCTGTAAAAGCTGTCTTTATGCCACTGGAAAACCTCGCTAACCTATTGCAGAATAACGAGGCCATGGCCTTCACACGGGAGACGGGAGAGGTCGTAGTTCAATCCCTACAGCGCCCACCAGCCTTCGCTGCCACGCCTGGGAAGCCAACTTCAACATCCCGAACCAAAGCACGGCTCGCGTCCGGGCACATCGGTCTTGAAGGCCTCGATGAAGCC
>DASZWK010000262.1:0-3008 GCA_035546235.1 Xanthobacteraceae bacterium | reverse complement strand
TGGCAGACCGCCGACAAGATGAAGAAGCAGCGCGGCCGGCTGCCGCAGGAAAAAGGCGACAACGATAATTTCCGCGCCAAGCGCTACGTCGCCAAATACACGATCAATCCGGCCATCGCGCACGGCGTGGCAAAGCTGATTGGCTCGGTGGAAAAAGGCAAACTCGCCGATCTGGTGCTGTGGTCGCCGGCGTTTTTCGGCGTCAAGCCGGATTGCATCATCAAGGGCGGCTCGATCGTCGCCGCCCCGATGGGCGATCCGAACGCATCGATCCCGACGCCGCAGCCGGTGCATTACCGGCCAATGTTCGGTGCCTACGGCCGCGCCCGCACCGCCTCGTCGGTCGTGTTCACATCGAAAGCCGCGGTCGCGGGAGGGTTGCGCAAAAAACTCGGCATCGAGAAGGAATTTTTCGCGGTGCAAAACACCCGAGGAAAAATTTCCAAGAAAAGCATGGTTCACAATGATGCTACTCCCGACATCGAGGTCGATCCTGAAACCTACGAGGTGCGCGCCGATGGGGAACTCCTTACCTGCGCACCGGCGGACGTGCTGCCGATGGCGCAGCGGTATTTCCTGTTTTGAATAAAAAATGAAAATGTTTGTCCGCAGTCCCTGCGGCCATCCGCGCTTTGAGGATAAAGAGCTATCGTGTTGACGATACTGCATGGTCGCCGCCACAGACCGTGACATCATCGTGACATCGCCGACGGGGTCCTTGACGCTGCGCGGGTGAAGCCCCAAGCTAACGGCATGGCGGCGGATTTTTCGACGTCGGCGGTCACTGTCGGGGGCTGCCGCATTCGGCTGATGCGCGGAGGCAGCGGCGAACCGCTCCTGTATTTGCACGGCGCAAGCGGTGCGAACTGGTTGCCCTTTCTGCAAACGCTGACAAGGAACTTCGACGTCATCGCGCCGGAACATCCCGGCTTCGGCGAATCGGATACGCCTCCCTGGCTCGATAACATCCACGATCTCGCCTATTTCTATCTCGATCTGTTCGATGCGCTGCAATTGTCCGGCGTGAATCTTGTCGGCAATTCGCTTGGCGGCTGGATCGCGGCGGAAATCGCGGTGCGCTCGACGCAGCGCCTGGCGTCGCTGACGCTGGCCGGCTCGGCCGGCCTGTATGTTCCCGGCGTCACGCAGGTCGATTCGTATCTGATCACCGAGGAACAGCGGCTCAACGCCTTCTTCTACGATCAGAGCAAGGCCAAGGAGATGATCGCGCGCGTGCTTCATCCCGACATGGAAGACACGGCGCTGAAGAACCGGCAGACGGCCGCCAAACTCTCCTGGCAGCCGCGCAGCCACGATCCGCATCTTGCCAAATGGCTGCACCGTATCGATGTGCCGACACTGTTGATCTGGGGCGACACCGACCGGCTGTTCCCGAAGGAACATGCAAAGGCTTGGCAGGCGGCGATTCCCGGCGCCAAGCTCGTGACCATTCCGAAATGCGGACACGTGCCGCAGATCGAACAGCCCGACGCGTTCGTTGCCGCGCTCGAGGAGTTCATCGGCGCGCGCCGGCAGAAACGCAAAACGGCCTGAGGACTCAGCATGAAATTCTTCAACTTTCATCTGATGCCGTACGCGCACGCCGATCTCAAGGCGATCGCCGAGCACGGCTCGGCCTGGGTGACGTATTCCAACAGCCACTACGACCCGGAAAAAGGCGCCGAGCTCTATCACGACTATCTCGACCAGATGGAGTTCGCCGATCAGCTCGGCTTCGACGGCGTCTGCCTCAACGAGCATCATCAGACCGCCTACGGCCTGATGCCGGCACCGGGCGTGATTGCCGGCGCGCTCAGCCGCAGCGTTAAGCGCGCCAAGATCGCGATTCTTGGCCGGGCGCTGCCGCTCGTCAACAATCCGCTGACGATCGCCGAAGAATACGCGATGCTCGACAACATCACGCAGGGCCGGATGATCGCCGGCTTCGTGCGCGGCATCGGCGCCGAGTATCATTCCTCGGGCGTCAATCCGGCGGAATCGCAGGAGCGCTTCGCCGAGGCGCACGATCTGATCGTGCGGGCTTGGACCGAGCCCGGCCCGTTCGTCTACTCGGGCAAGCATTATCAGTTCCGCTACGTCAACACCTGGCCCCGGCCCTACCAGACGCCGCATCCGCCGATCTGGATTCCGTCGCAGGGCTCGGCCTCGACCATCCGCTGGGCGGCGAAGATGCGCTACACCTACGCTCAGACGCTGTCTCCGATCGCCGCGGTCGCACGCTTCTTCCAGCTTTACCGCGACGAGGCGGCGAAGGCCGGCTATGAGGCCTCGGCCGATCAGCTCGCCTGGTCGAACACGATCTATGTGGGCGAAACCGACAAGAAGGCGATCAAGGAAGCCAAGCCGCATCTCGAAGCCCTCGTGAATTATTTTCTCAAAATGCCGACCGAGATGCTGCTGCCGCCGGGCTATACCGACACCGCGTCGATGAAGCGCGTGCGTGCCGTCAAGGTCACCGGCAAATCGCAAACGCTCGAAGAACTGATGGCTTCGGGCGTCGTCATTGTCGGTGGGCCTGAGACAGTCCGCGAAAAGCTCGCCGAATATCAGGACCTCGCCGGCTTCAACACCTCGCTGACCAAAACCCAGTTCGGTACGCTGCCCAACGAAATGGCGCGCGCCAACATGACGGCGATCGCCGAGGAGATCATCCCGGCGTTCCGCGACCGCGAGCCACGCCCGGCGTCACGGCAAGCGGCCGAGTAACAGGCAAGCGCTGCCGTTCTCGCGATGCGTTTTTTGTTCGCACCCGAGCTATGCGGCACGCCATTCCCAAGAACGACGCCGCGTTCTCGACCTTCGTCGGATGACCCCGGGTGGAAAGTCCGGATCACCACGATCGGAGGCGGCGCAAGACCGGCTGCAAATCTTTTAGACTCGCTTCCGGCAATCAAAGGAAGCAGAACGCCGACAGACGCGGGTCTACCTGCTTGCCTTGCGGCAAGCGCGCACCCTGCAGGGCGCGCTCGCCTGTCGGCGTTCCACGG
>DASZWK010000261.1:0-2988 GCA_035546235.1 Xanthobacteraceae bacterium | reverse complement strand
GATGACCGAAAGCGCATCGGGCGCAATGGTCAGCGCGAAAGTCAGGCCGGCGGCTTTCAGCAGATGGCGGCGGTTGAGCGCGGGAGCGACATGTTTGGTCATAGCTCAGCCCTCCCGCGATGCGCGTTCGATGGCGCTGATGATGCGCAGATAGGTGCCGCAGCGGCAGATGTTGCCGTCCATGTGCTCGACGATCTGTTCGCGCGTCGGATTCTTGTTGCCGGCAAGCAACGTGGCGGCCTGCATGATCTGGCCGGACTGGCAGTAGCCGCATTGCGGCACCTGCTCGGCGATCCAGGCCTTCTGCAGCGGATGGCTGCCGTCGGCAGAGAGTCCTTCGATCGTGGTGATGGATCTGCCCGCGACCAGCGACACCGGCATGGCGCAGGAGCGCACCGCCTCGCCGTCGATGTGGACCGTGCAGGCGCCGCAGGCGGCAATGCCGCAGCCGAATTTGGTGCCGGTGAGTTTCAGATGTTCGCGGAGGACCCAGAGCAGCGGTGTATTCGGCGCAACGGCTAGGTCATGCTGCTGTCCATTGACGGTGAGCGCAACCATCGGCGTTCCCCTCTATATTTTTGCGCGCAGTTTTCGGCCGGCGCTTTGTTCGGCTGATCGTCATCAAACCCAAACTGACGGTGCGGCATTATTGCCTATAACGGTGTGACCCGACAGTCCCATTCGCACGTTCCGCACGCGCTTTTCACCGATGCAATTTTGCCATTGCGCAATCTGCCACGAGCGGATTTGCTGTGCCTGCCGGGCTCAGCGCTCGCGCTGCCGCAATATGAGGATAGACCGTGCCGGATAAGCTGAACGATATCGTCGCCGAACTGGCGCTCGCCAACCGCATTCTCGCCAACGAAGGCGTGCTCGACGCCTTCGGCCATGTCAGCGCGCGGCATCCGGGCGATCCCGGGCGGTATCTGTTGCCGCGCGCGCGCTCGCCGGGACTGGTCGAGCCGGGCGATATTCTGGAATTCACGCTTGATTCCGAGCCGATCAAGCCGCCGAAAGTGCACATGTACGCCGAGCGCGTCATTCACGGCTGCATCTATCAGGCGCGGCCCGACGTGATGGCGATCTGCCACCATCACGCGCCGGCGGTGATGCCGTTCGCCATCGCCGGCAAGCCGATCGTGCCGGTGTTTCATCTCGGCGCGGCCGGCGGCGAGGACATGCCGTTCTGGGATCAGCACGACGAGTTCGGCGATACCAATCTCCTGGTCGTCAAGCCGGAGGAGGGCCGCTCGCTGGTGCGGGCGCTTGGGCAACATCCGGCCGTAATGATGAACCGCCACGGCGCCACCGTCGTCGGCGGTACGATCAAGGAACTGGTGTCGCGTTCGATCTTCATGTGCCAGAACGCGCAGTATCAGTTGCAGGCGCTCATTCTCGGCACGCCCGACAAGCTGCATCACGGCGAAGTCGAACTTGCGGGAGCCATCAGCCGGATGCCGAACGTGGTGACGCGCACCTGGGAATATTGGAGCGCGCGGGTCGCGCCGCCGCCGCCGCGTGCCGCCAAGAAGGCCGCACGTTCCGCGCCGAGCGGGGGCCGCAAGGCGAAGAAGCGGCGGTGAGTATCGCCGGCTATCCCGGCAAATCGAGTTCGCGCCAGGCGTCGGCAAAATCCCGAAAGACGGCCGGTTCGAGTTCGGCGCCTTGAAGGCCCCGGATCGTGAAGGTCGGTTCGAGCTGCAATACGTCGCGGGCGGCCGCTTTCGCTTCCGCGGTCCGCCCATCTCGCAACAGCGCGGCTGCCAAATACGCGCGCCCCGTGCTGAAGCGGGGATTGTAATCGAGCATCTTCCGTGCCGCGTCGACCGCGTCTTTGTATCGTTGGCGGGTAAAATGCGCGACCACGAGCGCGTGATGCGAACGAAAATTGTAGGAATCGAATGGACTCAGGAAAATCGCCTGCTCGGCCCGTTCGATTGCGCGCTCCGCCTTGCCCATTAAAGCGAGCACGATTGCGCTCAAGGCGAGCGCAAAAATGTTGGAGCCGCTCAAATCCAGCGCGCGATCGAACAGGTTCAGTGCTGTAGCGGTGTCGTGTTCCTCCCATGCGATAATCTGGGCCGCGACAGCGAGCGCCGTCGCATCGTCACTGCCGTAAGCCACGGCGGAGCGGGCATGCCGAATCGCCGCGGCGCGATCCTCCTCCCGCCGGCCTCCTGCGCGCGTATAGCGATGATGCAGGCAACGGCTCAGGAATGCATGTGCCGCTGCATAGTCGGGCTGCAGCGCCAGCGCTTCTTCCAGCAGTGGAATAGCGATGGCGGAATCGCTCGGGATGTGCGTCAGAAGGAACGGCAGCGCCCGTAACAGAAGATCATAGGCATTGAGGTTTGTCGGCCGTTGACGTTTGACGCGCTCGATCTCGGCTTTCCGCAGGCTCGGCTCCATGGCGCCGACGACGCACATGGTAATTTCGTCCTGCAGGGCGAAGACGTCTTCCAGAACCCGGTCGTATTGCTCAGCCCAAAGATGCGTGTCGGTCTTTGCGTCGATAAGCTGCGCGCTGATCCGAATCCGATTGCCGGCCTTTCGCACCCCGCCCTCAAGCACGTAACGAACGCCGAACTTCTCCGCCACCTCGGTAATCGTCACCGGCTTGTTCTTGTAGATGAAGCTCGAATTGCGCGACACCACGGACAGCCATTTTATGCGCGAGAGGCCGGTGATGATTTCATCGACCATGCCGTCGGCGAAATAGTCCTGCTCGGGATCGCCGCTCATGTTCTGAAACGGCAGCACGGCGATGAGCGGCTGACTGGATATCGTGGCAAGCGGCGGATTTCCGCGCGGGTCTTCCGTTGCTGGACGCGAAGCCTTGAGCCCTACCAGCCGGTAGCCGCGCCCCGGCACGGTCATGAGATAGGTCTCGCCGCTCTTGCCGTCATCGAGCGTCTTCCGGAGCGCGGAGACGTGGACCTGGATGTTGTTTTCTTCGACGACGACGCCGGGCCAAACGCGAGTCATCAA
>DASZWK010000260.1:0-12758 GCA_035546235.1 Xanthobacteraceae bacterium | reverse complement strand
AGCGCCACATCGCGGTATGGACTGGGCTTACCTTCAAGGACGTCTTCCACCGCCTTGGCGTTGGTGGCCGCATCGCCGCCGCGCAGCGCTTCCGGCTTGACCTTCGGCAGACCGACCTCTTCGGGTGAAATCTCAAAGCTTCTGATCGTGCCGTTTTCGAGCGCGGTGACACTCGTCGGACCCGACGTGGTGATCTCGTCGAGGCCATCGGAGCCGTGCACCACCCACGCTTGTTCGGCGCCCAGGTTCTTCAGCACCACCGCGAGCGGCTCGGTCCATTGCTTGGAAAATACCCCGACCATCTGGCGGCGCACGCCGGCCGGATTGGACAGCGGCCCGAGCAGATTGAAGATCGTGCGGGTGCCGAGTTCGGCGCGCGTCGGCCCGACATTCTTCGTCGCCGGATGATGCGCCGGGGCGAACATGAAACCGATGCCGGCCTCGCGGATGCAATGGGCGATTTTGTCCGGCGTGAGATCGATGTTGACGCCGAGCGCCGCAAGGACATCGGCGGCGCCCGAGCGTGACGACAGCGCGCGATTACCGTGCTTGGCGACGGGGACGCCGGCGCCAGCGACAATCAGCGCCGCGCAGGTGGAAATATTGAACGAGCCCGACGCGTCGCCGCCGGTCCCGACCACGTCGATGGCGTTCGGCGGCGCCTCGACGCGGAGCATCTTGCCGCGCATCGCGGTGACAGCGCCCGTAATCTCGTCGACGGTTTCGCCGCGCACGCGCAACGCCATCAGCAGCGCCCCCATCTGCGAGGGCGTCGCCTCGCCGGACATCATCTGGCTGAATGCGGTGGCGGCTTCGTCGCGGCCGAGCGTGGCGCCGGTCGCCACCTTGCCGATCAGGCCCTTGAATGTGTCGGTCACGGCATCCCCCTCAATTGACCCGCGCCCGTGTCGTTCGTTGCCGTGGTGCGTGGGGCGCCGTCCGCTCAGCGTTTGCCGGCGCGTTGCGCCGGCCGGTCGCCACGTTCCATGCCGCGGCTATGTCGAGAAAGTTTTTCAGCATCAGATGGCCGTGCTCGGAGACGATGCTCTCCGGGTGAAACTGTACGCCATGGATCGGCAGCCGCGTATGCGCGAGACCCATGACCAGGCCGTCGTCGGTATCCGCGGTGACGTGAAGTGCCGGAGGCAGGCTCGCGCGCTCGACCACCAGTGAATGGTAGCGGGTCGCCTGGAAGGGCGCATTGATGCCGCGGAAAACGCCTTCGCCGTGATGGCGAATTTCAGAGAGTTTGCCGTGGACCGGTGCGGGCGCGCGCACCACCTTGCCGCCGAACGCATCGCCGATCGCCTGGTGTCCGAGACAGACCCCGAGGATCGGGATCGTGTTCGACGCCTGCGCGATCAGGTCGAGACAGATGCCGGCCTCCTTCGGTGTGCATGGGCCGGGCGAGAGCACAATCGCATCGGGATCGGCAGCGATAATCTGGGCGCTCGTCACCTTGTCATTGCGATGCACTGCGACCTCCGCCCCCAATTCCCCCAGGTAATGCACCAGGTTGAAGGCAAAACTGTCGTAATTGTCGACGAGCACCAGCATGGCGGTCCACCGCGAATCTGTGGCTCTTAGACGCGGGCCGGGGGAGGGTCAAGGCAAGCGAACAATTGGCCAAAATGCCGGCGACCGCGCTAGATTAGCCGTCACTTGCATGGGCATCCGGCGCGGACCGAAGGCTCGCGCCTGCAACGACGGAAACATCGCCATGATCAATCATCGCATCATTCATCGCCGCTCAGCTCTCACCCTCCTCGCCGCCTCGCCGCTCCTTGCGTTGCCGCGCAGCGCCGCCGCACAAAGCTACCCGACGCGCCCGATCCACCTCATCGTGCCATATCCGCCGGGCGGCCCGACCGATGTGGTGGCGCGCATCCTGGCGAACAGTCTCGGGGCCAAGCTCGGCCAGACCATTGTGGTCGACAACCGGCCAGGGGGCGCCGCGGGGACGGTAGGCGCGCATGTGGTGGTCAGCGCCGACCCGGATGGCTACACGATCCTTCTCAACCAAGCTGGATCGCTGACCATCGCGCCGTCGCTTTACAAGCTCGACTACGATCCGCTGAAGGCCTTCGCGCCGATCGGCATCGTCGCCTCAAGCCCGGAAATCCTCGCCGTCCACCCATCGGTCCCGGCAAAGTCGGTTCCTGAGTTTATCGCTTACGCGAAGAGTAATCCCGGCAAGATCAATTTCGGGACGCCGGGCACGGGCACCCTGCCGCATTTGTTGGGAGTGCAATTTCAGCTCGCGGCGAACATCAAGGTGACCGACGTGCCCTATCGGGGCGCGGGCCCCGCAGTCGTCGATCTGCTGGCCGGCCGAATGCAGATGATGATCGACAGCACGTCCGTGCTGCTTGCTCACATCCACGCCGGAAAAATACGCGCGCTCGCGGTCACCAGCGACAAGAGGATCCCCCAATTGCCAGATTTGCCGACATTCGCCGAGGCTGGTTATCCGCAGCTGACAGAGAGTCTGTGGACCGGGCTGCTTGCACCGGCCGGAACACCGGCGCCGATCATCCAGAAGATCAGCAGCGCCCTCGATGAAGCCTTGAAGACGCCGGAAGTGGCCAAAGCCTACGAGAAGCTCGACGTCGAGACCAATATCTTGACGCCCGCGGCGCTGGCTTCATTCATGGCCAGCGAAACTCACAAATGGGCCGACGTCATCGCCAAGGCGGGCATCAAGGTCGAGAACTAGAAAGATCAGCGCGCCGCGAGTTGGCGTGGGCTGAGTGCTATTGCGGCAGACGATCAGTGGAGACGAGGCGAACCTGACGCGCCTGACCGAACGGCTGTGTCGGATCGCGCAGGCAAGCGGTTTCGAAATACGGCCATTCGCGCGCCGAGCAGGCGGTCCCGACCGGACGGGCGTCAGCGCGGTCGCCCTTGGCGCCAAGGACCGGCGCGCTGGCTTGCACCTGCGACAGGCTCGGCAATGCGATCAGACCAGCGGCCACCAACGCAGCAACGATGACGTAAGTTGATTTTATCATGGCGACACCCCTGTCCCGAAGATGCTTCCGTTCCCGGCCGGAAGCATTTGAGCTTTTGTCGCCGCAGCGGCGCGGAAGGTTCACGACTCGTTAAAATTCATCGCGGCCGGAGGCGCGTCGAGAGTTGGTATGAGATATCTACGATAAGCCACTGAATCTACGATAGAAATTTTCTGCACAAAAAATTTTCATTGGCGTTACTCGGGCCCCGCCTTGCAGGCGGCAAGCGCCCAAGCTAGACCGCCCCTATGCCGCGCATCGCGCTTTTCGCCGGATCGTTCGATCCGATCACGCTTGGCCACCTCGATGTCGTGCGCAATGCCGTCCGCTTGGCCGACAAGCTTGTACTGGCGATCGGCGTTCATCCCGGCAAGGCCCCGCTGTTTTCGGCGCAAGATCGCCAAGCCATGCTGGAAGAAATCTGCGCACCGGTGGCGCGCGAGGCAGGCTGCGAATTGGTCTGCATCACGTTTGCCGGCCTGGTTATCGCGGCCGCCCGCGAGGTCCGCGCCACGGTTCTGATCCGCGGCATACGCGATGCCACCGATTTCGATTACGAGATGCAGATGGCCGGCATGAATGCCGCTATGGCACCGCAAATTCAGACGGTGTTTCTGCCGGCATCGCCGACGGTTCGTCCGATCACCGCCACTCTGGTGCGGCAGATTGCCGGCATGGGCGGCGACGTTTCGAGCTTCGTACCGGCGGCAGTCGCTGCGCGGCTGAAACAGAAATTTGCCAAGTCCTGAAGCCGAAGAATATCCCAACGATCTTACCGTGGAGACGACATGATCCGCCTTGCAGCCATTGTGTTGACGCTATTGATCGCCGCGCCGGCTTTCGGACAGGGCACGACCAGTCCCCTTGCAAATCCCGCGGCACTCACCGCGCAAGCGCCGGCGGTCTACAAGGTGAAATTCGATACCAGCAAAGGCGCCTTCGTTCTCGAAGTGCATCGCGACTGGGCTCCGCACGGCGCCGATCGCTTCTACAATCTGGTCAAGAACGGCTTCTATGACGGCGGGCGATTTTTCCGCGTCATCTCCGGCTTCATGGTGCAGTTTGGGATCAACGGCAATCCGGGCATTGCCGCGCGATGGGAAGACGCCAACATTCCGGACGATCCGGTGACGCAAAGCAACCAGCCGGGTTACATCACGTTCGCCACCAGGGGGGCGAACACCCGCACCACGCAGGTCTTCATCAATTACGGCAACAACCGCGGCCTGGATAACCAGGGCTTCGCGCCGTTTGGCCGGGTCATCTCCGGCATGCAGGTGGTCAATGCGCTTTATAGCGGCTACGGCGAGGGTGCGCCGCAAGGCCAGGGGCCCAGCCAGGGCCTGATTCAGAGCCAGGGGAACCCTTACCTGATCAAGCAATTCCCCAAGCTGGACTACATCAAGAAGGCAACGATCACGCCTTAGGTTCGAACACCGACCTCAACAGGAGCCAACCCATGGCTGACGCCAAAGGGACCGCAGCGTCGCTACCAGCCGGCGCCGATCCTCAAAATACGCTGATCCTTGAGACCGCGCCGGGTCTGATCTTCATCGAGCTCGACACCGACGTTGCGCCCAAACATGCCGAGCGACTCAAACAATTGGCGCGCGAGGGATTTTATGACGACGTGCCGTTCCATCGCGTCATCGACGGCTTCATGGCGCAGACCGGCGACGGCCAGCACGGCAACGGCACCGGCGGCTCGTCGTATCCGGACCTGAAATCCGAATTTTCCGATGTGCCGTTCGAGCGCGGCACCGTCGGCATGGCGCGCAAAGGCGGCAATGACCATTCGGCGAACAGCCAGTTCTTCATCATGTTCGACGAAGGCTCGTTCCTCAACGGCCAGTACACCGTCATCGGCGAAGTGGTCGCCGGCATGGACGTGGTCGACAAGCTCAAGCGCGGCGAGCCGCCGTCCAATCCCGACCGCATCATTCGCATGCAGGTGGCGGCCGACGCCAAATCCTAGCAAGTGCCGCCGGCTCATTCGCGGCCGCGTCAGGTGAGTCCGTTGGAGGGTCCTTGGCCGCTTGCGGATCGGGCGACGCTGCACATTGCGGCATGGGTATATCGCGCAGGAAAATCCGCCACAGTCCTTTGAGGTCGTTGCCGGGATTGCACGGGCGGCCGCTCATGGACCACATATGGGCGACATCCGAGAGCCGCGCCAGGAGGTAACGTCCGGAGCGGCTGGCACCGCCCGGGCACCCATGCGCACCGACCTTTTTGATTTTGAGCTGCCGGAAGACCGCATTGCGCTGCGGCCGGCGTCACCGCGCGATGCCGCGCGTCTCCTGGTGGTGCGGCCAGGCGACCCTCCGGCGTTCGAGGATCGCATTGTGCGCGACCTGCCGGCGCTGCTGCGCTCAGGCGACGCACTCGTGGTCAACGACACCAAGGTGCTGGCAGCAAGCCTGCACGGCCGCCGGCTGGCGCGCGGCGAGGGTGGTCCGGAAGCGGCTATCGCGGCTACGCTCACCAAGCGCCTCGATGGCTCGCGCTGGACCGCACTGGTCCGGCCGGCCAAGCGCCTATCGGTCGGCGATGTGGTCCGGTTCGGCACCGAAGGCCGTGTCTGCTTTCTCGGTCAGCTTGACGCCACCGTCGAAGCAAAAGGCGAGGGCGGCGAGGTGACGTTCGCCTTCGCCTTCCATGGCCCTATCCTCGACCAGGCGATCGCCGAGCGCGGAGAGATGCCGCTGCCGCCTTATATCGCCGGCCGTCGTGCGGTCGATGAGGCCGACAGCACCGACTATCAGACCATGTTTGCCCGCGATGAGGGGTCGGTGGCCGCGCCGACTGCCGGGCTGCATTTCACCGACGGGCTTGTGGCCGCCCTGGGAGCCCGGGGCATCGCGCTTCACCAGGTGACCCTGCACGTCGGTCCGGGCACCTTTCTGCCGGTCAAGTCGGACGATACTACGGGGCACCGCATGCATGCGGAGTGGGGCACAGTGAGCGCCGAAACCGCGGCGGCGCTCAATGCCGCCCGCCGTGCCGGCGGACGGATCGTCGCCGTCGGCTCGACCTCGCTGCGGCTCATCGAAAGCGCGGCGGCCGACGACGGCACCCTTAGCGCTTTCTCCGCCGAAACCGCTTTGTTCATCACCCCCGGCTACCGATTCCGTGCGGTGGAAGGGATGCTGACCAATTTCCACCTGCCGCGCTCGACGCTGTTCATGCTGGTCTCGGCATTTTGCGGCCTCGACACCATGCGGCACGCCTATGCCCACGCTATCGAAGAGGGCTACCGGTTCTATTCGTACGGGGACGCCTGTTTGCTGTTCCGCAGCGCGTGAGCTGCAGGCGGTGCTTATTTGTGCTCGATCGAGCCTGATCCGCCGACTTTCTTTGTAAGCTTCGGCGAACCGAGATAGCGCACGTCGCCGGAACCGGCCACACGCGCATCGAGCGTGTCGCTGGCGTTGACGGTCACATCTCCGGAGCCGGCTACGGTTACGGTCGCGTTTTTGGCTTTGAGCATGGAGGCGTCGACACTGCCTGAGCCGGCTACGGAAATCGTCAGACTATTCGCCTGGCCGGCAAGTTTTGCATCCCCGGAACCCGCGATTTTCACCGAAAGCGAGTCGCCATCGAGGTTGTTCGCCGTAACGTCGCCGGAGCCGGCGCTCTCGATGTCGCGCAGCGCCGCGACGGTGATGCGGTAGATTGGCGCCTTGCCTTGAAAGCTCTTTCCCTTGGCGACTCCGAGGTTCAGCACGCCGTCCTTCACCTCCGACGTGAACATCGGCAAGAGGTTGTCGTCCGCTGTTATCGTCAGGCTTTCAGTGCCGGTGCGGTCGACCAGGACAGTCCCGGAGCCGGCAACGTGGATCGCACTGAAACCAGTCACAGTTCTCGACTGCGTCGCCGGATGGCCCGAGCCCTGAACGACCGTGCCGCCGTTGTATTCGTAGACGCAACCGTTGCAGCTGGCGAGAAACGACACAAAGCGGTAGCCGGCGTAGGCCGCGGCGCCGACTGCACAGATCACGACCAGCAGAACGATTAGCAGTACCTTCTTCATCGCGTACTCCATGACGGCGCAGGTTCGGTGTTGGTCCCGCCGAACGCAGGCGGTCCCGATTCCCACCCCGACGCAGGCTACCACCCGCAGAGCCCCGCCGCCCACTGATTGGTTCACCCCGGTCACCCGAACCGGCCTTAACGTCCCATTAACCATCAGGTCAGCAGGGTGACCGCGGTAACGGGCAACAACGCGACTCAGGGCGCGTCGCATAGAATAGACGCGTAGGACGCGGGCTTAAGGCCAACGAGCGGTGGCGCAAGATAACGGTCCATCATTGAAGCCCGCCGGGCAACGCGACACCCTGACCGCGCGGGCATTGCGCACGATGGCCGCGGAGCAGCGGGCCATCGAGCTGGAAGGCGAACTCACTTCCGCGCGCGAAGGGCTGGCCCACCGCGACAACGCCATCGCCTCGCTGGAAAAATCGCTTGATCTGAATGCGGCGGAAAGCGCGCGGCTCGCCAGCGAACTCGCCGAAAGTGCCGCTACCGCGGAACGGACGCGGGCACAGCTCGACCGGATGCGCTGCGCGCTGTCGGCTGCTCAGGCCGAACGCAAGGAGGCGGTCGAGCAGCGGCAGTCGGAGACGGCGCAGCTTGCGGCGCAGCTCGAAGCCGCCTTGGCACGTGCCTCGCGCGCGGAAAATCAGCTCGCTGAAGCCCAGCAGAACCTTCTTGTGCTGAACTTTCACAACAGCGCCGCCGATAAAAGAACTGAGAATCTGGAGAATTCGCTGCGCGTCAAAGACCGCGAATTTCAGGACTTGAGGCAATCGCACGGCAGTCTCGCCGATGAGGTCATGAGACTGTCGGATGAGAAGATAAAGCTTTCAGATGAGCTCGCGAAGCTGTCCGACGAGCTCATGAAGCTTGCCGATGAGATCAATGCGCGCGAAGCCGCCTTGGCGCATGCTGAGGACCGTATCAGTGTGCTCGCCAAGCTGTTCGTTCAGCTCGAAGCCAAAGCCCACCACAGCGGCAAGAAGGATATCGCCGGGATCGCCGGAATAGGCAATCTCGAAGCTTCGGGGCGCCTCGGCGCTGCCGTCGGCGCCAACGGCAAGCCCGGCGACTGCGCCGTGCTCAAGCGCGACCTTGACAGCGACGCCTGGCTGTTCGGCGGCGGCAAGCCGGCTCGCCTGTCCTGAGACCAAACCGGTCGGCATTTGCCTGTCCTTCTATTGACTTGATATCAGCACGCCGAATAGGGCCAGTGCTGATGACCTTTCGCTTCCACCTTACCGCCACCGACGGCGCCGCGCGCAGCGGCGAGATGACGACGGCTCACGGCATCGTACACACGCCGGCCTTCATGCCGGTGGGTACGCAAGCCTCGGTCAAGGGTGTGCACCATGACGATGTTCGTGCCGCCGGGACCGAAATTCTTCTCGGCAATACCTACCACCTGATGCTGCGGCCCGGCGCCGAGCGGATTGCGGCGCTGGGCGGCCTGCACACCTTCATGCGCTGGCCTTATCCGATTCTGACCGATTCCGGCGGCTTTCAGGTCATGTCGCTCGCGGCTTTGCGCAAGGTGACGGAAGAGGGGGTGACATTCCGCTCGCATCTCGATGGCGCCATGGTCGAATTGTCGCCGGAGCGGGCGACACAGGTGCAGAGCCTGCTCGGCTCCGACATCGCCATGCAGCTCGACGAGTGCGTGCGTCTGCCGGCCGAGCGGGCCGAGATCGAGCGAGCGATGCGGCTGTCGCTGCGCTGGGCCGAACGTTGCAAACGCGCCTTTGAGGGCGCCGCCCAGGGCCGTGCGCTCTTCGGCATCGTGCAAGGCGGCGATGTCAACGCGCTCCGGCAGGAGAGCGCGCGCGAGCTCATCGCGATGGGCTTTGACGGCTACGCGATCGGCGGACTCGCTGTCGGCGAAACCCAGCAAGTGATGCTCGATGTGGTGGAGAAAACGGCGGTTACGCTGCCGGCGGAGCGGCCGCGCTATCTGATGGGCGTCGGCACGCCCGCCGACCTTATTGAAGCGATCGGGCGCGGCATCGACATGTTCGATTGCGTAATGCCGACGCGCAACGGCCGGCACGGCCTTGCCTTTACCCGTTTTGGCCCGATCAACATCAAGAACGCCCGCCACGCCGACGATCCGCGCCCGCTCGATGCGGAAAGCCGCTGCCCGGCGGCGCGCGAGTTCTCGCGCGCCTACCTGCATCACCTGTTCCGCAGCGGCGAGGCGCTCGGCGGAACATTGCTTTCGCTCGTTAATCTCTACTACTACCAGGACCTTGTTGCCGGCGCCCGCGCCGCCATCGCCGCGGGCCGCTATGCCGATTTTGTCGCGCAGACAAAGCAACAGTGGCAGACTAAAGGTGACCTTGAATGACCGTAACCGCTTTTGAAGGTGTTAAGTATGAATTCCCGACATTCTCATAAGACCATGACCCGCCGCCAGGCGGCTCTCGGGCTGGCGCTCTCGGCGACGGGCTTGGCAGCCGGCAAAGTACGCGCACAGGCCAAATATCCCAATCGCCCGGTGCGGGTCATTCTGCCGTTTGGCGCCGGAGGCGTGGCCGACGTAACCGCGCGGCTGGTGGCGCAGGAGCTGAGCAAGAAGCTCGGGCAGAATTTCGTGATAGAGAACAATCCGGGCGCCGGCGGCATCACCGCGGCGCGCATGGCATTGTCCGGCCCCAAGGACGGCTACACCCTGACGCTCTTGACCAACGGCACCGCGATCAGCGTGCCATTGTTCAATCACCTGCCGTTCGACCCGCTCAAGTCGTTCACCCCTATTTCGACCATCGGCTATTTCACGTGCGTGTTCGCAGTTGCGGCGGATTCGCCGTTCAAGACGCTTGCGGAGTTTTTGAAGGCGGATCAGGAAAAACCGGGCAGCGTGAATGTCGGCACCATCAACGTCGGCAGCACGCAGAACCTCACCGCCGAACTTTTCAAGTCGATGGCGAATGCCAAGTACGTCATCGTACCGTTCCGCGGTTCGCCCGACGTGGTCGTCGGGCTGTTGCGCCACGACCTGCAGATGGACATGGACTTCTATGCCGCGGTCAAGCCGTCGCTCGATAATGGCAAGCTGCGGGCGCTGGCGACGAGCGGGACCAAGCGTTCAGCCGAGCTGCCAAATGTGCCGACCGTGCAGGAGGCCGGCGTCGCCGGTTTCGACGTGGTGGCATGGAACGGTCTCTACGCTCCGACAGGCACGCCGAAAGAGATCATCGACACGCTCAATGCCGCGCTGCACGAGGTATTGGCCGATCCCGCGCTGAAGAAGCGCGCGCTCGATCTCGGCATTGACACACGCGCCTCGACGCCTGCTGAGCTTGATGCACGCATGCGGTCGGATATCGCCAAATGGGGTGCGGTGATCGCCAAGGCGCATATTCCGAAGCAGTGATGATCCCGGCATAACGCTGCTGACAACGAGTGCCGACTCGTTTGAATACGGAGTCGACACGACGAAATTTAATTGAAGAACTGCTGCAGGGTTTGCTTGAGCGCTTGCAAATCGACCATGTAATCGCGGTGCAAGCGGTGAATGCCCGGCTGATCCAGTTGCGGGCCCACAATATAATATAATTTGTGTCCTAGAATGCCCAGCAAGTTTGCGAAATAGTAATAGTCGGCATCGCGATAATACGGTGCCAGGGCAATGACCTTTCGGCCGGGCGGCGCAAAAACGAGATTAGCGAGCGCGGCTCCTACTGGGGCGACAATGCAGTCGGCATTTTGCAGAAGCATTACTTGCTCGACAAACGACAAGGCGGCTGGATCCACCGCGACGAAACCAAAGTCTGCAAGCAGCGATTCCACGCGATCGCCACCCAGCATCTGGCGCGGATTTCCAGCGCTCGCTGCCACGCGTTTCAGATAGACTCGTTTTGCATCCGAATAGCGCAGCTCGGGCTTGGGTATATTGTTTACGCGAGCGGCGAGGCCATCGGCATATTCAACGCTCCAAATCATCGGCAGTTCGCGCATGTAATTGCCCGTCACCACGAATTTTTGGGCGGCCGCGACGGCCTTGCATCTCAATGCGATGAGCTCTGCCGCGCAGAACTGGAACGAGTCCGGAGAAGGCGGGCGCGGCTGACCACTGAAATGAAACTGCCGGTCCTCGGCCGCAACGTATGATGGAGGCGTGATGAAGATCAGCCTCTCTACGGTCGCGGGCTGCCACCGGTTCAGGCGATATATCGGGCGATAGTGGGAATTGAGTACCGCTAGCGATTCATAGAATTTAGGGTGGACCCAGCCATCGACCAGGATGGGTAGTGACTTGTAGTTTTCAAGGTCATCGATGGCGACCAGCTTTGACAAAACCTCAAGTATCCAGTGCGCAAAATTTCCCGAGCAGTCGCCGAGTAGAGTTATGGCTTCCTTGAAATGAAGCGTTTTTCGAGCAGAGTTTGGTCGTAACGAGGGGCCGGGGAGATACAGTTTCCGGCTTTCCGGAACGAACTTCGCGATTCCTTCCACCTCGGCCAGAAACATATCGCGATGAGGCTCGACGACATCGGCGTGGACCGCTTTGTCGCCGGCAAACACGAGATTTATTCCCCCCATCACCGCAGCTCTTGAGAACTCTATGAGTTCCAAGGACGGTGCCCGGACAGTTACCTTGCACTGATGGCTTTCGAGAGGGGCATCGCTGTTGACAAAGTGCGGGCCAGGCACCTCGAACGTCGAGGCTGGCCGAATCATCTTTGAGGGGCAGTTGGCGGTTTTACGAAACTCGCTCAGAGAGACCGTAAAAAACGCCTTGCGTTTAAGACGAAGAAGCGCCCGAATTATTCTGACTCGAAGGTTACGGTACAAGCCCCTCACAAACTTGCGCATCTTCAGTGATCGCACCCGCGCCGTTCTGGAGCGGCCGGCTCCCTCTGTGACCCGGGCGACTGCCCTTGGCCGATCGCATCCACAATCTGAGATTACAGAAGATAGCTATGTATCTCAAGGCTTGCGCTGCAGGAGATATCGCCAAATGGGGTGCGGTAATCGCCAAAGCCCATATTCCCAACCAGTGACCGGCCGGGCATGATGCTGTCCGGGTCCAAAGGAGTACGCCCCGATGCGACAACCTGGATTGCTTGTTGCGCCGCTGACGCCGTTTACCGCCGATCTTAAGGTCGACGAACGCAGCCTGCGCCGCCAGATCGACTATGTGGTGCGCGATTGCGCTGCCACCATGGTGGTCGCGGCCGGCGTCGAGACTCAGGAATATACCTATCTGAGTTTTGAGGCGCGCAAGGCGCTGATCCGCTCGACTGTCGAATACGTCGACGGCCGCGTGCCGGTCATGGTCGGCATCACCCATCCGTCGTTCCGCACCGCGATCGAGCTCGCGCAGGAGGCCGAAAAACTCGGCGCGGCAGCGCTGCAGCTGTTGGCGCCGCTGCGGCCGTTCGCCGGTCCGCCGACGCAGCGCGATCTTCTGGGCTATTTCGATGCGATCGGTCGCGAGACCCAACTGCCGCTGACGCTCTATCTCAATCCCGGGCCGGGCGCCGAGGTATCGATCCCGGATACGATCGCGCTGGCGAAACTGCCGCGTGTGCAGTTCATCAAGGAGAGTTCGCGCGACCTGGCGCGGGTGTCGCGGCTGATCGTCGAAATCGACCGCGCCGGGCATGCGCAATATTTCACGACGATGCAGATGCTGTTGGCGAGCCTCGAACTTGGCGGATCGGGCGCCACCATGCCGCCGCCCGCCGCCGAGGTCGCGCGGCACGTGAT
>DASZWK010000259.1:0-2591 GCA_035546235.1 Xanthobacteraceae bacterium | reverse complement strand
TTTGTTGGTGATCTGCTTGATGCCGCCGCCTGAACCAATGGATTGATAGTTAAGGCCGACACCGGTGTCCTTCTTGTACACATCGGCCCACTTGGCGAGGAGCGGGTACACGAATGTCGAGCCGGCGCCGGTGATGTCCGCGGCAGACGCCGGCAAAACCGTCGCGGCCAGGAAGCCGGCGGCGGCAATAGTCCTCAGATGTTTCACGAGCATCTCTCCTGTTCGTGGGATTTCGGGCAATGGAGATAGTCGACCCAAGTCGTCTACCTCCCCGTTTCGGTTGGTTTCTCTGTTGGGCGTGTGGAACGAGCGGCAATTGGATTCCGCGCTTCGCGTAGTGCAGCGACCATTGGCTGGTCACCGCAGCATCTATGAAAGGTAGTCCACGCCAGTAATGTGACAATCACATTGCATTTATGTGACAGCACAGATGGCAGATGCGACAGGGCGTCGCGAGTGCAACTATTCCTTAATAGTGACAGTGAATCCCAGTAACTCGTGGTTATTTCGCCAGCTTTTTTGACATCGGCGCGCCCTGCATCGTGGATAGCATGCTGCTGCGCAAGGACAGCGCGCCAGATCAGAACAATCTCGTGCTCAAATTCCTCGATTGGGCGCCGAAGAGGGCTAGGCGCAGGCGAAGGCGAAGGAGCTGGATTACGTTCCGCTGCGGTCAAGCTGATCGAGGCGGCATGGGCCGAGGAAATCCCGTCAGCCTGGAAGACCGCGGCGAAGTAACGCCTGCCGTTTCGCAATAGGTCAGTTGCTGATCGAGGCCGGGTGAAAGCCCGGCCTCTTTTCGTTGCTCGGCCTGGCTCTTTGTGGATTCGCCCCTGCTGTCGCGGAGCATTCGGGCGATGGACTCGCGCAAGGAACCGTATCATCCTTGCGCAAACGGCGCCGGCCCTTGAGGCTGCACAAAAATAGCGCCGTCTTGAGGCCCTTAAACTCTCAAAGAGGAGTGTCAGGCTGCGAAGGGGAGAAACGCCATGTCAGCAAGCGACAATCGGATATCTGCGCGTCCAATCAGCTTTGGCGTAACCGCGACCGTATTTTTCGCCGGCAGCGTGCTGCTGTGGGCGGACCGCACCAATTTCAGCGTTGCCGTCGCCGCTTGGGCAAAAGAATACGCCTGGAAGCCCGCCACCATCGGTATGATGCTGAGCGCATTCTCGCTCGGTTATCTGATCCTGCAGCCGGTCGGAGGCTGGATCGCCGACAAAGTGGGAGCGCGCCGCACGCTGGCCGGCTCAATGGCCGGCTGGTCGCTGTGGGTCTTGCTCACCCCCATCGCGCCTTCGGTCCTCTGGCTCACCGCCCTTTGGCGCGTTCTGCTCGGTGCCTTTGAGGGCCCGTATATTCCGGCGAGCGTCGCCGCGGTGGCGCGCGCCGTCCCCGACGTTACCAAACGCGGCAGGTTTTCCGCCTTCGTGCAGTCCGGCGCCCAGTTGGGCCCGGCGGCCGGAGTATTCTTCGCCGGCGTCATCCTGAGCACGACCGGCTCCGCGGTCTGGATTTTCGTGATCTTCGGATTGGTGGGCTTGATCTCGGCCGCCGCATGGTGGAGCTACGCGCGCAACTTTGACGATCCAGTGCCGGAAGGCCAACATTCGCAGACGGCCGAAGCCAAGGCGCGTGCCGCGCAGGCGCCCGTGCCAATCCGGCAGTTGCTCACCACCCCGGCGCTGTGGCCGTTCTACGTCGGCTATTTTGCGCTGCCCTATTGCCAGTACTTGTTCCTCACCTGGCTGCCGCAATATCTTACGCACTACCGGCACATCCCGCTGATCCAGGCGAGTTCGCTGTCGGCGCTGCCATTTTTGGTCGCGTTCGTTGCAGTGAACTTTGCCGGCTGGGGCATGGATTGGCTGGCGTCGGCGGGCTGGACCAAGGGTGGCTTCCACCGGAAGCTGTTCGTCGGCCTCGGCGCCATCATCTACGCAGGGACGACGCTGATTGCCGCGACGACCGAGTCCAACACTCTCGCCATCACGATGATCATCATCGCCAATGCGGGATTGTCGTTCTATGTGGTGCCGTTCTGGACCACATGCACCGACATTGCGCCGAACCAGACCGGCACGTTGAGCGGGCTGATGAATTTCTTCGGCATCCTCGGCGCGACGTTATCGCCCTACCTGACTGGCGTGATTGCGCAGGCAACCGGGGCGTTCGTCGCTCCGCTCGTGCTCGCCGTCTGCATCATGCTGGTGGCGTCGGCGACCATGATTCTGTTCTTCCCTTATCGGTCGCTCAGCGAACTCGTTGGCAAAGCGCCCTCGCAACAGGCCAAGCTCGCCGCGTAAAAGCGGAGAAAAGCAGCGGCCGGTTTCTCCCAATGAAAGCCGGCCGCCCGTCCCTCCCCAGCGGGCAGCCTTGCGCTGCCTGCTGCCACTTGCGAATTGACCTCGCCGCGCGATCGCATAACCTTGCCGATCAACTTACCCAAGTCCGCGGCCCGCGCCGTCTCGGAGGATAATGATAATGAAGCTCGGCTTTTTCATCATGCCTGTGCATCCGCTGACGCGGAATTACGCCGAGACGCTGCGGGAGGATCGTGAAGCCTTCATCCTCGCCGACAAACTTGGCTA
>DASZWK010000258.1:0-4211 GCA_035546235.1 Xanthobacteraceae bacterium | reverse complement strand
TTGCGCCCAGCCTTCGCGTCCGTCCGGCGTACCCAGATACGTGGTGCCGGACCGGGTGCCGCCATGCACCATGACAAGCGGATAAGGATGCGTCTGTTTGGCCGGGATGCGGAATTCGACATACATCTGATTGACGACGTGGGTATGGCCGTTCACGGTCTGCGCTGTGCCGCCGACATAGAAGAAGCCCTCACGCGCCAGCGTGTAGGGCGGATCATCGGCCGCCGAGGCGGAAGTCGTCATGGCAAGAACTCCAGGAAAAATTCCAAGGACCACCGCGACCAGAAGCCCGGCGACGATGCTGCGCAATGCCGCGATACGCGTTATTGACACGGTTTCCTCCATTTTTATGCAGCATACCAGACTGACCGTCCGGAAAATCGCATAGCGATCCGCACCACAGACATGGGTTAATCGCATGACCACCGAACATAAGAGCAGCGAGCACATCATTGTCGAGACACGCGGGCGGGTCGGCATTATCAGGCTCAACCGGCCGGCCGCGCTCAATGCGCTCAACGCCGCGCTGATGCGCGAGCTCGCGGCGGCGGCCGACGCGCTCGAAAGCGACGGCGCCATCGGCTGCATCGTCATCACCGGCTCGGAAAAGGCGTTCGCGGCCGGCGCCGACATCAAGGAGATGGCGGACAAGAGCTTTACGGACGTGTATTTCGACGACTTCTGCGCCGCCTGGCATCACATCGCCGGGCTGCGCAAGCCGGTCGTCGCCGCGGTGGCGGGCTTCGCGCTCGGCGGCGGCTGTGAACTCGCCATGCAATGCGATGTCATTATCGCCGCCGACAATGCAAAATTTGGTCAGCCGGAGATCAAGCTCGGCATTATACCCGGCATCGGCGGCACGCAGCGGCTCACCCACGCAGTCGGCAAGTATAAGGCCATGGACCTTATCCTCACCGGTCGCATGATAGATGCGGCCGAAGCCGAACGGTCCGGCCTCGTCGCCCGCGTCGTGCCGGCGGCCACTCTGCTCGATGAGGCCATCAAGGTCGCCGAAACCATCGCGGCGATGTCGCTGCCGTCGGTGATGGCCGCGAAGGAGTCAGTCAACCGCGCATTCGAGACTTCGCTCGCCGAGGGTATCCGCTTCGAGCGGCGCATCTTCCACTCGCTATTCGCGACGCACGATCAGAAGGAAGGCATGCACGCCTTCATCGCGAAGCGGCCGGCCAAGTTCGAGAACAAGTAGGCGTGTCATTCCGGGGCGTGGGCGAAGCCCGCGAGCCCGGAATCCATAACCACCGCTTTGCGGTAGTTACTCAGCGCCGGTTCTGCTTGTGTGGTGATTATAGATTCCGGGCTCCAGCCTATGGCCGGCCCCGGAATGACAAAGTTACTTCCGCACGCAAATCACGCGCACGACCGAGCGTTCGATAGCGCCGTTGCCGGACTCGGGCGTGACGCGGTGCGCGGTCAGGAACGCGCGCACCGTGCTCGCCGGCACGAGGGCGGCCTGCCGGCTGACAGCGCTGCCGGCGGCGGCTGACGGCGTTTTCAACTCGATCATGCCGGCAAAACGGCCTTGCGCATCGACTGCCGCCGCACCCGAAAAGCCAAGCGGCGGCACCGGCGTGACGCTCTGTCCATCGAGCCGCGCCGTCACCTTCGACACCGCATCGCCGCCGCGCTGCGCGCGCGGATCGGCGATGCCGACGAGTGTGAGATCATCGACCTGGCTGTTGCCCACAAGCGGCGCTGGAACAAGCTGATGCGCGCCGTAAAGGCGGAGCAGCGCAAGATCGTTTGCAGCATCATCGGCAACACGCACGGCGTGGCCAAATCCCGGCACCATCAGCGCCTCGCAGGCAACCGTCAGCCGCCGCGCCGTGACGAGATCGCCGCTGCGGTCAATCACGATCGCGGTGCCATAGTCCACCGCACGATCCTCGCCCGGCGCCGGCGCGGCATTCGGATCGGGAAAGCCGACAAATGAATTGGCAACCGCGACCGCGACGCCCGCCATGATGCCTTCGGTCGCCTGATCGTAGAGCACGGTGATACCGCGCAATTCAGCGCCGCTGGCCGCGACCCGGACGACGAAATTCTTCAACCCTTGCGTTCCGGCGATCACGAACGAATCCGGGTAAAGCTTGCTGTAATCGACGCTGCGCCCGTGCGGCGTTCTTTTTTCCTGCTCGAACAGCGCCGCAAGGCCGCCTTCGCGGAACCGGAACGTCTCGATGCGAACCTGGCCGTGCCCCGAAATCCAGTTGCTGCCGGTGCCCGAGGCGCCAACCGGGGAGACGAGCTTTTCCGGCAGGCCGAAGCGCGCCCCGGTTTGCGTATCGTCGATCACCCGCCAGCCGACCTCCTGCTCGTGGCGCTGCGCCGCATCGCCAAGCCGAGCGCGTTCGTCAGCGCTGAGTAGGCCTGTGTCCTTACCGTTGCCGCCTTTCTGGAATGCCTTGACGGCGTCGATCGTGCGCGCGTCGTCGAAATCGCCACCGGGCGGCCCGTCGTAATAGTTGGTCAGGGCGAGGTCGGCCTGGATCGCGAGTCTTTCGGCCGCGGGCACCGCCTCGTAAGCTTTGACGGTTGCGGCAGCGGGCTTCGGGGCCGTGGGCTTCTTCGGCACCGGTTTACGCGTGGTTTTTCGCGCCACCTGCGCAGCAGGCTTTTTCGCGGCCGGTTTGCTCACCGCCGGCGTGGCGTCGGGAGCCGCCTGCGCGAGCGCCGGCGAACCGGCAAGCGCCAAGCATACCATCATCGCTATATGACGCCGACGCATGAACCGGACCCGCCGCAGCGGCCGGAGCCTAGCCGAACGGCCCGCCAACGCAATGCGACGACGTGCGCTTGACGGCTTCCCGCATCCGGCGTTCCGTTGCCAGACGATCGCCGGTCAAGGATTGCGATGCTCAGCGAAGAGGAACTGGAACGCTACGCGCGCCACATTGTGCTGCGCGAAGTCGGCGGCCCCGGACAGGCTGCGCTCGGCCGCGCCCGCGTGCTGGTGGTCGGCGCCGGCGGGCTGGGCGCGCCGGTGCTGCTGTATCTGGCCGCGGCCGGCGTCGGCACGCTGGGCGTCGTCGACGACGACGTGGTCACACTGTCAAATTTGCAACGGCAGGTGATCCACGCGACGCCCGATATCGGGGCACCCAAAGTCGCCACCGCCGCGGCGACCATCCACAGACTCAATCCGCATGTTGCGGTCGAGACGCATGGCCTGCGGCTTACCGCCCACAACGCGCTCGACCTGATTGGGCGCTACGACATTATCGCCGACGGCTCCGACAATTTCGCCACGCGCTATCTCGTCTCTGACGCCTGCTATTTCGCCAAGAAGCCGCTGGTCACCGCCGCGCTCGGCACCTTCGACGCCACGCTTACCACCATTCGGGCGCACGAGCGCAACGCCGAGGGCAAGCCGAACCCGACCTATCGCTGCCTGTTCCCCGAGCCGCCACCGCCCGGCAGCGTGCCGGCCTGCGCCGAAGCCGGCGTCCTCGGCGCACTCGCCGGCGTGATCGGCTCGCTGATGGCGCTCGAAATCATTCGCGAGATCGTCGGCTTCGGCGAAAACCTGGTCGGCCGCCTGTTGATGATCGATGCGCGCACGATGCGCTTCGAGACGCTGCGCTACGCCTGGGATCCGGAAAATCCGCTGTCAGGCGAGAAATCGACGATCAAAGATTTGGCGATCCACGGCTAATACGGCTCGCCTATTGGTTCTGCAGTCGCGCGGCAAAAAAGGCCTGCGCGCGCGGCACCGCATCGGCCTTGGCGGCGCGATTGGCCTCGACTCTCTGCCGGCGCGGACCGGGATCGTCGAAGTCGTGGGTGGCGCCGGGATAAAGCGTGATCTCGATATCGCCGCCCCGAGCGCGGCTTTTCTCAACCAATCGGGCGCAACGCCTCGGCGACACTTCTTCGTCGGCATCGCCCTGCAAAACCTTCACCTGGGCATAGGGAAGATAGCCGTCGTCGAACATGCCCTTGAGTCCACACGCCGGATAGAAGGCGAGTGCTGCGCGAAATCCCGTCTTCGGCCCACGCATTGCCGCGCCGGGAGTGTCGGCCGCCACTTCCGCCATGCTGGCTAATGTCGCGCTGCCGCCGTTCGACCAGCCCTGCAGACCAATCCGATCGGCGATCACGTCGTTTCGTGTGCGCAGATAGTTGATGGCGCCATAGGCGTCCAGCGGCCGCACCGTCACTTCATTGAGCGCCTCGGGACGCTCGTCGTAGCT
>DASZWK010000257.1:0-3998 GCA_035546235.1 Xanthobacteraceae bacterium | reverse complement strand
AGGATCGATCATCTTTTTCAGATCGACATCCTTATCGAGCATGCCGACGAGGCGCATGACATGCGCCGTGGTTTGCAGGAGTGGCATCTCGATCCGGCCCTCGCTGTAGAACTTCGCTGCAACGAGCTGGTGCATCATGGTGCTGACGTCCTTGGCCGGCAGCGGCGCGTAGACTTTCTCCAGAACCTTGCTGGCGTCGTCGGTATGCTGGTCGATGAATTGCACCGCTTCACGCCGCGCGGCGAGGAGAGCGCGCAGTTTGTCGGGATGATTCTTGATCAGATCGGTACTGGCGATGCCGGCCGCGGGCGGCAGCAACGGCAGTTCGGTCGGGCCCATGATGACGTGGTATTTGCTCTCCCCGCCGCGCATCAGGAACAGAATGCCCGGAATACTGGTGGCGTCGACCACGTGATTTTCGAGTGCGGTCAAAGCGCCGGACAGATTGCCGAGCGCGACGCGCTGAACGTCGGCCGGATTAAGTCCGACCTGTTCGGCCGCGGCCACGATGGTCATCTCGCCGAGCGATTTCGGATTGCTGATGGCGAATTTCTTACCTTTGAGGTCCTTGACCGATTTGATCGGCGAGCCCGGCATGACGATGATGACGTTGTCGGCGAGCGAGCGGGTGCCGATATCGACGATCTTGAGGTCCTGGCCCTGGTTGATGGCGGCGATCGCGGCCGCCGGCGAGGTTTCGCCGAAGCCGAGCGAGCTTGCGATCACCGCGCGCACCGAGGAGCCGCCGCCTTCGCCGGAAATGACGCCGGTAACGTCGACGCCGGCCTTTTTGAAAAAGCCCTTTTCGATGGCGACGCCGTACGGTGCGCCCGACGGATCGTTCTTATATTGGGTCACGAGAACATCTTCGGCCGCGGCGGGCGCCGATGCGGCAATGCACAACGCAGTGACGCAGACGGCGAGCGCCGTAAATGAGTATTTCGGCTGCAACATATTCATCTCCTTGGCGTTATACGGAAGCCCGATTGTTGACCTGCCGCCGGTCCCGGCATCTGAGCGCCGCGAAACGGCATTATCGCCCGCCTTGCCGCGAATGGGAATGCGGCGTGTTTTGCCAGATGTTTACTTTGCCCACCCTATACTGGCCCACCGTCCGTTACCGCGCCCGCCCACGACATCCGGCCTGCCTGCGGAGGATCGAAAGCCATGACCGTCGTGACTGAAGCTGTTCGGGCGCCTTTGCCGATGCCTCCGTCCGCAGCGCCCGTCGTGCGCGAACCGGCCTGGTTCGCGTCGTATCCCGCGGGCGTGCCGCGGGCGATCGATCCCGGCGCCTATCCATCGCTGCACGCCATGCTGCTCGAAGCCTGTCGCGAGTTTGCCGAGCGGCCTGCCTTCGAATGTCTGCGCGCGCGCATCAGTTACGCAGAGTGGGAGCAGGCCAGCCGGGGCTTCGCGGCGTTCCTCGTCGAACAGGCGGGCTGCCGGCCGGGCGACCGTGTCGCCATCATGCTGCCGAATCTGCTCGCCTATCCGGTCGCGTTCCTCGGCGCATTGCGCGCCGGCATGATCGCCGTCAATGTCAATCCGCTCTACACGCCGCGTGAGCTGAAAGAGCAGTTGGCTGACTCCGGCGCCAGCGTCATCGTGATTCTGGAGAACTTCGCCCATAAGCTGGAAACCATTATCGCCGACACGCAAATACAGCACGTCGTCGTGGCGCGGCTTGGCGATTTTGCGGCGCTGTTCAAGCGCTGGGCCTACAATCTGGCGAATGCCTACATCAAGCACGCCGTCCCGACGTGGCATTTCGCAAAGTTCACGATGCTGCAGGATGCCTGCAACCACGTGCCGAGCATGCACTACGCGGATGCCGAGCCGGGACCTGACGCGGTGGCGCTGCTGCAGTATACCGGCGGCACGACCGGTGTCTCCAAGGGCGCGATGCTGTCGCATCGCAACCTGATCGCCAACACGCTGCAATGCTCGGCCTGGATCGGTTCGGGCGTCGATTCTCAGGGCGAGCGTGCGCTTACGCCGCTGCCACTTTATCATATATTCTCTTTGACGGCGAACCTCTTGGTCTTCGCGCATTTTGGCGGCATGAATGTGCTCATTCCCGATCCGCGCGACTTGCACCGGCTCATCCGCACGATGCGCGACGGCCGCATCACCGCCACGTCGGGCGTCAACACACTGTTCAACGCGCTCGTCAACCGGGCCGAATTTGCCGCGCTCGATTTCAGCAGTTTGCGCGTGACCATCGGCGGCGGTGCGGCGGTGCAGACCGAAGTGTCCCGCCGCTGGCGCGAAATCACCGGCAAGGACCTGGTCGAAGGCTACGGCCTGACCGAGGCGTCGCCCGTGGTATGCATCAATCCGGTCGACGATCCGAAGCTCGGCACGGTCGGCCTGCCGGTGCCCTCGACGGAAGTAACAGTCCGCGATGAGATGGGTGCAATCCTCGGTCCGGGTGAGGACGGCGAAGTCTGGGTGCGCGGCCCGCAGGTCATGCAAGGCTATTGGCGGCGGCCCGAGGAAACCAGGCGCGTGCTGACCACCGACGGTTGGCTGCGCACCGGCGATATCGGCGCCTTCGATGCGCAGGGCTTCCTGCGATTGCTCGACCGCAAGAAGGACTTGGTCATCGTGTCCGGCTTCAAGGTCTTTCCCAATGAGGTCGAGGACATCGCCATGCAGCACCCCGGCGTGCTCGAAGCCGCGGCGATCGGCGTGCCGGATGCACGCACCGGTGAGGCGGTGAAGCTCTTCGTCATCAAGCGCGATGATGCGCTCACCGCCGCGGATCTGACGAGTTTCCTGCAGGCGCGGCTCGTCAACTACAAGCGGCCGCACATGATCGAATTCCGCGACAGCCTGCCGAAGAGCAATATCGGCAAGATCCTGCGCAAGGAATTGCATTGAGGCCATGCGCCCGGCACCTGCGCGGCTGGGCTTCCTGCGTTTCGGGCGGCATGCTAACCGTAATTCCGCGATCATAATGCGGAAGGACGGCAGGAAATGCCCAAGCTACAGCTTTCGTTCGCGTCCGGTCTCTACGACCGGATGCAAGCGCTCTATACGGGCGAGGTGAAGCCCGACGGTATCGATCTCAACTTCATCCCGATCGATCAGCCGCGGCCGATATTCGACCGTATGTCGGGCGGGCAGGAATTCGATGTCGCCGAATATTCGCTGTCCGAATTCACGCAGCGCTTCACCCGCAACGAGTGCCCGTTCGTCGCCATCCCGGTGTTCCCGTCGATCGCGTTCCGCATGGGCTACATCGCCATCAACAAGAAGTCCGGGATCAAGACGCCCAAGGATCTTGAAGGCAAGCGCATCGGCGTACCGCTCTACACGATGACCGCCGCGATTTTCATCAACGGTATTTTGCATCACGAGTTCGGCGTCGACCTGACCAAGGTCAAATGGGTGCAGAGCGCGATGAATGAGACGGGTTCGCACGGCCATCCGACCGTGCTGCCGTTGCTCAAGAAAATGTCGATCGAGAACAACACCTCGAAAAAGACACTGGGCCAGATGTTGGCCGACGGCGAACTCGACGCCACGCTGGGCACCAGCCTGCCGGAGGAAATCCGCACCAATCCTGATGTTGTGCGGTTGTTTCCGAACTACGTCGAGGTCGACAAGGATCTGTGGACGCGCAAGGGCATCTATCCGATCATGCACACCGTCGCCATCAAGAAGAGCGTCTACGAGCGCTACCCGTTCGTGGCGACGAGCCTCTACGATGCCTTCGTGAGATCGAAGAAGATCGCCCTGCAAAAGATGTTCAACTTGCGGGCCGTGCGCTACATGACGCCGTTCCTGATGCGGGAAATCGACGACATCTGGGAGGTGTTCAAGGGCGATCCATGGCCCTATGGCGTCGAGCCGATGCGCCGGACCATCGAGGCGCTTATCCTCTATCAGCAGACGCTCGGCCTGACCGACCGGGGCGTGAAGGCCGACGACCTGTTCGTGCCGACCTTCGGCTGATTACCTAATCTTTTCGAACCAAGCGGGAAGAAACC
>DASZWK010000256.1:0-3381 GCA_035546235.1 Xanthobacteraceae bacterium | reverse complement strand
CCGACTTGGAGATCGGTGAATAGCACCCCATGCGAACTTGCCAGTGCCGAATGCTTGGCGTCTTGGAGAAGTCCAGGCGCTGACTGCGCGCCCGTTCTAGTGTTTCAGCCCGGCGCGGCAGGCGACTCCGGCCCAGCGGGTCATTTCGCGGCGCAGGTAAGGTCCGAACGGCCGGGCCCCTGCCCGATCGGATCGAAGCCCAGTCTCTTCAGCGTTGCGCTTCGATAAGGAGCGCGCGCGCAAACAGCCGGCGCGACAATCTCGCCATTTCGGGCGGCAGCTCGCGTTCGATCAATCCGAGGGCTTGTTCTACGGTCTTCACCGTAGGCCGCGTCCCCGGTGCGTGCAGATGGACGTCTGCGGGAAGCTTGATGTTTGCAACGACGCGCGTCATCCGGGCGCTGTTCGGCGATGCCGAAGATTCCTTAGGCTTCGAAATCAATCTCAGCTTTTTCGTTCCCGCTCGGCTTTTTCCAGCGCGTGCACCAAGTCCCGGAAGCGCTGGGGCACATGTTCGTCCAATGCCATTTCCTTTCGCAGTCTCGGCCCAATTCCATACTGGATCGCGCCGAACCACTGAGTGCGGTCATGGATATCCGGTTGCGTTGGCTTGCCGTGGCTGCTCGTTGTCATGTTTCGGACCTGGCCTAGAAGGTAAAGCAGCAAAAGTAATCCAGTTCCTCCGCATCAGCCGAGGCGGAAGTCGCTCGGCGATAGGAGCCGAGCCTTTGCTGCGGTGCGATAAACAGGCGGTGGCTCAACGCCGTCAGTCAGGTGCACCGGCGCGGCAGGCTGCGGCGCCGATGCGGTAGCGCCCCCGCTATTGCGTGCCCGCCAGGTTGGCGCTCTTGATGACCTTGGCCCAGCGCACGCTTTCCGACTTCACATAGGCGTCGAGCTGCTCCAGCGATTTGTCGCCGAGCCCGATCATGCCGAGCTTTTCCAGGGGCGCCTTCATCGCCGGCGAATGGACAGCGGCGTTCACGTCCTTGTTCAGCTTTTCAAGGATCGGCTTCGGCGTGCCGCCGGTCGCGAGCAGCATCTGCCAGGCAACGGTGTCCGGCCAAGATGGCATGCCGACCTCGGCGAGCGGCTTGATGTCCGGTGCCGTGGGGAACACCTTATTGCTGGTGATGCCGAGGACGCGGGCCTTGCCCGCCCTGATCTGCGGCAACATTGGCCCTAGATCGACGAACAGCACGTCGACCTGGCCCGAGATCAGCGCCAGCGTCGCCGGCGCGCTGCCCCGATAAGGCACGTGCGTCATCTCGATGCCGGCCAGGCTGCTGAACAACGCGGCACAGAGATGGTGGAACGCGCCGACGCCGCCGGAGCCGTAGGTCAACGGCTTGCCTTCGGCCGACCTTTTCTTGGCGAGCGCAATCAGGTCGGCCACGCTGTGTACCGGGAGGGCCGGATTGACGGTCAGCACGAACGGCACGCCGGCCACCACCGACACCGGCACCAGGGTCTTCAAGGGCTCATAGTTCAGGTGTTTGAAGATGGTGGGGTTCATCGCCATGGTGCCGCTGGTGCCTTGCATCAGCGTGTAGCCATCGGGTTTCGCATTGGCCGTCGCCGTTGCGGCGAGCGTCGTGCCGCCGCCGGGCCGGTTCTCGACAATGAAGGACTTGCCGTATTTCTTTTCAAGAATTTGCGCATAAGACCGCGCCAGCAAATCGGTGCCGCCGCCGGGAGCGAACGGCACCAGGATGGTGACGTTGTGCGTTGGATAATCGTCCGCCCGCGCCACGATCGGCATCGCCACCAGCGCCGTCAGCGCCACCGCCATTACTCGCCATCGGCTCATGACCACTCTCTCCCTCGATTGCACGCCTGCGGTTCTGCGGCCGCTCCTGGCAACGCAAGTTTAGCGGGAAAGACGGAAGGCGCTAAGCGCCATAGCACCGCAGGCGGGCGCGACGCGCCCACCGCCACGAAAGCTCATCACCGCCCGCCGCGAGCCGCCAGCTAACCAATCGCGCTGCGGTGCAACGCCTGAAGCCGATTCGGAAAGATTCGTGCGCCGAGCATCGACGCACCCGCAATGACCTTCGTCACCGCGGCGTCGTGCGGTCGGGCTGGTAGGTCAGGGTGGCGACGCGATAGTGCCCGCGCCCGCCGGAGAACTCCCTGCTCTGCCTATCACCGCCATACATCATCATACCGGCGTAACCCTCGCCGCGCTCGTGCCGCCTATATGCGGCGAACCGGTAGTGCGCGTGCTCGTGGCGGCGTGCAGCGTAGGCCGTATATCGGCGCTCGTGGTGGCGCGACGCCACAGCGAGGCCCGTGTCAACATGGCCGCAATCGTGGAATGAACAGCCGTCGCGCAGGCCGGCCGATCTGATCAGATCGCCCGCGTGGTACATAACCGATACCGTCTTGTTACGGCCGCCCTGGGCGAAGTCGCAAGCATGGCCGCTGTAGTGCAATGAATGCGTGACGTGGCCGCCCGACGCGTAACAATGCACGCCGCCTTTGAATCCCTTGGCAACGAGCGCCGCGATCAGGCCCTTGAACTTGCCGGCGACATCGGACGCGACAGTGATCGGCCCTGCCGCGGTTTGCACATGAACGAGGCCATGCTCGCCGCGATCATGGTCGCCGCGATCACGGTCAGCGCGGCTGGCGAAATGCTGATGATGACGATAATTGCGGTATGCATAATGATGACGGGATGAATAGTGATGCGCATGATGATGACGTACGTGGGCGCTCACGGCACCCGTTGCTCCAAGCAAACACGCCAGCGCAAGCGACAGCGCCGAAACAAATCTCATGAGAACGCCTCCTGGTTGGCGCCGATCGACATTTCAAATCTTCGATGCCGAACGGCGCGCAGACCAAAGTCGCTCACCATGAGGATTTGATGGCCGCATCATGAGCACACGTTGCACACGGAACATGGAACTTTTTGGAACACCAGAAAACGGCAACCAAAAACGCGGTTGAAATTGTTGGACGACTTAACCACAGGTACCGTTTATTTGTTTTTCGATTTTAGTTTTTGGCCGATTGGTCGTGTGCGGCTCCTCAGGCAGGCTTTGCCGAGCGCATGCTTCGGCACGGCAGAGCTCCACTCTGACATTAAGTTCCGTCACAGCGTCGCGGAGTTCCACCTCTATGGCGGCACAGCGGGTCAGGATTGCGCGGGCGGCGCCCCTTTATCCCGGAGCACGATTTTTATGCCCCGATACTGATAAATCGCGTCCGGAACGGTCCTTTCAGATTCATCGGCGCTCAGGCCTGACTGACGGCGCGATTCGGCGGCGCGCCTTGGTCAATCGCGCTCCAGCATGCGGCGTAAAGACGGAGCTAAAATTGAAATCAACCGCCTGGAGTAGCCGATGTTTTCGGAAATTTGCTTCATTTGTTCGT
>DASZWK010000255.1:0-3216 GCA_035546235.1 Xanthobacteraceae bacterium | reverse complement strand
TCGTGGAAGGCTCGGATCGCGGCCCGGTAAGTCGCGGCAAGGTCGTCAAAGAACGCATCGAGCGTCGGATAAACGTCCTTACTGATCAGATTGCGGCCTTGGCGGAAATGCAGAGTCGAGGGCGCCGGTATCGTCATCTTCGGCGTCACCCGCGTGTGGGCCTTGAGAAACTTGAAATGTTCCAGCATCGGATGGCCGGAGAAGCCCATCTTCGAACTGATCTTGATGCCTTCGTGCTTGGTCTGCACGCCGTGAAACTGAATGCCGCCCTCGGTGGTGAAGGGCGTTACGCCTTGCAGGCCCTTGAAGAAATCGAAATGCCACCACGAGCGGCGAAACTCGCCGTCGGTCGCGAGCTTCAATCCAACGTCTTCCTGTTTCTTGATGACGTTCTCGATCTCGCGATCTTCGATCTCTTTAAGCTGCGCTGCGGTGATGACCCCCTGTGCGCGCTTTGAACGCGCGTCTTTCAGCGGCGCCGTACGCAACAGGCTGCCGACATGATCGGCGCGGAAAGGCGGTGTGGTGCGTTGCGTCATCGGTTTCCTCCTATTTTCTTTTTCCGTCATCCTGAGGTGTGAGCGAAGCGAGCCTCGAAGGATGCGGCCGATGCGCTCGGGCCGTCGCCCTTCGAGGCTCGGCGCTTCGCGTCGAGCGCCTCAGGATGACGGGTCACTATTTTTTAAAACATACCGCCCGTCATCGAGCCGGCCGAGCCGCTGCGCCGCATAAAGCGCATCAAGCTCGCGCACGATTTCGCGGCCGTCCCTGCTGCCGAGCGCGGTCATCAGCTCCAGGAAGCTCGCCGGCCCGGCGGTCAGCGCGTCCGCGGCAGACTTGTGCGGCGCAGTTTTCTTTGCCGACGGCGGCGCCGGCACCGAGAACTCGAAGGCGTTGCTCTTGCCGAACGGAATGGTGCAATCGAAGCCGAGCTTGGCGCCGGTGCGCGCGCCGCCAAGCGACGGATCGAGCGGCACCACGCGAAAGCCCGAGCCGGTGACCAGATCGCGATCGGCCTGAAATCGCGTGGCGAAAGCCCAATCGGTCTCGGCGTCGGAATACACGTCGATGTCCGGATCGAACACGAACACGTGCTTGGCTTCGGCATGCGAAGCGAATACGGCCGCAATGGCGTTCTTGGCGTCGCCGGGGACGCGCTGGCGCAGCGAAACGCGCACGTTGTACATGCCGCCGCTCGATGGCGTGGCGTAGACCGCAAGCGGCTCGCGCACCGACGCCATCAGCGCCGCCCAGGCGGCCGACTCGGTCTTCACGGCGGAAAGCTGCGTGGTGTCGGTATGTGTCAACGTGCGGCCGCTGATGGTCAGCGTCTGGAACAGCGCGTCCTCGCGGTGCGTGATCGCGGTGACGTGCAGCACCGGATTACGCTTCACCACGCCGTAGTAGCCGACATATTCGCCGAACGGCCCTTCGGGTTCGACATGGCCGGCCGGATCCAAAAAACCCTCGATCACGTATTCGGCGTCGGCCGGCACATAGATGTCGCTGGTGACGCATTTGACCACCGGCACCGGCGCGCCGCGCAGCGCGCCGACCACCGCAAGCTCATCCACCGACGGCAGCGACGTCATCGCGGCCAGAAAATCGGCCGGATGCGAACCGACCGTGTAGGCGACCGGCACCGGTTCTTTGCGGGCGGCGCCTTCAAGATAGATGGCGCGCATATCGCTCGGCGCGATCAGATCGACGCCGGCGTGGCGCTTGCCGCGCAGCATGATGCGGCGGCAGCCCACATTGGTGAGGCCGGTGCCGGGAAACAGCGCGTAATCGATGCCGGCCGAAATGTAGGGCGCGCCGTCGGCGCCATGCTGGAGATGCGCCGGCAGCGCGGTGAGGTCAGCGTCGTCCTCCTTGAGCACGACCTGCTGAACCGGCGCCTGCTGCGACGACACCTTGACGGGCGGGTGCAGCCGGTTGAGGCGCGCGTTGACCGTGCTCAACAGATCGCGCTCGTCAGTGCCGAGCGCGCTTGCGAGCCGCTTGCGCGAACCCATGACGTTGCCGACCAGTTCGGCCTTCTCGGGACCTGCCGCCTTGAACAGCACCGCCCGCGGATTGCCGTCGAGCGCGGCGGCGACATCAACGAGATCGACCGGCTTTTCGCGCACCTCGCATTCGCCGCTGGCGACGAGCTGCTCGACGAAATTGCGCAGCCGAAAACGCTCGGTATCGATCGTCGGCATGGGCGGGCTCCCAACGGGTTATTTGAGCAGCGTGAACTCTCAGGCGATTTAGCAATGCCGGCGCGGCGGTGTAAATGCCGGCCCGTCATTTCGGGGCCGAGCGAAGCGAGGAGCCCGGAATCCATAACCCCAGAACTGGCGGGAACAACCGTAGTGTGCTTTCCCTGAACAACTGTGATTATGGATTCCTAGCTCGCCGCTGCGCGGCGCCCCGGAATGACGAAGGAAACCCCATGACCCCTGTGCTTCGGCTTTTTGAGGACGTGTTGTCGAGCGACGTCGCGGTGAATTTACCGGCCCTGCCGCGCATGATGTTCGTCGCGCACGGCTCCGTTGTGATAAGCGATCACACGCTGCACGACGGCGAGGCCACGGGCAGCGAAGGCATCGTGGCGCTCAAGGCCGGAAGCAGCGGTGCTACCCTGTGGCGCTGGGAGATGGCCACGCAGGAGGGCAATGGCGCGATTGGGGGCACGGGCGTTTCCTCGCGCGAAAAACTCACAGCGCGGCTCGACACCTTGCCGAAGGGCAGCCTGCTTCTGCGCGGCGACAGCGTCGCGTTTCCACCCGGCGGCTGCGCCTATCTGCATCGCCATCAGGGGCCGGGTATCCGGTGTCTGCTCGAAGGCGGCATCCGCATCGACACGCACGGCCGCTCGACGTCATACGGGCCGGGCGGTGCCTGGTACGAAAGCGGGCCCGACCCGGTCTTCGCGCAGGCCGCCGACCGGCCGACGCGTTTCATTCGCGCCATGATCCTGCCGGCGGCATATCTGGGCAAAAGCTCCGTTGAGTATCTGCGCGAAGAGGACAAGCCGAAGCCGAAGTTGCAGCAGTACAAGATGTTTGTTGATCTGCCGCTGACACCGTCGTCATCCTGAGGTGCCCGCGCGTAGCGCGGGCCTCGAAGGATGCTGCTCAGGCGCTCGGGCCGTCGCCCTTCGAGGCTCGGCGCTAGGCGCCGAGCGCCTCAGGGTGACGGAATTCACATCGGCTTGTAGCCGCGCTCCAT
>DASZWK010000254.1:0-19051 GCA_035546235.1 Xanthobacteraceae bacterium | reverse complement strand
GCCCCAGCGGTGAACCCGTATCGGTTTTAGGCGCTTGGCAAAGTCGCTTCCCATCACGCCAACCAACTCCGCGACGGCGAAGTCGAAAAAAGCCGCTTCACCGGCCGCTTCAAGCTCGGCCGCGCATGCGCCGCCGAAATAGGCTTCGATCATCGGCCAGCCGAACGGCCTGATGTGATAGCCCGCCGTCGCGGTTCGGTCCGTATGAGCGAACAGCCGGGCACTCGTGGGAAATTCTTCGGCACTCTCTAGCGACATGAAGAGCTTGTCGTCATGGCCGAGCGGCAGGCCGTGCGCGGCTTCGACCTTATCGGGAAGCGCCGGAGTGAACCGGATGCGCTCGGCGGCGAGGATCGCGCTCGGCACCGTAATGATGACTTGATCGGCGGCGATCGATCCTTTGCCTGTCGTTATCTTCAAACGTTTGCCGCTGTGATCGATCTCACTGGCCGGGCAGTCCAGCATGGCCGGCAGGTTCGCTCCATAAGCGCTGATCAGCGTGCCATAGCCTTCGACGACGCGCCAATTGAGGTCGGTGCTGTGATAGTTGTCCAGATCTTTCAACGAAACCCGTTCGAGCTCGGCGCCGCTGATGTAGGTGCTCATGGCATCGAGCAGCGGATTCCAGCGATTGGCCGGGTCGAGCAAACTTGACGCCGGAGCGTCTGCCTCGCCCTGCGCCGCTTCCTCCAGCCGGTCGTAGAATTCATCGATAACGTGGCGAAACGCCGTGTGCTCGGCGCGTGAAAGGCTTGCTTCGAGAGGCCTGTTCCTCCACGGCGGCGGCGTCTTGTCGATCGCGAAGCCTTCCTGTTGAGCGACGCTGGTCCACGGATTGCGATCGGCGGAATGCAGCCAGCCGCAGCCGAGATCGAGGGCATGGCCGTCCCGGTCGTGAACCGTCCAGGCGCGACCGCCGAGCCGCTTGCGCGCCTCGACCAAGAGACAGCGGATGGAAGCGTCGGCGAGCCGCCTCGCCGCCGCGACGCCGGCCGCGCCGCCGCCAACCACCACGACGTCGACGTCACCCTCCGGCATGATGCATTCCGCGCAGCCTCAATACTCCACCCGCACCAGATAAAGCCCGTGCGGCGGCGCGACTTGGCCGCAGCGGGCGCGGTCGCGGGCCGCGAGCGCCGCTTCGAGATCGGCGGCGCTCCATTTGCCTTCGCCGACGTGGATGAGCGAGCCGACTATCGAGCGGACCTGGTGGTGGAGGAACGAGCGCGCCGAGGTTTCGATCCGGATTTGTTCGCCGTCGCGCACGACAGCGAGGCGATCGAGTGTCTTCACCGGCGACTTGGCCTGGCATTCGGCGGCACGAAAGGTGGTGAAATCGTGCCGGCCGATCAGGCTTTGCGCCGCCTCGTGCATGGCGGCGGCATCGAGCGGGCGCGGCACGCGCCAGACGCGGTTGGCCTCGAGCGTCAGATCGGCGCGGCGGTTGACGATGCGGTAGAGATAGTGGCGCTTGATGGCCGAAAATCGCGCGTCGAAGTCGTCCGCGACCTGTTCGGCCGTAAGCACGGCGATCGGCTGCGGGCGCAGATGAAAGTTGATGGCGTCGCGCACCGTGTCGGTGTCCCATTGTTTGCTGAGATCGACATGCGCGACCTGGCCGAGCGCATGCACGCCCGCATCGGTGCGGCCGGCGCCGCGCACCGTGGCCCGCTCGCCGGCGAATGCTGCGATGGCATCGGTCAGCGCGCCCTGGATCGAGGCACCGTTGTCCTGCGCCTGCCAGCCCACATAAGGCGTGCCGTCATACTCGAGCGTGAGCTTGTAGCGGGGCATCAAGCGTCTTCCACGCTGCCGCCGCACAGCGTCTCGCAACGCTGCCTGGCATATGTCCAGGCGGAAAAGCTGGCGCCCGGTCCGACGATGAACGGATCGTCGCCAGCCGCAACGTACTCTTCATATAATTGCCGCGCCGACATCCCCGGCCTGTGCGCCCTCATCAGGCATGCGTCGACGGTCGCCTTGCAGACCTGCAACGCCTCTTCAAGCGATTCATAGGTGCCGCATTTGATACGCGCATCCTCGTCCATGTATTTGAAATTATCGTCGATGTAGACCGTATACTGCTCAGCCATGGCTTGTCCGCTCAGGCAATCTGCTCTCCCGCTTTGATCGTCATGCCGCGCAGAAATTCTTCCGCTGGTATCGGCTTGCCGCCGGCGCGCTGCAATTCGACGAACTGCACCGCGCCGTCGCCGCAGGCAATGGTGAGCTTGTTGTCAAGCACGCGGCCGGGCGGTCCGCTGCCGGCGCCCTTCGTGGTGCGAAGAATCTTCACGCGCCCGACGCCCGGAAATTCGCACCATGCGCCGGGAAATGGCGACAGCCCACGGCAATGGTTGTGAACGTCCTGCCACGGTTTGCGCCAGTCGACGCGCGTCTCGGTCTTCTCGATCTTGTTGGCGTAAGTGACGCCTTCGTCCGGTTGCGGCGTCACGTGCAGTGAGCCGCGCTCCAGTGCGCCGATGGCACGCAACATGAGATCGGCGCCGAGCCGCGCCAGCCGGTCATGCAACTCGCCCGTGGTCGTATCGGGGCCGATCGGCACGCGCTCCACCATCGCAACGGGCCCGGTATCGAGGCCTTCCTCCATCCGCATGACCGACACGCCGGTTTCGGCGTCACCCGCCATGATGGCGCGGTGGATCGGCGCTGCGCCGCGCCAGCGCGGCAACAGCGAGGCGTGGAGATTGAAACAACCGAGCGAAAATACTTCCAAGATCGCGCTCGGCAGGATCAGGCCGTATGCGACGACCACGGCCGCGTCGGCGCCACGGACCTCCATGGCCGCGGCCGTTTCGGCCTCGCGCAGCGATTTCGGCGTGAGGATTGGAATGCCAAGCCGTCCGGCTTCACGCGCCACCGGGCTCGGCGTCAGCTCCAGGCCGCGCCGCCCGGCCCGCTGCGGCGCCCGCGTATAGACCGCCACGACGTCATGTCCGCCGCCGACCAGCTCGACCAGAGTGGGCACCGCAAAATCCGGCGTGCCCATGAAGATGAGGCGGAGCGACATAGTCTTGAGCCCGATCTTATGGAGCCGCAGCCGGAGCAAACGGATTTATTACGTCAAGTCCAAGTTCGGCGAAGTCGCCAGTATTGCGCGTTGCAATCGCCATACGATTGCTGACGGCAATCGCGGCTATCAAGGCATCCATCGTTGATATTGGCCGTCCGAGATTGACGCGCCGCGCTTGGATACGCCCGAATTCATAGGCAGCTTCGCGATCGAAAGGAAGAATCCGGCTTTCAAACAGTTCGCTTTCTACCCTCGATATCATTTGTTCGAGGCCAGTTCGGCGCGCGCCTACGGACAGGCGCTCTATGCCATAGCGCAGCTCAGCCAAGACCGGCGCGCAAAGAAAGAGGTCTGCGGGCTTTTGTGCGTCGAGCCAAGACCGGACCGTCGAGTTCGGAGCGATTCGGAAAGCTTCCGAAATGATGTTGGTATCAAGAACGATCATCCGAACTCGGCGGGTTCGGACAAATCCCGCGGCAGTCCAAATACCAAGTCGTCGCCCCGCCATTCGTCCGGCAGCATTCCAAAAAGCCGCGTACCCAGCTCATCTGTGTGTGGTTTGGCGATGCTTCCTTCGTCGGCCATGCCACGCTCGATGGCAGCCCGGGCTTCCTCTGTGAGGCTCCGGCCATGCGCCCGTGCGCGCTCCTCAAGCTTGCGCTTCAGCGCGGGATCTATGTCGCGCACCAAAAGATCTGTCATTGGTTCTCCGTCCAAGCAAACATATCACAGCGTCGTGTAGCGGTCGACGGTGCGGCCATTGATCGGTTTGAGGCCGGCAGCCGGCGGCGGATCAGGCGCCCGGTCAAGCCTCCTCCTTCTTAGCCGCCTTGGCGAATTTTTTGACGATGCGGTCGCGTTTGAGCTTGGAAATGTAGTCGATGAACAGCACGCCGTTGGTGTGGTCGATCTCGTGCTGCAGGCAGGTCGCCATCAGACCCGATGCCTCGATTTCCTGTTCGTTGCCGTCGATGTCGAGATACTTGACCTTGACCTGTGCGGGCCGCTCGACCTCCTCGTAGTATTCGGGGATCGACAGGCAGCCTTCCTCGTATTTGGATTTTTCGTCCGATTTCCAGACCACCTCCGGATTGATGAAGACTTGCGGCTTGTGATCGTCCTCTTTCTTCGACAGATCCATGGTCACGACGCGTTTGGCCACGCCGATCTGGATGGCGGCGAGCCCGATGCCGGGTGCGTCGTACATGGTCTCGAACAAGTCATCGACCAGTTTGCGGATGCCGGCATCGATGCGCTTGACCGGCTCGGACTTAAGCCGCAACCGCTTATCCGGCAGTTTGATGATTTCGCGCAGCGCCATGTTCGGCGATGTAAGGGGTGCGTAAACGGCGGTCAATTGGCGCCCCGGCCCCGCCCGCGGTCATCCCCTGCCGTGCAGGCGTTCGCCATTTGTTCGGGGCGGGCGAATCGCGTAAAGTCGCTAGATGTCCGAGTCCCAGCCGCTATTCGAACACCTGCACATTCCCGATATTGCCGGGTTGCCGGCCGCCGCCGTGCTTGGCATCGCAGCTGCCGCGGCCGCGGCCGTGCTTGCCATTATTGTCATCATGGCATGGCGATCGCGCGCCCTGGCGCAGGCCCACGCCGCCGCCATGAGTGAACTGGCCGACGCCCAGGCCGATACGGCGGCACGCATGGAGGCGATGATCGGCTTGTTGTCGCAGGGCCAGTCGCAACTGCAGCATTCTGTCAACGAGCGGCTCGATTCGGTGTCGCACCGGCTTGGCGATTCGCTGCACCAGACCACCCGGCACACCGCCGAAAACTTGCAAAAGTTGCATGAGCGGCTCGCCGTCATCGACGGCGCGCAGAAGAACATCACGGCGCTCGCGGGCCAAGTGACGGCGCTGCAAAACGTGCTCAGCAACAAGCAGGAGCGCGGCGCGTACGGCCAGGGCCGGATGGAGATCATTATCCGCGATAGCCTGCCCAAGGACTGCTACGAGTTTCAGTACACGCTCGGCAACCGTATGCGGCCGGATTGCGTCGTATTCCTGCCGGACCAGCGGCCGCTCGTCATTGACGCCAAGTTTCCACTCGAAGCCATCGCGGCCTATCGGGCCGCCGCGAGCGACGACGAGCGGCGTCCGGCCGCCACGCGGGTGCGCCAGGACATGAGCAAGCACATCGCCGACATCGCGGCGAAATACCTCATTCCAGGCGAGACGCAGGAATTGGCTTTGATGTTCGTGCCGTCGGAGTCCGTCTATGCCGAGCTGCACGACGGTTTCGACGACATCGTGCAGAAGGCGTTCCGCGCCAAGATTGTCATCGTCTCGCCGTCACTGCTGATGATCGCTGTCCACGTGATCCAGCAGATTCAGCGCGACGCACGGATGCGCGAAGCCGCCGGCCAGATTCAGACCGAGGTGGCCAAACTCATTGACGACGTCACGCGGATGCACGAGCGAGTGCTCAAGCTGCAGCAGCATTTCGGCCAGGCCAACGAGGACGTCCGGCAAATTCTGATCTCGTCCGAGAAGGTGGAAAAACGCGGCGCCCGGATCATCGATGTGGAGTTCGAGGCCGAAAAGAGCACGGCCGATATTATTCCCGTGCCGGTGGTGCGCAAGCTCGAAGCCGGCAAATAGCGGCTGGGCAGGCCACGCCAAATCAGCTACGCCGTGACGATGACTGTAGCTGACGACGCCGCCGGGGAACTGCTGAAAAAGCGCCCGTCGCTGCGCGAAGCGCTCGCCGTTTATTGCAAACGGCGCGTGCTGATCGTGCTGCTGCTGGGCTTTTCCAGCGGACTCCCCCTTGTGCTGGTTGGCTCGACGCTGCAGGCGTGGATGACGCAAAGCGGCGTCGACGTGCGGACCATTGGCCTGTTCGCGGCCGTCGGCATTCCCTACAGCATAAAATTCCTCTGGGCGCCGTTCGCCGATGCCCTCGACATCCCGGTGCTCTCGCGGCTTCTGGGCCGGCGCCGCGGCTGGCTGCTGTTCACGCAGCTCTGGCTGATGGCCGCGATCGTGCTGCTCGGTTTGACCGATCCATCGGTTTCTGCCGGCGTCGTCGCGCTCGGTGGTCTGTTCGTGGCTACGGCGTCCGCGACGCAGGATATCATCATCGATGCCTTCCGCGTGGAGAGCCTTGAGGAGAACGAGCAGGCTGCGGGGCTTGCGTCCTACATCGCCGCTTACCGGATCGGCGCGCTGACCTCCGGCGCCGGCGCGCTGCTGCTGGTGACGTGGCTGCGCAGCGTGTTCGATGCGCGCGCGGCTTGGAGCGCCTGTTATGGTGTCATGGCGGTCCTCATCCTGGTCGGCATCCTGGCGACGCTGTTGGCGCGCGAGCCGGAACACCCGAAATCGGCTTCTGCCGGGAAGGAGCCGGCAGCGGCGCAGGTTAATTGGCTCACGCGCACGTTCCACGCGGCGGTCGCGAGCTTTCGCGACTTTCTGTCGCGCGATCTCGCCTTCGCCATCCTGACCTTCGTGATCCTGTTCAAACTCGCCGACGCGCTCGCCTTCTCGTTGTCGACCAATTTCATCCTCGGCCTTGGCTTTTCGCTCCCTCAGATCGCCGGCATCCGCAATGGCATCGGCTTCGTCGCCACGCTCTTAGGCGGCTTCACCGGCGGTTTCATTGCGCGCGCGCTGCCGCTATCGAAGAGCCTATGGATCGGCGGCCTCCTACAGACGCTGATGATCCTGTGCTTTTCCTGGCAGGCCCATGTCGGCATGAACACGGCGCTGCTGACGCTGACGACGACGATCGAATTCTTTACCGACGCGGTCGGAACGGTGATTTTCGTCGCGTACCTGTCGGTGCTGTGCAAGAACCCGCTCTACACGGCAACGCAGTTTGCCCTGTTGAATGCGCTTGCCGCGCTCGGGCGTACCTTCTTCTCGCTCGGCAGCGGCTTCGTCGAGCACATCACCGGTTGGGTGTGGTTTTTCGTCCTTTGCGCGCTCGCCGGTTTGCCTGGCCTGTGCATGCTCGCCTGGTTGCAAAAGCGCCGCCATTTCGACGGATTATCGCCGGCAAAGCCCTGATTTGTGCCAATACCAGGATGCCCTGCGGCGCATTCGTGTACGAGTCGCGGAATGCGGTAACGGGAGCCCTAAAAAAAGTCTTTTTGTAAGGATCGGATCACTATAATTGCCGTTCACTGTAGATAGGTCGTCCCCCGCAACTGGATTCTGCCCGCCGAAGCCCGATGGACCCTATTCTCGTAAAGATTTTTGCGACGGCGCTGGCGCTCAGCGAGGTCATGACCCAGCCGCAGGCGGTCAAGACCAAGTTCGATCCGGCGACCGATCAGGCCCAGGTGGTGCAGGTTCTGCGCGACGGCTGTGCCCACATGCGCAAAGCCTTCGACATCGAGTCGATCAATCTCGACGAATTGATCAGCACCGCGCTCGACGACCCGAAGGCTGTCGGCGCCAATGCCGAAGTGTTTCACGGCATCAATTTTGCCGACCTCAACACCGCCTATCACCAGTTTTGCAAGAACGAGCCGGTCGACAAGCCGGTGGTCGATCTCGGCCAGGTGATGGACTTCTACAATAATGCCGCCGCCGACCTGCCCGACCAGGCTCAGCTTAAAGCCCTCAAGGACAGGAAGCTGCCGAGCATGAGCACTGTGCTCGACGGCAAGGGCGCCAAATTCGCCGACGTGTATCTGCCCAGCAATCGCCGCATCTGGGAGCCGCTCTCCGCCATTCCCGATTTCGTCCAGAAGGCGTTCATCGCGGCCGAAGACCAGCGCTTCTATCAGCACCACGGCATCGACGAGCGCGGCATCATTCGCGCCTTTATCGGCAATCTCGCGAATCCGGGCCGGCCGGAGGGCGGCTCCACCATCACCCAGCAGGTCGTAAAGAATCTCCTGGTCGGGGCCGATGTCACCTATCAGCGCAAGATTCGCGAAATGATCGTGGCGTCGCGGCTCGAGAACACGCTGAGCAAGAACGAGATTCTCCAGCTCTACATTAACTCCGTCTATATGGGCCGCGGCGCGTGGGGCGTCGAAATGGCCGCGCACGCCTATTTCGGCAAATCGGCCAAGGACCTGACGCTGTCGGAAGCCGCGATGCTTGCCGGTCTGCTCAAGGGACCGAGCTTCTACAATCCCGATCGCCATCCGGAGCGCTCCAAGGACCGTCTCAACTACGTCATCAGCCGCATGAAGGACGATGGCTTCATCACCGCCCAGCAGAAGGATCAGGCGCTTGCAGCGCCCCCAAAGCTCGTCGCCTTTACGCCGGAGCATCGCGACAGCGGCTTCGGCTTCGTCGATTTTCTCGGCCGTGAGGCCAAGACCGACGGCGTCGATAGTCTCACGGCGGATTCCTACACCGTTCATTCCACGATCAACCCCCAACTGCAGCGCCAAGCCGAAAGCGCGCTGCAGGATGGGCTCGCCCGCTATGAGATCACCAACGGCCGGATGCAGTTCCGGGGACCGGAAGCCAATATCGCGACGGCCGTGACGAAACTCTCGACGGCCAAGCCAAGTGGCCCGCCGAGCACGATGCCGGCTTGGCAACAGGCGCTGCAAACCGTGCACCTGCCGCTCTATGACGTGCATTGGACGCCGGCCGCCGTCCTCGACAAGGGCGGTAAGCGGGGCGACGGCGCGATCCGTGTCGGCCTGCCGGACGGCCGCATCGTGCCGCTGACGACGTACACATCGGCCATCCGCCGCGCCTTGAGTCTCTATGACGTGATCTATGTCGAGGTGGTCGAGGGCAGGGCGCCGCCGGCCAATAGTCGCGGGCGGACAAAATCGGCGCCGGCGCGCGCCGAAATCCGTGTCCGTCCGACGGTGCAGGGTGCGGTTCTCGCGCTGGACAACAAGACCGGTCGCATTCTCGCGATGGTCGGCGGTTTTTCTTATCCGCTCAGTCAGCTTAACCGGACATGGCAGACCGAACGCCAGCCCGGCTCCGCGATCAAGCCGATCACCTACCTGACGGCGCTGCAAAAAGGGCTGCAGCCCAATACGCTGGTGCTCAACGATCCGATCACGCTGCCGCCGATCGGCGGCCGCCAAGGCGGCACGCCGCAAATCGCCTATGACGATACTGGGCAGGAGAAGGACTATTGGACGCCGCGCAATGCCGACGGCAGCAGCAGCGGCGTCTACACGATGCGGTTTGGGCTGGAACATTCGGTCAACATCATCACCGCTCATCTGCTCGACGGCGGTATCGATGCCGATCCAGAACAGAGTCTCGATGATGTCTGCGCCACCGCGGTCGCGGCGAAAATCTATACCGACTGCGTGCGCTATTATCCGTTCGTACTCGGCGCGCAGCCGGTTCACATGATCAATCTTGCCGCCTTCTACGCCGCGATCGCCAACGGGGGAGTAAGGCCGCAGCCGCACGCCATTGATTCAATTGAGAAGGATGGCAAGACCGTCTTCGCCTATCCGAAGGATCCGGTGTTCCCGAAAATCGGCGCCGCCGACCCCGCGAGCTTCTATCAGCTCAAAACGATGTTGCAGGGCGTGGTCGCGCGCGGCACCGCGCGCGCCATCGGTGCGCTGTCGCCTTACGTGGCCGGCAAGACCGGTACGACCGAGGATGCGGTCGACGGCTGGTTCGTCGGCTTCACCAATGACGTCACCGTCGCGATCTGGGTCGGCTACGATAATGGCGACGGCAAGCGCCGCTCGCTCGGCGGCGTCGACGGCGCGCGCGTGGCGCTGCCGATCTTCAAGCCGATCATCGAAGACATCTGGTCGGACGGCATCGCGCCCAAGGCACTCCTCAATGGGCCTTCGCTCGAAGCAAAGCGCGATCTTGTCGACCTGCCGATCGACTATATGAGCGGCAATGTCATACGCGGCGCCGGTGCGCGCGGCGATTTTGTCGAGCATTTCCGGATCGGACCAAACGGGCAGTTCGCCGATACGCAAAATCAGCTCGTTTCGGCCGAGGCCGCCGCCGAGCAGCGCCAGGAGCAGGCGTATACCGCCTATAACGGGCCGGGTTATGAGGGAGGCGCGGGCGCTTATGGGGGTGCGGCCGAGGCTTACGACGGCCGTTATTACTCCAGCAACGGCGGTTGGCAGCAACAGCCGCCACCGCAGTCCCGCGGACTGTTCGGCAACTGGACGCTCCCCGGTTTCCAGCAGCCGCCGCCGCCCGCGCCGCCACCGCCGAGCGGACGCGGGTATTACGCTCCGTACGGCAATAATCCCACCTACGGGGCGCAACGCCCGCCACCGCGCGGTTATTACGGGGGCGGTGGGTACGATTGATTCTAGAGGAATTTCAGATGGGCTATAGGCACCCGATCGTGCTTATCGCGCTGATCGGTTCGTTGACGGCCGCGAGTGCCGCTGCGTTCGGCGTCGATGACGTGGGTTCGGCACGCAACACTCCTGTTGCGCAGCTCAAGCCCGCGACGATCGCGTTCAGCGATAAGCCGGCGGACGCGGTCGACGGTAATCTGAACATGGTGCGCTTCGACAATTGGGCGCTGGCTCATCCCGACGAGAAAAAGTTTCTGGCGCTCTATCCGTCCTATACGGAACCGACCGTGCGCAAGGTCGAGCACGACGGCAAGCCGCAGCTCGAGAAACTCTACATGTACGTGGCGCAGGCGCGCTTCCTGCTCGACCGCGCGCCCGGTTCGATCGATCTTGCGCACTATGTGACGCTCGATTTCCTCGGTCGGATCGATCCGGCCATCAAGCACAAGACGCTGGCCGCGGCCGACATTGTTCCGTTCACCGATACGGCCGGAATGGGCAACCAGGATCCGGACCGGAAATGGTGTACGGGGCGCGCCAGTTCGATCTGCGTGCAGTCGACCTACAAGCTCGAAGGCAAGATTCCGCTCGGTATCCTGCTGGTCAACAAGCTGCGCGAAGGCGGCAAGAGGATTTCCGACGAGATCGACTTTCAGAGCGAATTTTCGGCGCTTTCCCCCGCCGACGTCGACCAGCCTGGACTGCAGCAATTGACCGCGCTCGACACCCCGGTCAGCGGCGTGCTCGAGCAGGATATTTTCCATGTCAATCAGATCATGAAATTCGGCAAATTCCTCGCCGTATTTCAGGGCCATCCGGCCGAACCCAGCCGCACCGTGGTCACGGCCTTCATGGCGCTGGCGATCAAGGCGGACGTGCTCGACGAAAAGCGCGGCTACGAAAAGGTGCCGGTGCTGCGCAATCTGGTTCCGGCCGACGTGCTGATGGGCCGCTCGTCGTTCAACTCAGGCAGTTCGATCAGCGCCGGCCTGCCGCAATATGCGCGCAACGAGATCAAGACCGTGGCCGGTATCCTGGAAACGGACGTGGCGGCGAAGTAGAGAAGCGCACCGCTGCCTCAGTCTCGCGGCCAACGCGATACTTGGCAAAACGACCCATCGCAGGAAGAGAACGATCTGTTCTTCGACGACCGGTCTCGACCTCGCACCGAGCTTGAAAAGCTGGACACGGGTTGCCGTGAGCATGGCCTGGAATTTTTCGGCCGCGCCGGTGATGTGTTCCTTCCAATCGAAGCTTCTGACCTTCGCCGCTCGGCGGTTGAGCGCATCGCGGACATGCTGTGCGGCGAGCTGCGCGTCGCCGGTTCCAACGAGCAGGGTCAGCGGCACAAGAAAAATGCCGAGGAGAATAAGCTCCAATGCGAGCGCGATTGCAGCGGTCTGCTCGACCGGCCAGCGCCAGAGCTCCGCGAGATAATTCGGACTCGTCAGAACCTTGTCCACGAGGCTGAATTTGACGCAATCCGCCCGCAGCCTCTGCTCTTCGACCTTGGGAAATCCGCCGAGCCCCAGCGTCGCCAGCACCTGCGTGTCGAAACTGCGTGTTGCAACAGGCGCTGCGCTATCGCGGCCGGAGGATGCACCAAAACTCCTGCGCGCGGATTCGCTGAGCATCAGCCGCTGATCCGCAACGTCGATCAAGCGCTGCTGCCACCGGCCTGCTTCGATTTCAAGCTTGAACACGTTGGCGTACCATTCGGCGTACTGAACGTGCAAAAGCGCGGCATATTCCGTATCCGGATCGTCATTGTTGTCTGGCTGGTTTTTGACGAGCTGAGGTTGCAGGACATCGGGCGAGCGATGCAGCTGCGCCCGAACCGCCTCGGGCGCCAGATCGTAATAGGCTTTAAGCTTGGCTTTTGATCGCAGCGCGGCGCCGACAAAATACGGCCGCACACAGCTTCCCGATACTTGCCAGACTTCCGCAGTGTCAAGTGCGGGGGCGTTCGACGCGCCGGCATCGACCCATTCGTATTGATGCCGAGCGGTGCGTAACGCCTGAGTCCAATTGAATAATGACGCACTGAGGACAATGACGCCCAGTGCACTGAGAGCGAAGCGAACACGCGAGACGGTACTCTGAAACATACTATCCATCGCTCGCCGCGCACCAAGCGATGGCTCGCCGTGACGCGGAGCTGCGTACGCCTGAGGTTGGCTCAGGCGAAGCTTAGTGACGGGAATTGGAAAGCGGACGTGCCTCAGAAACCGCTGGCATGACGGGCCAGCGGCAGTCGTACCTGCATCTACAATAGCATTTGGTGCTTGCGCATGATGGATTCCCCCCTCGATGAATGCCACCGACCCGTCCACAGTCGGGCCGCTTTAAGCCAGAATTAAGACAATCGAACTCGGCGCGATGCGTGTGAATTAATTCCCGCTCGCGCCTGGCAGCGGCACGAACAATTGTTCGATTGGCATCGTTCGCGGAATAAAGTGCTGCTCGACCATGTAGCGCACCAGCGCCTCGAGCGTCGGCCGGTTCGGCTCAACGCCGTACGGGAATGGATCGCCGCCGGGAAACACCTGGTCGATTTCCTCGATCTCATCCTGCAGCCACGGCAGCATCGCGGCGAGCGAACCGGCATAGCGCAGCCGGGCGCGCGCGACGCGTTTGGATTCGACGAACGCCGCATACAGGCTGTTGGCGATCCAGGGGTGCCGCTCGTAGAGCGCGCGGCGGATGGCGACGAGATGCATGATCGGAAAAATCCGCTCGCGCTCGAACAGCTCGCGCTCAAGCGCGTGCGCATTGGGCAACAGCCGCGCCACGTCCGGATGGATGCCGAACGACGGCGGCTTGCGCGAACCGAGATAGGCATCGATCTCGCCTGCGGCGAGCATTTCGCCGAGCGGCCGGCCCGTCATGTTCTGCTCGATGGCGACGGGCTTGAGCAGCGGCAGCGCGTGCGGATGGCCGTGGCTGCCGACGGTCTCGACCGCGCCCTGCACCCAGCGGATTTTGCCGATGTCGACGCCGAACTGATGCATCAAGTGGCCGCGCAGCCAGATCGAGGCGGTCTGCGTGTAGAGCGGCAGGCCGACGCGCTTGCCCTCAAGGTCCTTCGGTGTGCGGATGCCTGAGCGCGTGTTGATGAAGATATAGCCGTGGCGGAACACGCGCGACGGAAAGACCGGAATGGCGACGAACTTGCTTTTGCCGTTGCCGGTCAGGCTGATGAACTCGGAAGCGGACAGCTCCGAGGCGTCAAATTCCTCGCCGCCGACCATGCGGTCGAAAATGATGCGGCCGGACGGGAAGATCATCACGTTGAGATCGATGCCTTCGACCGGTACTTCGCCTGAGCGCAGCGGCTCGATGCGATCGTAGCGGCAACTGGCGTAGGTGAGGGGCAGGGGCGACATTTTGCACCGTATTCCGGGGCGCGGATGAGGTCAGCGAACGGAATCCATAATCACAGTCGGCGTAGTTCAATACGCCTGCGCGCGTTCTGCAAGCTTAGGGACTATGGATTCCGGCTCTCGCTTCGCTCGGCCGGAATGACGATTTGGCAGGGCTTGATGGATTGAAGATCGGCCTGCCGCGCTGCATTGTGCGGTCCATACCGATCCGGGACCACGATGCACGAAACCGATTTCCTCCACGAACACGCCATGACCGATGACGAGCGCGCCGAGCTGGCGCGCGCGATCTGGAGCCAGGAGAACGTCGAGTTCAAAACGGTCGGCATCGACATCGGCAGCTCGACCTCGCATCTTCTCTTCGCCAAGGTCGCCCTGCAGCGGCAGTCGCAGGGGCTGTCCAGCCGCTTCGTGGTCATCGGCAGGGAGATCGTCTGGCGATCGCCGATCCTGCTGACGCCGTTTCTGCCCGACGGCACCATCGACGCGCACGCGCTCGGCGAATTCATCGCCTGCTGCTACCGCGACGCCGGCGTCGCGCAGAGCGACGTCGACAGCGGCGCGGTGATCCTCACCGGCGAGGCGATCAAGCGCAAGAACGCACGCGCCATCGACGAGTTGTTCGCCGGCGAGGCCGGCAAGTTCGTCTGCGCCACTGCGGGACATTTGCTGGAATGCCGGCTGGCGGCGCACGGCTCGGGAGCGGTGGCGCTGTCCAAGGCACGCGATGCCTGCATCCTGCATGCGGACGTCGGCGGCGGCACCACCAAGCTGGCGCTGATCGACCGCGGGGTAATCGTCGGGCTGTCGGCCTTCGCGGTGGGCGGACGGCTGTGCGCGACCGATGAAGGCGGCGCCTGGACGCGTGTCGATCATTCGGCGGAGCTCGTCGGCGCCGATCTCGGCATCGCTCTGTCGCCGCAGACGCTCGCCGATCCAACGGTCCGGCAGAAAATCGCCCGGCGTCTGGCCGCCGTGGCGGCCGATTACATTCTCGACGCGCCGCTCGATTCGTTGGGGCAATCGCTCCTCCTCACCGAGCGGCTACCGCGCGGGCCGAAGCCCGTGGCGATCACGTTTTCAGGGGGCGTCGCCGAATATCTGTTCGGCCATGAGCCGCAAGAGTTCGGTGACCTCGCGAAGCTCCTTGCCGGCGAACTCGCGCGTGAACTGAGCCGGCGCGGCAGCTTGCCGCTGGTCGATCCCGGCCAGCGCATTCGCGCCACCGTCATCGGCGCCTCGCAGTTCACCGTCCAGGTCAGCGGCAAGACGATCTACCTGCCCGATCCTTACGTCCTGCCGGTACATAATGTTCCGGTCGTACACGTGGATGTTGAACCAAGTGCCGATATCGACCAAGCGCGGCTTGGCGCCGCGATCCGTGCTGGCCTCGCCGAACTCGATCTTGATCGCAATCCGCGCGTCGCAATTGCGTTTTCGTGGCACGGCGATCCCGAGCACGGGCGGCTGAAGGCCGCCGGAGAAGGCATTTTGAGCGCGCTTGCGCCCTTTAAGGAGCGCATCGCCCTCCTCCTGCTGGCGATCGAAGGCGACGTCGGCAAGACATTCGGCCGCATTTTGCATCGCGAACTGCACTGGCCCGGCAAGATCGTGTCGATCGACGGCATGGAGTTGCAGGAACTCGACTATGTCGATGTCGGCGAACTGATCGCTCCGCCCGGCGTGGTGCCGGTGGTGATCAAGTCGCTGCTGTTTGCGTGAGGCGGGGCGGTGCCCCGGAATGACGGATGGCAGCGTGTCGGCTATAACGTCCGGCAACGCCTGCCTCGGAGGAACACATGAACATCCGCGAAGTCCCGCAACCCGCCGTTCCCGCCCCTATCAGTCCTGCAGGGAAGGAAGGCGGCCGTTTCGGCATCGACCCGTATCTCGATTGGCTGAAGGCCGAGGGCATCCCGCTCACCGAGGACTACGGCGTCTACCTGTTCGACGTGCCGACCGCGCCCTGGCCGCGTTACGGCGTCAACGGTGCGGCGGTGCACCTGAAAGGACGCGGCGACTTCGCCAACATGTTCGTGTTCGAGATCGGTCCCGGCAAATCGACCACGCCGCAGCGCCATCTCTACGAAGACGTCGTCTATGTGCTGGAGGGGCACGGCTCGACGCAGCTCGAGTTTCCGGACGGCAGCCGGCGGAGCTTCGAGTGGGGCGAAAAGAGCCTGTTTGCGATCCCGCTCAACGCCAAGCACCGGCACTTCAACGCCAGCGGCACCGAGCGGGCGCTGCTCGTCAGCACTACCAATCTGCCGATGGTGATGAACGTCTTCCACAACGAGGCTTTCGTGTTCGGCAGCGATTTCGATTTCTCCGAGCGCGCCGGCAAGAAGGAGTATTTCTCCGGCGAGGGCGATCTGATCACCGTGCGCCAGGGCAACCACATGTGGGAGACGAATTTCGTCCCCGATCTGACCGCCATCGAGCTGAAAAGCTGGGGCGACCGCGGCGGCGGCGGCACCAACATCATGTTCGTGCTTGCCGACGGCACCATGCACGCGCACATCTCGGAAATGCCGGTCGGCACCTACAAGAAGGGCCACCGCCACGGGCCGAGCTTCCACGTCATGTGCGTGATCGGGCTCGGCTATTCGCTGATGTGGTTCGAGGGTGACAAGGACTTCCGCCGCATCGACTGGAAGCATGGCATGGTGCTGGTGCCGTCCGACCGGCAATTCCACCAGCATTTCAACACCGGGCCGCAGCCGGCGCGCTATCTCGCAACCGCGGTCGGCGGCCTGCGCTATCCGACCACCCTGGCCAATCGTATCTCGCTCCTTGGCGCCGGCGGCGACGACAAGCCGGCGGTGTCGAAGAGCCTCAAGGAAGGCGGCGACCAGATCGAATACGAGGATCAGGACCCGCGCATCCATCGCATCTGGCTCGAAGACATGCGCAAGAACGGCGCGCCCGCGAAGATGGAGAAATACATTCCGACGCCCGAGGACATGAAGGCACCGGCATGACGATGCTGTCTTTGGGGGGCAAGGTTGCTTCTGCCAGCCGTCATTGCGAGCCAACGGACCCGCGCGAAGTCGCGCGGTCCGATGACAGGCTCCGCGAAGCAATCCAGGTTCGGCGATTCCGACTGGATTGCTTCGTCGCTTCGCTCCTCGCAATGACGATCCTGTTATCCGCAGCACCAAGCGCGCAAGCGCAGGATGCCGCGCTGGTCGATGCGGCGAAGAAGGAAGGCCAGGTCGTCTGGTACACGACGCTGATCGTCAACCAGATCATCCGCCCGCTCAAAGCCGCCTTCGAAAAGAAATACCCCGGCGTAACGCTGCAATTCACCCGAGCCGACGATGTACCGACGGCCGAAAAGATTCTCGCCGAGGGCCGGGCCGGTCGTGTTCAGGCCGACATTTTCGACGGCATCGTCAACATGCTGCCGCTCCAAGAGGCGGGACTGTTGTCGCCGTTCAGTGTGCCCAATGAAGCCGACTATCCGGCGCAGCTGAAGGCCAAGGACGGCTACTGGACCGCCGTGATCATGTATGTGTTCACGCCGGGCATCAACACGACGCTGCTGCCGAAGAACGAGGCGCCCAAGACGTTCGCGGGTCTGCTCGATCCAAAGTTGAAGGGCAAGATGGCGTGGAACGGCAGCTCCATGGCCGGCGCCTATGGGTTTGTCGCCAATATCCTGACCACGATGGGTGAGGACAAGGGCATGGCGTATCTGAAGGCGCTTGCGGCGCAGCACGTCGTCAATGTCGAGGCGTCGTCACGCGCGGTGCTCGATCAGGTGATCGCCGGCGAGTACGCGATGAATCTGATGGCGTTCAATCACCACGTCATGATCAGCGCGCGCAAGGGCGCGCCGTGCGACTGGCTCAAGCTCGAACCGGCGCCGGTCATGCTCGATGCCCTTGGACTCATCAAGCAGGCGCGGCATCCGCATGCCGCACAGCTCCTGCTCGACTTTTTGCTTTCGCCGGATGGACAAAAGGTGTTTCAGCAGAGCGATTATCTGCCGGTCTTGCCGAGCGTTCCGCCCGTCGTCGCCGGGCTGCGCCCGGGAGAAGGCGGCTTCAAGGCTGACTTTCTGCAACCCGAACAGATCTATCGCAACTTGCCGAAGTGGCAGAAGGTGACGCAGGATCTGTTCCGCTAATGGCGCGGGTGCGGCTCGGGGAGGTCAACGGTCGTTATGGCGGAAACGCTCAAAGTCGAACTATCGCCGCGCGGCATTGCGACAATCTTGCTCAATCGGCCCGAACGCTCCAATGCGTTCGACCAGCTGATGCTGGACGAACTGGCGCGTGAGTTCTTCGTCCGCGGCAGTGACGACGATACGCGCATCATCGTCCTGCGCGGCTTGGGCAAGCACTTCTGCGCCGGTGCCGATCTCTCGGCGCGCGGCAACGGCAATGGGGATGAATCGGCCGCGCATGCCTCATTGGCCGACGTGCTGACCGCGCTCGACCGGTTCTCGAAGCCGACGATTGCGGCGGTGCACGGCGCGGCGGTCGGCGGCGGCGCTGCGGTCGTCGCCTGTTGCGATATTGCGATCGCCACCGAGGCGGCGTTTTTCTCCGTCCCGGAGGTCCGCGCCGGCATGGCGCCGCTCGGTGTCGCGCCGTTTCTGGCCCGAGCCCTGGGGGAGCGCAGCTTCCTGCGCTATGGGCTGACCGGCGAGCGCTTTTCCGCGGCCGATGCGCTGCGCCTCGGGCTGGTGCATGAAGTGGTCGAAGCCGAGAAACTTGACGACCGGCTCGCCACGATCGCCGACGCGCTCTTGCATGGTGCACCCGGCGCGCAGCGCGATTTCAAGACCGAGATGCGTAACGCCGCCGCGCCGCTCGTTATCAAACGCTCGAACGCCGATATCCATCATTCGCCTGAAGCGCAGGAAGGCATTGCGAGCTTCAGAGAAAAGCGCAAACCGAACTGGTATCCGCAATGATGAAACCCCGGGGCATTGCACTTATCATTGCGACGCTGCTCGTCGCTCCGTGCGCGCACGCGGCCGACAACGCGCTCTACGAGGCGGCCAAGAAGGAAGGCACGGCCGTCTGGTACACGTCCCTGATCGTCAATCAGGCGGTGCGCCCGCTGGTCGAGGCGTTCCAGAAAAAGTACCCGGGCGTCACCGTTAAATATGCCCGTGCCGATTCCGGGCCGAACGCCATCAAGGTCATCGACGAGGCACGCGCCGGCAAGGTCGTGGGCGATGTGTTCGACGGCATCGCCACGGCGCCGCCGCTCCTCAAGGCCGAACTGGCCGCGCCATTCACGCCGTCGGACGCCGGCAAATACCCGCCGGAAATGCGCGATCCCGACGGGCGTTGGAATGCGCTCGTGGTCTATTTCCTCACCCCGGGAATCAATACCCAGATCGTCGGCAAGGACGAGATCAAGACCGCGCAGGACCTGCTCAAC
>DASZWK010000253.1:0-13353 GCA_035546235.1 Xanthobacteraceae bacterium | reverse complement strand
ATGGATTACGGCATGCCGCGCGCCGACCTGCTGCCGTCGTTCCGGACCGAGATCGCCGAGGTACTGTCGCCGACCAATCCGCTCGGCATCAAGGCCGGTGGCGAGGGCGGCACCACGGCCGCGCCCGCCGTCATGGTCAGTGCCATCCTCGATGCACTGGGCGAGCTTGGCATCCGCGACGTGTCGATGCCGGTGACGCCTTATAAGGTGTGGCAGGCGATCCAGGAGGCGCGGACAAGGGCCGAATCGGCGCCGGACCGTGCTTGACGGCCGCTGTGCCGCGCGGGAAGACATGCTGAGAGGGAGGAAAGTTTAATGGCCAACAAGATCATTATCAGCTGTGCGATCACCGGCTCGATCCACACGCCGACCATGTCGGACGCGCTGCCGATCACGCCCGATCAGATCGCCACGCAGGCGATCGATGCCGCCAAGGCGGGAGCGGCCATCCTGCATCTGCACGCGCGCGATCCGAAGGACGGCCGGCCGTCGTCCGAAGCCTCCGTGTTCATGCAGTTTCTGCCGCGCATCAAACAGGCAACCGACGCCGTCGTGAACATCACGACCGGCGGCGCGGTGACCATGACGGTCGACCAGCGCATTTCGGCGGCCAATACGCTGGCGCCGGAAATGTGCTCGATGAACATGGGGTCGATGAATTTCGCGCTCTACCCGATGGCGAAGCGCTACAAGACCTGGAAATACGATTGGGAGGAGAGCTATCTGCTCAATTCCGACGCCTATATCTTTCCCAACACGTTCCGCGACATCGAGAAGGTCTACAAGACGCTGGGCGAAGGCCACAGCGTGAAATTCGAACATGAGTGTTACGACACCGGCCACCTCTATAATCTCGCCCACATGGTGGATCGCGGCCTGTTCAAACCGCCGATATTCCTGCAACTGATCTTCGGCATCCTGGGTGGCATCGGCCCCGATCTCGACAATCTGTTCTTCATGAAACGCACCGCCGACAAGCTGTTCGGCAAGGATTATCTGTGGTCGGTGCTGGCCGGCGGACGGCATCAGATGAATTTCTGCACCGCCGCGGCGATGATGGGCGGCAACGTCCGCGTCGGGCTGGAAGATTCGCTCTATATCGGCCCTGGCAAACTCGCCAAGAGCAACGCCGAACAGGTAACGAAAATCCGCCGGATCATCGAGGACCTGGGCTTCGAGATCGCGACGCCGACGGAGGCGCGGCAGATGCTCGGCCTCAAAGGCGGCGATCGCGTGAAGTTCTAGGTCGCCGTCATGGCCGCGACAAGCGCGGGCATGACGATTAAATTGTTTCAGCACTCAATCGACACCGGGCTTTCGACATCGGGCTTTGGGCTCCCATGAACGCCATCGATCTGAAAGGCCGCATCGCCATCGTGACCGGCGGGGCGAGGGGCATCGGCTTTGCCATTGCGCAACGCATGCTGCGCTCGGGCGCGCAGGTCGCGTTATGGGACATCGACGCGGCCGCGATGAACGAGGCCGCGCGACCCTTGCAAGATAGCGGCGTCGTTTACGTCAGGGCTGTTGACGTCACCGACGACTCGTCCGTGGCTGCCGCGACCGCTTTGCACATGCGTACCTTGGGCAAGGCCGATATCCTGGTGAACAACGCCGGCATCACCGGCGGTAATGCGCCGCTCTGGGAGCTTGCACCCGAGACGTGGCGGCGCGTCATCGACGTCAACCTGATCGGTCCGTATCTCACCTGCCGGGCGATCGTGCCGCACATGATCGCGGCGGGCTACGGCCGCATCGTCAATATCGCCTCGATCGCCGGCAAGGAGGGCAACCCGAACGCCTCGCACTATTCGGCTTCCAAGGCGGCCCTGATCGCGCTCACCAAGTCGCTCGGAAAGGAACTGGCGACCACCGGCGTGCTGGTCAATTGCATCACGCCGGCGGCCGCCAGAACCGAGATGTTCGGGCAGATGAAGCAGGAGCACATCGACTACATGCTGTCGAAAATCCCGATGAACCGCTTCGTCGCGGTCGAGGAAATCGCCGCCATGGCGGCTTGGCTGGCATCGAGCGAGTGCTCGTTCTCGACCGGCGCGGTGTTCGATATTTCGGGCGGCCGCGCGGTCTATTGAGCGCAGTCTCTTGGTGGGCGGTCTTGACCCGGCGGGCGGTGGAACGCTACATGCTGGTCCAATTCCGGGCGGTTAGCTCAGTGGGAGAGCACTTCCTTGACATGGAAGGGGTCACAGGTTCAAATCCTGTACCGCCCACCATTCTCTGCAAGTCAAAGCGGAATTAAATCGCCGTACGAAAATACCGCGTCGGCGGCACATAACTGTGTCCAGCGTTCCGCCCCGAAAACAGCTCTATAAAGTCAAAACGACAGCAAGCGCCGCGCCGTTATCGGCGCGGCGACTGATTGCATGGCGAAGGGAAACGTTGAGCGCCTCACGCGCCTTTTAAGCGCTTGTTGCACTCGCTGTAATAGCCACCGCCCTTCTGGATCCACTTCAGGCCGCCATTGCCGTTGTTGGCCTTGTTCTCATTGTACTGGTCGAGGCAGGTGTGCATACGCGCTTTGCCAGCGGACTCTTTCGAATATTTCGGGGAAACGGCGCTCGGAAACACGGCGTTTCCAGTCGCGGCCGGAGCCGCCATTGGGGCTTCTTTTTTCTTGGCCGCTGGTTTGGGAGCGGGAGCCGGTTCCGTTGCGGCAGGCGCCGGCGCTGGTGCCGCCGTGGCCGCAGGCGCTTGCTCCTGCCGGCACGCCGTAATGAATTCCGCGCGCTTCTTGCCGCCCGTGGTCTTGGCGGCTTCGGCCGCCTTCCATTCGGCCTCGCATGCTTTCGCGGTCTTGTTTTTGGCTTGTGCCGGAACCGAGGCAATCGCCAAGCCGAGCGCTCCAAAAACAATTCCGGACACCAACCAGACGCGAATTTTCATGACAAATCCCTCCTCTGCAAAGCCTGGCCAGTCGTTGACCGGGGCTTAGTGTCCAAATCAGGTGCCCATCCCGGTTTTCTCGCAACTGCCCTCGAAGCTCTTATTCGCTGCGCCTTTGAGCTTCGCCGCCGCCTTCTCGCAGCAGCTTTTCACGTGGCTGGTCAAAGCTGCGCCATGCAGCTTGGCATCCTGGCATTTCTTCCCGGCCGCGACCGCTGGCGGATCGCCGGCCGGCGCCATGGTGCCTTGCGCCATTGCGGCCGAGCCCAGCCAGAACGACGCGATCACGATTGCAATCACTTTCATGTCTTCCTCCTCATTTGGTCGCCGATTTGAAGTCCAATTCCAATCAGGTACTTGTCTGCAGTTGCCCGTTCTTGCTCGCCTGATCCACAACGTTGGGCAGATGCTGGGCAAGCATATTAAGCGCCGCATCGACCGGCAAGCCGAGATGACGCGCCATCTCCTGAATTTGGGCATTGTTCAGGACCGATTTGAGCTGATCGGCGGTGATCGGCTGATTGGCGCCGTTGCCGAGCCATGATTGCACCTGCGGGCCCAGCCCGCTTTGCTGCAATTGCGTCACCAGCCCATTGAGATCGCCGAATTGGGTTTTGGCCAGCAAGGCATTGATCAGTGCCGGCGCCGCCGTTGCTTCGATCTGACCGAGAGCGCCTTTGAGCGCGCCGCCGAGGTTGAGTTCGTCCAATAAGCCCATGATTGTCCTCCATAATTAGAAAAAACCACGATATGCCGCAGTGGTGTCAAAACAACGACGGCAAGATTAGTGGAAGCTGGCGACTGGCGCCAGTGGCCGGCCGCTCAGGTAGACCTGCAGGACGCGCTCGCCTTTGCGGATTTAGCTCTAATTGTCGAGACTGCGGCCGCTGTCGCGCAATATCAATGGTGCAGCAGTACCATAGAGATTTCAGGCACGTAGGTGATCAGCAGGAGCGCCGCGAAATTCAGCAGCAGAAATGGCAGGACGCCCAGATAGATACGGCTTAAAGGCGCGTTGAAGATTGCCTGCGAGGAAAACAGGTTCAGTCCGAATGGCGGCGTGTACATGCCGAGACTGAGATTGACCGCGACGATGATGCCGAAGTGAATCGGGTTGACGCCGACGGCCTCCACGATCGGCAACAGCAAAGGCGTGAGAATAAGAATGGCGGCCGGAGGCTCGAGAAAGCTTCCGGCGATCAGGAGGCCGATATTGAGGATGAGCAGCAGCTCCCATTTCGACATGTGCAGCGCGTCGATCGAGGCGACGATCTGCTGCGGGATGCCGCTGGTCGTCAGCAGCCACGAATAGATGCCGGCTGACGTCACGATCAGCAGAATTTGCGAAATCAGGAAGGCGGAGTCGATGAGAATCTTCCAGAACTTGGCGATATCGACTTCCTTGTAGATGACCATCGTGACGAACACCGAATAGACCACCGCCACCCCGGCTGCCTCGGTCGGCGTGAAGACGCCGCCGTAAATGCCGCCGAAGATCACCGCCAGGGTACCGATCGACCAGCTCGCGTCCTTGGTGGTTTTCCAGATGGTCTCCCAGCGCGCTCGGTTACCCAGCGGTACGCCCTTGATCCGTGCATAGATCATGACGAATCCGGCATCGATGACGCCGATGAGGATGCTCGGCAGGATTCCGGCGGTGAACAGCTGGACCGCCGACTGCTCCGCCGATACCGCGTACAGGATCATGGCGATCGACGGCGGGATTACGACCGCAATCGCGCCCGAAGAGGCGATCAGGCCGACCGCGAAACGTTCGTTGTAGCCGCCGTCCTTGAGCGACGGATAGATCATGCGCCCCATGGCGATGACGGTACCGACCGCGGTGTGCGACATGGCGCCGAATAATTCCGACGCCGCGACCGTCGTCACCGCGAGCGATCCGCGCACCCCGCCGACGATCGCCATCACCATGGCGATCACGCGCCGCGCGATGCCACCCTGCGCCATGAACTCACCGGCAAGCACGAAGAACGGCACGGCGAGCAGCGGAAAATTGTCGAGGCTGCCGAACATGTAGGTCTGCACGGCGTCGGTCGGCACCCCGGCGACGGTGAGCACTGCGACGATCGAAGTGACCAAGAGAATGAGGAAGATCGGAAATCCGATCAGCAGCAGCACTACCGGCAGCGCGAAATAGATAAGATAAGCCATTACTATCGCTCGTTCAGCCGTGTGCGTCGCTCGGAGGATTGGCTGGAGTGCGCCGCAGCGTTAAGAGCCGGATGGCGACGAGCACTCCCATCAGCGTGTAGCCAATCGGAACCATCGATTGTGGAATGACGAGCGGGAAGTCGGCCGCTTCGCTGCGTTCGTCGAACGCGGCGAGCTGCACAATGACCGGATAGGCAAAATCGGTCACCGCAATGGCGGCCGCAATCAGCACCAGTTCGGAAAGCAGATTGAAGAACGCGTTCCACTTGGCAGGTAAAAGCGAAATCAGCATGTCCATGCGGATATACCGGCCCTGCCAGGCGACGGCGCAGCAGCCGGTGAAGACGCAGCCGACCATCAGGAAAAGCATGATCTCTTCGGCCCAAGGGATCGATACGCTGAACACGTAGCGGCCGATGATATTGATGAAATTGATCACGACGCTGGACAGCAGGCAGATTGCCGACACCGTGCGGGTCAGCGTCAGCAGCCATTCAACGCCCTTGTGTATCGCTGGGATCATCGTCCGTTCCGTCGCGTCGTTACCGGACCGAGGGTTTGCGCTCCCGATCGCGCCACGCCGTGGCGCAGCCGGCCGGCACGACGGCACCGTCTATCGTGGCCGTCGTCTGCCGCACGCCGATCGAGCAATAATTCCCCCACCAAGACTATTTGTTCAAATGGCTGCGGCGTATGAGAGCAACCATGCGGCTTTATCTCGGCAAGGTTAGAGGATAGCTGCAAGCCGGACAACGAAAATCTCCCCGCACCGCGTGCTCACTTCGCCGCATCGGTGATGATTTTATATGCGGCGGCCAGCGTTGGCTTTGTTTTCGAGACATCCGTGCCGACACTGGCCAATGTCCGCAACAAGTCCGCCTGTTCTTCGGAGGGCAGGCTGATCAGTTGGCCGCCAGCATCCGTCCAGGCTCGGCGCGCCCTGGCGTTGAAATCAATGACCGAGGGATTGAGCCCGGTGGCCGCGGCGGTGGCATCCCTATCGACGATCTGCTGAAGGTCCGCGGGCAACGTATCGTACCATTTCTTGCTGAGTTCGGTGATGCCAAAGATTGCGGGCTGGTCGATCTCGGTCACATATTTGGCCACACGCTGAAATTGCATCGAGTTCAACACTGTCATCGCCGAAACAGCGCCGTCAAGCGCGTTGTCCTGGAGCCCCGGCAGGACCTCGCCAAGCGTCATTGGTTTCGGTACTGCGCCGAGCCGCTGCATCGCCACACGCTGTAATTGCGAGGCGAAGATGCGAATCCTCATGTCCTTGAAATCGGCCAGATGGCTGATCGGCTTGCGCGATACGACAACGGACGGAGCAACCATGAAAAGCGCGACGCCGCGCAGGCCCTTGTCGGCCCCGAGACCGAGCATCAGATTGCGAACCGCGGGGTTGGCCGCCAAGTGCTGACCGCCTTCGATCGATGTGACGAGAGCGGGAGCGGTCAGAAGCTCGAAGCGCTCATCGATGCCGGCGAGAAATTCCGGCGGCACGACCTGACACTGGATAGCCCCGAACTGCACGCCTTCGGCCTGCTGCTGGGTCGAACCCAGTTGGCTCGCCGGATAGATTTCAGGTCTGATACGGCCGCCCGAATCCTTTGCGACCGCGGCGGCGTACGCCTTGGCAAACTGATGCTGCACTTCGCCGACAGTCGCGATCGAAATCTTCATGACGTATGGTTTGTCGTCGGCGGCGCGCGCGGTGAGCGTCGCGGCAAGCAATACGGCGACGACGGCCCACGCGCGGGCGGCATTTCTGCGTGCAGTCACCATAGTCCTACCTCCCGGCCAATCGGCGCAGTCCAGCTTGCGCCCTTCCACCTGTCGCCGCCATCGACGGCCTCATGATTATTGGCTCGGCCCCTGCCGCGTCCGCGCGGCCGCGTCCGCTACGATTTGGTAAGCGGTGGCTAATTTCGGCTCTTTGCTTGAGACGTCCGGAGCGACGCTGGCGATCGTCTTCATCATCGCAGCGTGCTCGTCCGGAGCCATTGTGATCAGCTCGCCGCCGCCGGATCTAAAGCTTGCCTCGGACTGTTTGACCTGCTCGACCGCGTACGGATCGATTGCCAAGGACTGCGCCTTCGCGTCCCGCTCTATGATCTGCTGCAGATCCTCGGGCAGGGACTCGAACCATTTCTGGTTGACCTCGGCGATCAGGAAGATTGCCGGCTGGCCGGTCTGCGTTGCAAATTTCGCGGCGTCGACCATGTGAAAATTGGCGACCGGGCCGATGCCGGTTACCGCGCCGTCGATGGTGCCTTGCTGGATTGCGGGCAGTACGTCGCCGAGTGTCATGGCGACGGGGGTGATGCCTAGCCGTTGAAACGCTTCACTCTGAAACTGTGAGGCGAAGATTCGGATTTTCTTGCCCTTGAAGTCTGCAAGGCGGCGCAGCGGCATCCTGGATACGATGACGGATTGTTCGGCCATGAACAGGCCGACGCCGTGTAGCCCCTTGGTGGCGCCGAGGCCAAGCATCAGCTTGAGCACCGCAGGATCGTGGGACACGCGCTGGCCGTGCGCCTGCGAGTCCACCAGGCCCGGCGCGGCCATGACTTCAAAACGCGGGTCGAGCCCGACCATGAATTCGGGCGGCACGACCTCCATCTGGATCGAGCCGAACTGCGTGCCTTCGATCTGTCGCGGAATCGAGCCGAGCTGGCTGGCGGGATAAAGCTGCGCTTTGATGCGGCCGCCTGAATCCTTCTCCACCGCCGCCGCGAAATTCGCCGACCATTTGTCGGGAATATCGTGGATCGTCGGCGTCGAGATTTTCATCAAGTAGGATTTTTGCTGCGCCTGCGCCGTCCCGGACGGCGCCGCCAACGACAGCACCAGAGCGCCGACGGCAGCCATCGCCGCCGCGCGAAATTCGCATTCCATAGAGCGCATGACATCCTCCCAACCGGGCTTCCCCAAGCCCGGCATCCATGCGGCGCGGAATTGCGGTCACATGGTCATTTCAGTTTCTGTGCGGCCTCCTTCACGATCTCATAGGTGGTCTTGACCAGCGGCTTCTTGGCGGCGACGTCGTCGCCGACGTTCAAAAGCGTTTTCATCATCTGGGCCTGCTCGTTGGCCGGCAGGTCGATCAATTGGCCGCCGTTTTTGGTCCAGACTTGCCGGGCGCCCGTGAGGATATCGAGCGCCTGCGGATTGATCGCGACAGCTTCCTTGGCGGTATCCTGATCGACGATCTTTTGCAGATCGGCGGGCAGCGAGTCGTGCCACTTTTTGCTGATTTCGACGATGATGAAGATCGAGGAGTGGCTCGTCATGGCAACGTATTTGGCGCTGTCGTAGAAATGCAGCCCCGAGAGCAGCTGGACGCCGAAGGCTGCGCCGTCGAGCGTGCCCTGCTGAATTGCCGGCAGCACATCGCCCGGCGACATGGCGACGGGCGTGGCGCCAAGGCGCTTGAAAGCCTCGGACTGAAACTCGGAGGCAAAAATCCGGAGCTTCTTGCCTTTGAAATCGGACACATGACGGATCGGCGTCTTGGAGACTACCTCTGCGGGCTCGGCGTAAAACAATCCAGCGCCGATCAGGCCCTTGTCGGCGCCGAGCGCCAGCATCGCCTTGAGCACCGCCGGATCGGCGGCGACACGTTGGCCCTGCGCCACGCTGCCGACGAGCCCCGGCGCGGCCATGACCTCGAAGCGCTGATCGACGCCGACGAAGAATTCCGGCGGAATGACCGCGCACTGGATCGAGCCGAACTGGGTACCTTCGATCTGCCGCGGAATTGAGCCGAGCTGGCTCGCCGGATAGACCTGCGCCTTGATGCGGCCGCCGGAGTCCTTCTCGACGGCGGCGGCAAGGTTGCGCGCGAACATGTCGGGCGCCGCGTGAATGGTGGGCGTCGTGATCTTCATCACATACGGCGTGGTTTGCGCCTGCGCCGCGCCGAGGCTTAGCGCGATCGAGACGATGCAGGTCGCCGCGGCAGCCGCCGTTCGCGCCGCGATGGCGCATGCTCTGGGACGCATGTCGTCCTCCCTTTGTTGGTGCCGCCGTTGTTGATGTGGCGGGCGTGTTGTTGCTTGCTGACGTGGGCGCCCGTGCTCGGGCAACGTCAGCGCGACGTTAATTGATCGAACGCGCGCACGCAACGCGGATGCCGGGAAGCGGCGGGTCAGGTTGTCGCGTCGCCGCCTTGCTCAAGCCGCCTTGCTCAAGCCGGCTGTTTGCGCAGCGCCAGCAAGCCGCACGCGGCAATTGCGCCCATGGCAAGGGAAATCAGCACGTTGTAGCCCGCGAGCGAAATGCCGAGAAAGCGCCACGCCGCCTGATCGCAGCGCACGACGTGGATAGGCTTCTGCAACTGCTCGAGCATCGATCGGCCGCTGTCGAGGTCGCCGAGCGGGCCGGAGCAGTCGGTCGGGCCGGGCCAGAAATGCCATTCGACGCCGGCGTGGTAGGTGCCGAGCGCCGCGCCGCAGAGGACCGCGATGAGGACCACGAGGAGACCCCCGGCGAGGAGCCGGGGCGATGCGCCGCCGCGTGCCGCCAGCACGAGCAGGAGCGACAGCGGAATGACAATGTAATAGGGGATGCGCTGCTGCAGGCAGAGCGGGCAGGGCGGATAGCCGAGCACGAATTGGAAAAACCAGGCGCCCAGCAGCGTCGCAAGGCTGATCGCGAAGATGGCGAGCGCGGCCCGGGCGGCTGGGCCGAGGCCCGACCCGCGCACCACGCTGTGGTTGATCGCCGTCGTCTGGTCCATGGCCGGTCGGACTCCTGGTCTTGCGGCTCCGCAAGGGTTCGTTGCCGCAGCCAATGACCGATCATTGGGGTAGAAGCAAGGCCCGGATACAATGGCGCGCGACCAGGAAATCGCCTTGCTCCGGATGGCTGAATTTTCCTTGGCGGGTCGGGTCGCCTCCGCCTATATATTTGCGCCTAGCCCGTGTGGCGGAATGGCAGACGCAATCGACTCAAAATCGATCGCCGCAAGGCATGGGGGTTCGACTCCCTCCACGGGCACCAAAACTAGGCCGGGCGAATGGCTTCGCATATGAAAATAACACGATAATAACATGCGAATGATCGAGCGGCTCAATCGGACTCGTTTTTGAGCCGCCATTTGTAACTTTTGCAATGGGTGACTATCGGCCCCATTAGAACGTTATCCCGATGGAGCCCTTGCCATCGGCATATATTGCCGATGGCGTTAGAGGTTATCGGCGCCATTGGAACATCGTACCGATGGGAGTGGTTACCCGCGGGGATGCATCACCGATGGCGCCTACTCATTTCGCTATCGGTAAATTTTACCGATGGGGACGGTTTTGGCAACACTGGAAGAACTCGTGGTGACGATCGCCAATGTCGAAGGTCTCGGGACTGACCGGGTCAGAGCCATCGCGCGCGTCGTCCGTGAGGCCGGCCTTATCGCGACCCGTGGCCGCGGAAATTCGGCGGCCAAAATGTCGGAGAGGGACGCGGCGAATCTGCTCATTGCGGTGAATGTCGCCGATACGGCACGTGTGGCTCCGCGAATCGTCGAGCGGTATCGAGGGTTGCGTGCACGTTCGGCGACATTTGATGCTGACTTTGGTGCCGAATTCGAAAAGCTCCTGCGCGCTGCCCGTACGCGGACAATGGCGAATTTTGTAGCCAATCTCGTACGCCTCGCGCCGAGGCGCTCACCGCTAGCCTCGACGCTATACGACGCGGAAGATTATGAGATGGAAATCAGGTTCAAGAAACCAACGCCTGGCGTCACAATCTATGTGGCTGTGCCACGCGAAGAAATCACAGCTTCGATTAGTTTTTACGAGCGCCGCGAAGGCCGGCCTACCGCCGTTTCGGACCTCGTCATCGGCTTCGCCATCAGCCAGCGCACCATTTTTGCGGTTGGAAAGCTTTTGCGCGGCGGAAGAGGCCAACAAAGAGCGTCCTCGCGGTTCAGAGAATGAGGGTTCCAAACGCCGGGCAAGATTTGAAGCGGCCAGCGGCAAACGGGCCGCCAATCGCGGTCTGTGTGGCATGCTCACTTTAAGTTTTTTCGTTCGAACGTACCTCGGCCGATCGCGTAATATGGCGCAAGCGCCACGGCGAACAAATAGAGACGGTCCTATATTGTTCTCTACCCCATTTGGGATACTGGGCCTCTATTTCCCAAAAAGGGACCTGACGCTCCGAGTAAAAGGGGGCCAGCCCGCGCTGCAAGAAATGTTGGAAGGCGTCAAGGCCCGGCAGGCGGCCTTCAACCTATGGGGCAAACATGATCGATAATGCCGTCATCGCGATCCTGCGTGCTGCCCCGGGCCCCTCACGTGGACTAAACCGACAGAGACCAGCATCGTCATCGAAGTGCAAACGACGAATGGTCCGGGCATTTTCCAATTTGGATCTCGTGCGGCAGCCATTCTAGCCGCCGAATCGGACGAGCTATGTGAGGCTGCGTTCAAAACCGGCCACTTCATGATTCAAAGCCGACTCAACTATCCGCTTGAGTTTGCGGACGATGAATCGGATAGCGGCAAAGGACTATGAAAGAGGCCGCCCACTCAGGCGGCTAAAAAAGCCCCGGCTGTGAGGTTGGCCCTGCACAGCCGGGCGAAGAAGTCACAAAGGAGGTACGGAGGAAAACCCGTTCCCATTGTCAATTTTAATCGGTCGATAGAAAATTACAATGGACCACCATCCGGCGTGCAAAAAGAAAGCCCCGCAACATACGCGCGGGGCTTTGGTCGGCTCCATGAGGGTGAGGGGCTGGGGGGCGTCGGGGGCCGTCCACGCCATCAACGCGCCTGCCACATTTTGGTTTCGTGCATTTTCAAATGGGAGCACCCTTAGTTCTCGAAAGCGACCAGCCGACAGAGAGGGGCCAGTACCCCATTTGGGTGAAGAACGTTTCATGACCGAGAGCCGCACCGCTGAAACCTTCCAATGTGCGACGAAATCGACCGCACGATTGACGACTAATCCGGTTAGCCAGGCCGACGTGGCCCACCTAGACGCAGCCATCACGATCTTCGCCAGCGACGACGGCAAGGCTCCGTCTTTTTGCCAAACTGCTCCCGCGTCATTCTTCGGGCGGCGCGCCGGCGCCGGACATTGCGTCGGGCTGAAACCGTGCTCCAACGTGGCGAAGCGCAGTCGCCGGGTTATTGTCATGGATTCCCGTATGGCCTGCTGACCTTATGGTCTGCTGCGCCTTGTCACGATGCTGTGCGAGAGGAGCAAGCATGGAGGGGTCAGGTGACACGACTAAAGCGTATGTCTACGCGATCGTCGTGGACGGCACTTTGCGGTACGTCGGCAAAGGTCGCGGAACACGTCTTTTTGTCCACCTGATTGAGGCCAAGCGCTCCGCACTTCGATGCGGCGGCCGGACCACACGTCTATCTCCTCGGATGCATCGCAAGCTGGTCGAAGCGGTCCGCGCCGGATCCGCCATCTTTGAGCGCGTCATTGTACCGGATCTGTCTGACGCGGAAGCTTACCGGCTTGAAAGCAACCTTGTTGTCCACTTTCACCGGTTCTGCCCCGGCCAATTGTGGAACACGATCGACGAGCGATTTATGGACAGATCTACATTGCCTGATGAGTGGAATGATCCCGAACACCCGCTGTACAAGGTGACCCGTCCGTTGCCGCAATCGCGTGCTACGAACGTAGCCAATGGCGTTGGCTTGAGACCAGTGACCCCGTTGAAATAAGTAATAGGAAGTCCGATGAGCCGCTTTGACGGGCTCATGGAATGGGCACAGGTCGACGTAGACCTGATCTTGCACAGTTCGTTTCAGCAACTGCAATGAAACAGACCGTCGCCATCCGGTACGAACGGACAGACGAAGACGACGCGAATGACCTCGGCAAATCGCGGGCTTTATTTTCAGAATGTTCGCCGCTATAAGCCGACGTCCAATTGAATCGGAGATAGAGATGCCAAAGAAGCGAAAACGAGTTGCCTGGAGCGCGGAGCACACTCGCACCCTGAAATCCATGGCCAAGAAAAAGAGACCGGCTGGAGCAATTGCAAAGGCGCTTAAGCGTACCGAAGGCGCGACCCGGCAAAAAGCGTTCAGCCTTGGATTGTCGCTTGATACTCGCGGGTAGCTATTTCTCTCGTTGTTCTCGAGTTCAGCCCCGCCACGTATGCATGGCGGGGCTTTTTCTGTCCTCTATTTCCTTCCGTCAGTAACAGCTTCTCACGGATGTCCGACGGGGCTTCAGCGGCGCACGGCCGGGTAGCTTGGCATTCCGCCCGGCCCTTTGTAGTCCGATGGCGGCATGCCGTGGTATGCA
>DASZWK010000252.1:0-2918 GCA_035546235.1 Xanthobacteraceae bacterium | reverse complement strand
TTCACCGCGGATTCGATCGGCATGACCTTGGCGACGCGCAACCTCTTGGACTCGCTGCGCTCGGCCGGCGAGATCACCGGCGGCCCGAAGCCGTTCTCCCCGCGCGACCGCTCGGCCTTCCTCGCCGCGCTCGACCAGGCCGTCGTGCGCCTGACGCGCGCGGGGTTCGGGAAGGCGGCGGGTTAGAGTCTCGCCGCGTTTCCCGGATGCGGTGCAGCGCGAAGCGGTGCGCCGCTGATCCGGGACCTGGGTAGGCTCAGCGCGTGTAACGATCCCGGGTCTGCAGCGCACCGCTTCGTGCTGCGCTGCGCCCGGGAAACGTTTCCGAGACCGGGATTTATCCCGCCAAATCTGCTATGGTCGCGCCAGAGGCAATGTCATGGCCGAACAGTCCAAGAAATTCCACGCCGATCTCGCACCGGGAGACGAGCCGGTGCGCGCCGAATACGAGCGCGACTTTTATTCCTGGTCGATCGAGCAGGCGCGGCTGCTTCGTGAGGGCCGCCATGACGCGCTCGACCGCGACAATCTCGCCGAGGAGATCGAGTCTTTGGGCCGCGAGCAATTCAACAAGCTCGTCAGCGCGTTGCGCGTGGCGATGCTGCACATGCTGAAATGGGATCACCAGCCGCCGTTGCGCTCACGGTCTTGGGTGCTCTCGATCGAGGAGCAGCGTTTGGAAATTGTCGATGTGCTTGCGGACAATCCCGGCCTGAAGCCGCGCATCAACGAGGCGATCGCGCGCGCCTATCGGCGCGCGCGTATCGAAGCGGCAAAGGAGACCGGGCTGGACGAGGCGACGTTTCCGGGGCCATGTCCTTATTCGTTCGACGACATCACCAAGCGCAGCTTTGCGCGATAGGTCCGTCATTCCGGATTGTCGCGGGAGCGGCAAGTCCGGAATCCATAATCACGGATCGGCGAATATGGATTCCGGGCTCCGCGCTGCGCGCGGCCCCGGAATGACCAGTAGTCCGGATGGCTACACTCTGCCGCTTCGCCTTCTCTGAACCACACAGATCAGCCCGCCGATCCCGAGCCCGATCAGGATGCCGAGCCCGTAGCTGTGCAGCGCGACGCCGAAGATGAGGCCGAGCGCGAGCCCGATGCCGATGCATTTGGATTTATTCACCACGTTCCCCTTTGGCGCGCTGCAGTCCATGGCGCACGAACGGAACCGCGGCCATGCGCCCGACATTCATCAGACAGATACGAACCCGCAAGCAAGAACCCGATCGGAAGGACCCCGTCCATGATCCGCAAGCTGTCATCCGGCAAATACCGGCTCTACTCGCGCAAGGTCAATCCGAAGACCGGCAAGCGGCGCAATCTCGGCACCTTCGGCTCGCGCGCCGCCGCCGAGAAGCACGAGCGCGCGGTGCAGTATTTCAAGCGGCATTGACGCTGCCGTTCGACACGCTGCGGCGGCGCTCGCTGATCAACGCGGACGCAGAGGCGGCCGACAGTTCGCCGGAGCCGGAATTTTCGCAGCGCATCCGCGCATCACTGCCGAAGATTGCCCGCTGATACCGAACGCCGGGATGGAAAATCGGCCCTGAAGGCGCGACAGTCGCCTGCGTCACGGATCAGCACAGGGTGGCGGTAGCAAAATGACTCAACAACGCGAGGTCGATCTCCTGGTGGCGGGCGCCGGGCCGGCCGGCATGACGGCGGCGCTGGTGGCGAGCCTGCAGGGGCTTTCGGTGCTGGTCTGCGAGAAATCCGGACAGGTGGGCGGCACCGGGTCGACCTCGGCCGGCACGCTGTGGATTCCCGGCAATCATCAGAGCCGCGACGCGGGTTTTTCCGACAGCGCCGCACAGGCGGAAACCTATCTGGACGCGCTTGTTGGCGACACGTCGGGCCGCGAGCTGCGCACGGCGTTTCTGAAAACCGGGCCGGCCGCGATCGATTGGCTGGAACGCAACAGCGCGCTGAAATTCCTGCCGTGCGGGCGGCATCCGGACTATCGCAGCAATATGAAGGGCGCTGCGGTCGCGGGCCGTGCGATCATTCCGGAGCCGTTCGACGGCCGGCTCCTTGGCGCGGATTTCGCGAAGCTGCGGCCGCCGATCCCCGAATACATGCTGTTCGGCGGCATGATGATCGCCAAGGCCGACATCCCGCCGCTGCTCGGCCGTTTCAAGTCACTGGCGAATTTCGCGCACGCGGCCAAGCTGCTCGTGCGCTACGCGCTCGACCGGCTGCGCTATCCGCGCGGCACGCGCCTGACCATGGGCAATGCGCTTACCGCGCGGCTGTTCTACAGCCTGAAGCGGCGCGGCATCGAGATTCTGTTCAACGCGAAGATCGCCGCCATCGATTGCCGTGACGGGCGCGTCGCCGGCGCGACCATCGCAGCCGCGGACGGCGAGATTTACGTCAAAGCTCGCAAGGGCATCGTGCTGGCGACCGGCGGCTACGGCCACAACGCGCACTATCGCGAAGCCTTCATGGCGCGGCCGACACCGGTGCATTCGATGGCGAGCGAATTCAACCAGGGCGACGGCATCGCCATCGGCGAAAAGCTCGGCGCGCGCATCGCGCCGCAGGAGCACCGCCGCAGCGGATTGTGGACGCCGGCTTCGGTCACGCCGCGCGCCGACGGCAGCAAGGGGCTCTACCCGCATCTTCTGCTCGACCGCGCCAAGCCGGGCCTGATCGCCGTCAACGCGCGCGGCGAGCGCTTCGTCAACGAAGCGGTGTCGTATCACGACTTTGTCGAAGGCATGTTCGACGCCAATGCGAGCGCGCCGTCGATTCCGTGTTATCTGATCTGCGACGCGGCCTTCATCAAAAAATACGGGCTGGGTCTCGTCTATCCGGGCGCCGGGAATCTGTCGCGCCTGCTGCAAGCCGGATACCTCAAACGCGCCGAAACGCTGGAGAGCCTCGCCGCGGCGTTCGGCATCGACGGA
>DASZWK010000251.1:0-5638 GCA_035546235.1 Xanthobacteraceae bacterium | reverse complement strand
TTCCACGGCGCGCGAGGTCGCAACAGACGGATGGCGCGCTTTGCAGAAAGGCCAGGCTGCGGTGACGCCCGGGCTCTGGAACCGACTCATCATCGCAGCGTGCCGGCTCGCGCCACACGCGCTGTTGCTGCGCCTGATCGCGACTTTACAGCAGCCGAATTGAAAGGGAGCGCCGGCGCGATGTTCGACCTGGCCGGACGCACGGCACTTGTCACCGGCGCGACGGGCGGCATCGGCGCGGCTATTGCGCAGGCGCTGCACCGGCAGGGTGCCACGGTTGCGATTTCGGGCCGGCGTCAGGCCGCCTTGGAGTCGCTCGCCGCCGCGATGCCAGACCGCGTGCACGTCTTACGGTGCGACCTTGCCGACGCGGCGCAGACCGCCACTCTCGTCGCGAAGGCCGAAGAAACGATGGGCGAGCTTGATATTCTGATCGTCAATGCCGGCATCCTGAAGGGCAATCTTTTGGCGCAGATGAGCGATGAGGAATGGGACGCCGTCATCGCATTGGATCTGACCGCAGCGTTTCGTCTGGCGCGGGCGGCATTGCGCGGCATGATGCGGCGGCGCTTCGGACGCTTGATCGGCATCACATCAATGCTCGCCGTCACCGGCTTTCCCGGCCAGGCCAATTACACGGCCGCGAAGGCCGGCATGATCGGCCTGTTCAAATCGATGGCGCAGGAATATGCCAAACGCGGCATCACGGCGAACTGCATCGCTCCAGGATTCATCGTTCCGGCGATGGCCGGAGTGAAAATCGGCGTGGAGCAGCGCGACGCGATCGTTGCGCGGGTTCCCGCAGCCCGCCTCGGCAGCGTTGACGATGTCGCCGCGGCGGCGGTGTTTCTGGCCTCGACCGAGGCGTCCTACATGACCGGCCAGACGCTGCACGTCAACGGCGGATTGGTGATGCCGTGACGCGGTTTCGATCGCGCTGATTGGAGTCCAGTCAGCTTCCCATCATGCGAAAAAGCGCCTAGTACTGAGCAAATATCGGGGTAGGCATGCTGGATAAACCGCAATCGGCCGCCGGCGACTATTCGCGGGGCATCTGGTCGAAGCTGGCGATGCTGCAGAACGCCGGCGATCCGCTGACGCTGCTCCTGCAGATCGCGCGCAATCGACGCGGCTGCATCCCGCTGCAGATGGGCTCGCAGCGCGTGTTCCTGCTGACGGCGGCGGAACAGTTCAAGCAGGTTCTGGCTACCAACAGCGCCAATTACGGCAAATATCTTGAAGGCATGACGCCGATCTTCGGGCGCTCCATGATCACGATGGATGGCGCGCTGTGGCAGAAGATGCGCGCGATCCAGCAGCCGGCATTTCATCCGGATGCGCTGGCCGAATATGTGCCGCATCTGCTCTCGGCGATCGATGCGCGAGTCGCGCGCTGGCGCGGACTGGAAGACGGCGCCGTCCTCGACATCGGTCCGGAAATGTGGGGCCTCGCTGTCGACATGATCTGCAAAGCGCTGTTCGACCGCGAGACGCCGTTCAACCCCGATTTTGTCTATAACGCCGTCGAGGCTTTCACCACCGTCACCAATCACGGTTCAGTCGGCAAGTTCGGCGAAGCTCCGCCTCGCGCGCAGAACGACGGCAAGGACGCGACCGACGATGCCATCGCTTATGCAACGAATGTCTGGGATTCGCTGCCGGAACTGGTGCTGTCCGCACCGCCCTTTCAAAATCGCGAGCGCACCTTTCTGAGAATGGTCGAGGCCGCCGCCGCCGATCCGGCGATCGGCGAATTCGATCGCGCGCAGGTGATCGACGAAATCAAGCAGTACATTTGGGCAGGAACGGAAACCACCGCCCTGGTGCTGACCTGGGCGTTGTACCTTTTGGCGAAGCATCCCGACGTAGCCGACCAGATCCGCCACGAGGTGGACGCCATCTGCGGCGCGCACACGCCGACGCTCGCCGACTTCGAGCGTCTGACTTTTACCCGCAGCGTCGTCTCGGAGACGATGCGGATGTATCCGCCGATCTGGTCCTTGGCGCGCATCGCCGAGGGCCCCGACGCGATCGACGGGCAGCAGATCCAGGCGGGCGATATCGTGATGCTGTGGGTCTATGTCGCCCACCACGATCCGCGCTATTGGGACGATCCGCTCTCCTTCGAGCCCAAGCGGTTCGGCGAACGCACCAAGGCGCCGGCCCCGTACACCTATTTGCCGTTCGGCGGCGGCAAACGGGCCTGTATCGGCAGCACCATGAGTCAGATCGAGATGGTTCTGGCGCTGTCACGCCTTTTGCGCGAATTCAACCTGCACACCGTCGGCGACCCGCCCGGGGTCAAGCTCTCGGTGGTGTTGTCGCCTAACAGCCGGGTACCGCTGCGCGTGGAGCGCCGCAAAGGACTGGGCGCGCCACGTCCAGACGGCGCCTGAGCCCATTGCGATAAGTATTGGCGCGCGCTGCATTAATCGATCTTTCAAGGCGCAGTTCCTGCAGCGTCTGCGCAAGCCTTCCGCCGTTGAACTTGGCAAAATCCTTCGCTATACGAAGGCGGAACAGTCGAGGGGGCCCGTAGCGAATCGGGCTGGTGCACGGCGTCCTTTCCGGACGTCCATACTCTCTGCGGCGAAAAGAGCATGCCCGATGTCAACCACGTTCGATAGAGTGGCCGAAATCATCGCGGAAACGTGCGATATCCCGCGCGAAAACATCAAGCCCGACAGCCACGCCACCAGGGACCTCGAGATCGACAGTCTCGACTTCCTCGACATCGCGTTTGCCATCGACAAGGCGTTCGGCATCAAGCTGCCGCTTGAGCAATGGACCCAGGAAGTCAACGACGGCAAAGCGACAACGGACCAGTATTTCGTGCTGAAAAACCTGAGCTCGCAGATCGACCAGTTGGTCGCCGCCAAAGGCGCCTGAGGCGCCCCTATGCGTCTCGAATATTTTCAGATGATCGACCGCATCGTCGATGCCGACCGCGGCGCGCGGCGGTTGCGTGCGGCGTGTACGATTCCGACCGAGAGTACGATTTTCGAGGGGCATTTCCCCGGCTATCCGCTGATGCCCGGCGTGCTGCTGACCGAGTGCATGGCGCAGACCACCGGCTGGCTGATCTGCATGCTCGGCGATTTTGCCGCGATGCCGTTTCTCGCCGGCATCAAGGAGGCGAAATTCCGCACGCTGGTATTTCCCGGTGATGCGCTGGAATTCGAAGGCGGCATCGTGCACGAGGGATCGGGCTACACCGTTGCCGAATGCAAAGGCCTGCGCGACGGCAGCAAGGTATGTGACGCCGAGTTGACGTTTCGCATCCGGCCCTTCCCCAGTCCGCAGTTTCGCCAGTCGTTTTTTGAATGGGGCAAGCGTCTCAACCTGGCGGTTCCGGAGTTCGTTAAGTGACCGACCGGCGCGAGGTGTGGATCACCGGCGTCGGCCTTCTCACTTGCCTCGGCGAGGGGCTCGAAGCCGCCTGGCTTGCCCTCGAACGCGGTGACCCGCCGCCCTATGACGACAAGACCTTCGCGCCCAACATCGTGCATCCGATGCGGCCGATGAGCTTCGACAAGCAGATCGCCAAGAAAAGCGATCAGCGGCAGATGGAGACGTGGCAACGCGTCGGTGTTTATGCGGCGGGGTTGGCGCTCACCGAAGCCGGCATCGCCGGCAACGCCGAATTGCTCGATCATACCGACATGATCATCTCCGCCTCAGGCGGCGAACGCGACATCGCGGTCGATACCGCCATCCTCACCGGCATGCGCAAGGCGCAGCATCCAGGCGCGTTCCTCAACGAACACCTGATGAGCGATCTGCGCCCGACCCTATTCCTGGCGCAGCTGCCGAACATGCTGGCCGGCAATATTTCGCTGGTGCATGGCGTGGTCGGCGCCTCACGCACTTTTCTCGGTGAAGAAGCAGCGGGTCTCGATGCAGTACGCATTGCGCAGGCGCGCATTGCCACGGGACAAAGCGAGATGGCGCTCGTTGGCGGCGCCTATCACGGCGCACGCTGGGACGCTGTGATCAATATCGAACTCAGCGGCATATTGCTCAAGCCACCGTTTGCGCCGGTCTGGGATCGCGGCCCAAAGGGCGGCGTCGCGCTGGCGACGATGGCCGCTTTCCTGGTGCTGGAAAGCAGCGACCATGCGCGAGCGCGCGGTGTGCGCCCCCGTGCGCGCATCGGTCAGGTCTTTTCAGACGCGCGAGCCCGTCAGCCCGGAGAAATCGAATCGACATTGCGGCGGCTGTGGAAGGAAATATCTCCGGGCGTCGACCCCAGGCAGGCCGCCATCATCTCGGGCGCAGGCGGCGCGGAACCGGCAACGTCGGCGGAACTGTCGGTACTGACCGAGATCGGGCTTCCAGTCCGCAATCCGGGCACGTATATCGGACATGGGCTCGACGCTCACTTTGTCGCCTGCCTTGGCATCGCCTGTGCGGCCATCGAGCATGGTAAGCTGTTCGCTCCGGCGGGCAGCGGCGACCGCGGCGACAGCCCGGCCGCCTTGCGCCAGGCCGCGGTGACCAGCGTCGGCACGTGGCGCGGTGAAGGCATGACGCTACTTGAACGGGTCGACTGAGGACCAATGCCAATGGCAAGCGTACCCACCCGCGACAAGGCCGGCCGGCCGGTCATTGCCGTCACCGGCATTGGCGTTGTCACATCGCTCGGCATCGGCAAGGACGACAACTGGTCGAAATTGAGCGCGGGCGTCTCCGGCGTCCGCCGCATTTCGCGCTTTCCGGTCGATGGACTGCGCACCACCATCGCCGGCACGGTCGATGCCGCCTATTCGGATTACATGCCGCCCGCCGACCTCACCACGCGCATCGCGTTCCTCGCCGCCGAAGAGGCGGTCGCGCAATCGCGCATCGGCAGCAAAAATCATTTTCCGGGACCGCTGTTCATCGCGCCACCGCCGCTCGAACTCGAGTGGCATTACCGCGAAGTGCTGGACGAAGCCGCAGCATCCCAAGGCGACGCCAACTATCCGGATCTCGTGCGCGCGGCGCGCCAGCCGCAGTTTTCGACCGTGTTCTCGTCGGCGAAAGGCAGCACCGTCGCCGAGCGGCTCGCCGATCATTTCGGCACCGAGGGATCGCCGGTCTCGCTCAACACCGCGTGCGCATCTGGCGCTACGGGAATCCAGCTCGGCGTCGAAGCCATTCGGCGCGGCGAGTGCCAAGCCGTGCTCGCGGTCGGCGCCGACGGCTCGATCACACCGGAATCGCTGGTGCGCTTTTCGCTGTTGTCGGCGCTGTCGACACATAACGACCCGCCCGAGCAGGCATCGCGGCCGTTTTCCAAGAACCGCGACGGCTTCGTGATTGCGGAGGGCGCGGCGGCCTTGGTGCTGGAAGACATCGACCACGCCCGCGCGCGTGGCGCCCGGATTCTCGGCATCGTCGAAGGCTGCGGCGAGAAAGCCGACTCGTTTCATCGCACGCGATCGAGCCCCGACGGCAAGCCGATCATCGCCTGCATGCGTAATGCGCTCGCCGATGCGGGCGTCGGCCCCGACGATGTCGATTACATCAACGCACACGGCACCTCGACGCCGGAAAACGACAAGATGGAATATCTCGGCGTCTCGATGGTGTTTGGTGATCGCATCAAGGATGTGCCGATCTCGTCCAACAAATCGATGATCGGTCATACGCTGAC
>DASZWK010000250.1:0-14428 GCA_035546235.1 Xanthobacteraceae bacterium | reverse complement strand
CAACAGGGTTTGGACCGAGAGGTCTTTGCGCGGCGCTTCACGCATCTCGCGCACCAGCCGATAGAATTGCGCCAGGCGCAGCGCGTTCACCGGCAACAGGATCGCGTGCAGGAGCAGCACCGGATAAAGCTGATCGGCATAACCGTAGGCCATGAACAGCACGTTGCTGACGAGGGCGATAACGCGCAGTGGAATCATGGTGTTCATGCAGAACGTCGCGAGGACGGTTGCCGAGGCGGCGTAGCCGAGTAGAGTCACCCAAGACATTCTTCCTCCTCCTCACCGATTTGATGTTTTTCCAAAGCGTGGCTTAGCAAACCCAGGACATTGCACACAGTCCTTGTCTGATCAGACTGCCAACTGGCGCCGGCACACCCTCGGACCATAGGTTTGGACCATATTTTATGGGTCATAAGCGCCGCTTCGGCTAAGCGACACGGCTCGGGAACTTAAGAACGTCCTCGACGATCTGATGAAGACCGGACTCCGCAGTGGACCGCCGCGGCCGTAGTTCGGCTTTTATCCGACGGAGGTGCGGCCACTTCCGCAAATTGGCGGACATTGCGGCAACCGGAATGTCGCGTCGCGCGACGAATTCCTGCTATTTAATGAAGGGGGCTCGCCGCTCCTGCTCAAACAGCGCCGTTAATCCCTCGCGATATGTCGGGTAGCGCAACGTCACACCCAGCTCACGCTTGAGCTTGTTGTTGTTCACGCGCCGGCATTCCTGCCAGAAGCTTTTGGCGAGCGGCGACATCGTGCCTTCCACCGTCTCGAAAGCCACTTCAGGCGGCGGCGCCACGCCGAGGAGTTGCGCCGCGAATGCGAGCGGCTCGCCCGGCGGCGTCGGCTCGTCGTCGGCGACGTTGAAAACTCCCGATGCTTTGCGCGCCAATGCCGCGTCGATCGCCTGCGCGATGTCCTCGACATGGATGCGGTTGAAAACCTGTCCGGGCTTGACGATGCGGCGCGCATCGCCGCGCGCCACTTGTGTCAACGCGTTGCGACCAGGCCCGTAGATGCCGGCGAGGCGAAGCACGGCGACCGGAATGCCGCGGCGTTTGCCGAAATCCTGCCAGCCGTGTTCGGCGCTGAGCCGTCCGGAGCCGCGCGCCGAGGCCGGCTCGGGCTCAATCGTCTCGTCGACCCACGCGCCGGCGCGGTCGCCGTAAACGCCGACCGTCGACAGATACACGATCGCCTTGAGGTGTGGCGCGTGGGCGAGCGCATTGCCGCACGTGCGCAGCACCGGATCGCCGTGTTCGTCCTGCGGAATCGACACCAGCACTGCATCGGCTTCGCCGATCGCGTGCAGCAGTTCCGGGGCCGCCGACTTGCCATCGAACACCAGCGCCTTGAGTCGTCCCGCAAGGCGGCCGTTCAACACCGCCGCACGTTCGGCGCCGCGCACGGTGCCGACGATGCGCGCGAAACTGTCGCCGAACATGCCGATGTAATGTTCAGCCGAATAGCCGAGACCGAAACAAACGAGCGTGGACATCGTACTGGAGCTTCGGAACTTTGACTTTAGAACGTGGAACTTTTTATTCCGCGAGTGCTGCCGTCCATTCGGCGGCAACCTGCGGATCGGACTCTACGGCGCGGCGCGTGCTCGCGCAGTCAACAAGTCGCGAGCGCGCCAACCGGCCGAGCGCCCAGATAGCGGCGCCGCGAATGAGCGGCGCGGAATCATCGAGCAATCGTTCGGCCTCGGGCGCGAGCGCGGTGTCACCCGAATTGCCGATCGCGATCAGCACATTGCGCAAAAATCGCGCGCGCCCGGTGCGCTTGACCGGACTCTTGGCGAACAGCGTGCGGAAGGCGGCAGCGTCGAGCCGCGCCAGCATGGCAAGCCGTGGCGCATGCAACACCTCGCGCGCCGCGAGTTTAGCCTCGCGACCGGACTTGGCGAATTTGTTCCACGGGCACACCGCCAGGCAATCGTCGCAGCCATAGATGCGGTTGCCCATGAGCGGCCGCAGCGCACGGTCGATCGGGCCCTTGTGCTCGATGGTCAGATACGAAATACAGCGCCGCGCATCGAGCCGGTACGGCGCCGGAAACGCCGCCGTCGGGCAGACGTCGAGACAGGCGTGGCAGGCGCCGCAATGGTCGCCCTCAGGGGCATCGGGCGGCAGGTCGAGCGTGGTGAAGATGGCGCCGAGAAACAGCCACGAGCCGAATTCGCGCGACACCAGGTTGGTGTGCTTGCCTTGCCAGCCAATGCCGGCGGCCGCGGCGAGCGGCTTCTCCATGACCGGGGCGGTGTCGACAAAGACTTTGATCTCGCCGCCGGCGGTATCGATGAGCCAGCGGCCGACCGCCTTGAGTCGCGACTTCACCACGTCGTGGTAGTCGTCACCGCGGGCATAGACCGAGATTCCGCCGCGCGTGCGCTCTTTCAAAATCGCGAGCGGATCGAATTCCGGTCCGTAGTTAACGCCCAGCATCACGATCGAGCGCGCCTGCGGCCACAGCGCGCGCGGATCGCCGCGCCATTCGGCTTTTGTTTCCATCCATGCCATGTCGCCGTGCGCGCCGGCGTCGAGAAATGCGCGCAGCCGTTCCGCCGCCAGCGGGATGGCGTCAGGGCGTGCCACGCCGACGGCGTCAAAGCCCTGCGTGCGGGCGAATGCTTCGAGCGCTGTCTTGAGTTCGGGCGGATCTAAAAGTCGAGATTGGCGTAGCTTGCCGACGGCGCGAGGCCGGGCAGCGTGTCGTTCAGCAGCGTGCGGAACGACGGCCGCGACTTGATCCTCGCGTACCAGGACTTGGCGGTCTCGTCTTCGTTCCACGGCACATCGCCCAGGTAATCGGCCGCGGACAAGTGCGCCGCTGCGGCCAGATCCGCGTAGGTCAGCCTGTCGCCGGTGAGCCAGTCGCGGTTGCGAACCAGCCAGCCGATATAGGCCAGATGATACTTGATGTTGCTGCGGGCGGCACGCAACGCTTCGGTCGCCGGCGAGCCGCCGCCCTGCGTCGCCGGAATGAAGCGCTTGTAGATGCGTTCCATCACCACCGGCCCGCTCACTTCCTCGAAAAACTTGTCGTTGAACCAGCTCATCAGCCGGCGCACCTCGATGCGCTCGTGCGGGTCAACCGGCATGAGCCGTGGCCGCGGCACCCTCGCGCCGTGCACCTCGTCGAGATATTCGGCAATGATGGCGGCCTGGGGCACCGGCGGCGCGCCGTCTTCGAGCAGAACCGGCGTGGTTCCCGCAGGATTAAGCTTGAGAAACTCCGTACGCCGCTCCCACGGGCGCTCCTCGACAAGGCGCGACGCCAGCGACAGCTCGTCGAGCGCAAGACGCACGAAGCGCGAGTGCGGACAGAATGGATGATGAATGAGCGTCAGCATGCCGTTGCGAGCATGTGTGGCGGACCCCCGCGTCCGAGGGACGGATCGAACATCGGCACGGTTAGTATTTCGTTACGCAGGCTGCATGCACTTTGAGGCCAAGTTCCGGCGGGCGACGATCAGGCGGCGGGCGTTGTGGGCGGGAATAACGGTCAGGACGGAGGTACGCCGCTCCCGCCGACCGTGATCCCCGAACTGGGATCGAACTGGCCCGTTTTGCGGAAGCGCCACAGGTAGGTGGGCACAATGGCTTCGATCGTTTCCGGAACAATCCCGAGCCCTTCGAGCGTACGCCCCTCGCGCCGCGCCGCCTCGGAGACGACGTTGTCGCTTTTGAGCATCTCGACCTGATCGGGCGTGATCGGTGGCGACGGCAAGAACTGCGCCAAGGTCGCTTGCAGCTTCATCACCTCGAACGGTACCGGGATCAGCAACCGCTTGCGCTGGATCGTGGCCAGAACGAAGTCCATCAATTCACGAAACGTATGCACGGCTGGGCCGCCGAGTTCGTAGATCGTACCCACCTTTGCGGCGCCATCGACCGCAAGCGCAATCGCTTCGGCGGCGTCGCCCACATAAACCGGCTGAAAGCGCGTGTGACCGCCGCCGGGGAGCGGCAGCGCCGGAGCCATACGCGCCAGCGCGGCGAAGCGGTTGAAGAAGCTGTCCTCGGGACCGAACAAGATTGACGGCCGCATGATGACCGATTGGGGCTGAGCGGCGAGCGCCCGGCTTTCGCCCTCGGCCTTGGCGCGTGCGTAATGCGCCGGCGAATCGGCATCGGCGCCGATGGCCGAGACGTGGACGAGCGGCGCGCCAGCCGACTTTGCCGCCAGCGCTACCGTTTCGGCGCCGGCCGCCTGAACGGCATCGAAGCGCTGTTGCCCGCGCTCGAACAGAATTCCCACCAGATTGACTGCGGCGTCGGCATCGCGCATCGCGGCGGCCACCGACTGCGGGTAGCGCACATTGGCCTGGACCGCATGGATTTGGCCGACCTTGCCCATCGGGCGGAGGTAACCGGTGAGTTCCGGACGGCGCACCGCAACGCGGATACGATAGCCGCGATTGGCGAGCGCGCGCACCACGTGACGGCCCAAGAATCCCGAGCCGCCAAATACGGTGACGAGCGTTTCAGCCTTGTTTTTTACGGTCATCGGCGGCGGAATACAGCAACGCTTTGACGCTGTATAGGGGCTAAGTTCCTTACATTGACAAGGATAAAGCTGCTCCGTACCTATCCGCATACTGCCCAGGTGGCGGAATTGGTAGACGCACTAGTTTCAGGTACTAGCGGGTAACACCGTGGAGGTTCGAGTCCTCTCCTGGGCACCATGGCCACGAACAAAGATCGCCGGCACGATCGCCCGATAAGCGATCGAACGTTCAGCGCCGCGCCGAACCTTCGACTGTCACCCATCCGCCAATCTTGACGCACGCATCGGTACCCGGGACGTTGACGAAACCGGGTCCGAAGGCGCTGCACGCCTTGACGTGGGCGGCCTGCGACTTTGCCGCCTTCGACGGCGGCGACCATTTGGTTGGCGGCGCGGGGTCGGACAACGTCTGTGCAACTGCACCGGAAGCGGGCACGGCAAACAGCAAGGCGGCAGCAATCGCATGACGGGCCGTGCGGACCGGTGCAGTGCGAATGCGACGAGCCATGAGGCGGCCCCCGTTGAGGCGGTCCTCCGTCAAGGGAACCGCCGGAGTGCGCTGAATACCATGTTTTGGCGTTTTTGACCTGCCATTTCGGTTACGATATTCAGGGACCGCATGACCATTCGCATCCATCGCGGCGATCTGCCGAATTTGGCGCACTACGCCTCCGTCCAATCGATCGCCATCGACACCGAGACGATGGGGCTGAGCCTGACGCGGGACCGACTTTGCCTGGTGCAGCTTTCGCCCGGCGACGGCTCGGCGGATGTGGTGCAGATCGCGGCACAGACGCCCGACGCGCCCAATCTGAGACGTCTTCTCACCGACGGCAACGTGCTCAAGATTTTCCATTTCGCGCGATTCGATCTCGGCATGCTGCAAAAGAACCTGGGCGTGATGCCGGAGCCGGTTTATTGCACCAAGATTGCCTCGCGGCTGACCCGCACCTATACGGACAAACATGGGCTGAAGGATCTGGTCCGCGAGATCCTGGGACATGACCTCTCCAAGCAGCAGCAATCGTCCGATTGGGGCGCAGCCGCGCTGACCGATGCGCAAGTATCCTACGCGGCGAGCGACGTGCTCTATCTGCACGCGCTCAGGGAAAAACTCGATGTGATGCTGGCGCGCGAGGGCCGCGACAAGCTGGCCGCGGCCTGCTTCCGCTTCCTGCCGGACCGGGTGCGGCTCGATCTGGCGGGTTTCGCCGAGGAAGACATTTTCGCTCATTCGTAAGCGTCGCCGTTCCGGGCCAATTTGGCCGAAAAGCCAAGCCGTTAACACTGGCCGCGGCCCGATCCGGGTGGCCCTGCCCGGGCCACATTCCCAGGCGACTATTCGGCCGGAGAACCGTAGAATGGCGGCACGGGCCGAATCGGGGCATCGGCCGAGGGGACAATCGCTTGACGACCATCTCCTTCGCCGAGGCGGAGCGGGGGGCCGGCTATCCGGCACGTTCGCGCAGCGGCAACCACGAGCGGACCTACCGACGCGCGCTGCGCCACAGCCGGCATGTGCGCTGGATGCGCGCGACCCTGATCGCCGCCGTGAGCCTCGTGCTGCTGGCGGTCGCGGTCGACAATTATTGGCCGACCGGCGGGCTTCGGCTGCCGGGAGAGATTGGCAATCTGGTGATCAGGGGCACCAAGATCACGATGCAGGCGCCCCGGCTCACCGGTTACACCAGCGATCAACGTCCCTATGAATTCACCGCCGCCGCCGCCCAGCAGGACATCACCAAGCCCGACTTTGTCGAATTGCAACAGATCCACGCCAAAATCGCGATGGCCGACAAGAGCACGGTGCATCTGTGGGCCGATACCGGTCACTACAATATGAAGACCGAGATGCTGGACCTGAAGGACAACATTCACCTGGTGTCCTCCACCGGCTACGAGGCACGGCTGAGCCAAGCGACGGTCGACGTCAGCAAGGGCAACGTGGTTTCCGACACGCCGGTCTGGGTCAAGCTGCTCGACGGCGATCTCAATGCAAAGCATCTGGAGATTGTCGACAAGGGGGAAACGCTCCGCTTTACCGACGTGACCTTGGTGCTGCAGTCCGGCAAGCAACAGATGAAAGCGGCTCGGCAATGAAGCATGGACGTCGGATCGCCACACTGACGGCGGCGATGGTGTTCGCCGCGGCGGCGGCCATGGCTTTTGCCGCGACAACGGCTATGGCTCAGGGGCCGCGCCCCGCCCTGCCGGGCCAACAACAGGGCAACGATCAGCCCATCCAGATCGACGCCAAATCGCTGGAAGTCCACGACAAGAACAAACAGGCGACGTTCTCGGGCAACGTGAAGGTGGTGCAGGGCGACACCACGATGACCTGCAAGAAGCTGGTGGTGTTCTACGGTCAGGAACTCGGCATCGGCGAGAAGCCAGTGGTCACCGCCAAAACCCAGACCAAAACCACTTCCGACGCGCCGCCCGATGCCCAGAGCATTCGCCGCATCGAAGCGCGCGGCGATGTGACCGTGCTGACCAAGGATCAGAGCGCGAGCGGCGACCTCGGCGTCTACGATGTGATAGCAAAGACAATTACGCTGACCGGCAGCGTGGTGGTGACGCAGGGCCAGAACGTTATTCACGGCGGCCGCGTCGTCGTGAACACCGTCACCGGAAACGCGCACGTCGAAGCCGCACCCGGCGTTACGGATGGGCGCGTGCGCGCGCTGATCATCCCGAGCAAAGACAACAAAGGCGGCCAGGGCAATTTCATGACGATCGGCCCCGGTGCGAGCCAGAAACGGTGACCCGCTTTGTCGGAGCTTCGCCGTATCGTACAAGAGTGCCCGGACCGTACTCCGTCAATTTTTCCCACCTCGATCAGGTGAACCAGGGCGCACGCAAAGCTGGCTGAGATCGGCGTGTTGAACATCTTCTCATATTTCCGCCGCCGCGCGGCGCCGGCGCATCGCAACCTCGTCCCCGACGGCGAGGCCATCGGACTTGCCTCGATGGGCGGCGTCATCAGTGCCGCCTATGTCGACATTGCGAGTGTGCCGGTCAGATCGAAAAAAAACCGCAAGCCCGCGCAACGGCCGCCGCAACAGGATCGTCAGGAGCCCAGAGACCGCAGCGAGCGCGACAACCGGCAGGAACCGCCGCCGGTCGACCGCAGCGAACCACGGCCGGTCACTCGACCGATCCGGCGCGGCGAAGGCAGTGGCTCGGTGCCCGCCGCGCGACAGGGCGTATTGTCCGTCCACGGCGTGGAAAAGAGTTTCGTCGGTCGCAAGGTGGTCAAAAAGGTCAGTCTTTACCTTCGCAAAGGCGAGGCCGTGGGCCTGCTGGGTCCGAACGGGGCCGGCAAAACGACGGTGTTCTATATGATCACCGGCCTGATCACGGCGGACCAGGGGCGCATCGAACTCGACGGCCACGACGTCACCAAGCTGCCGATGTATCAGCGGGCCCGCCTCGGCATCGGCTACCTGCCACAGGAGGCATCGATCTTCCGCGGCCTCAATGTGGAGCAGAATATTCGCGCGGTGCTCGAAGTCGTCGAGCCTGACGCCAAGCGGCGCGAACGCGATCTCGATGCGCTCCTTGAAGAGTTCAACATCACGCGGCTCCGCAAGACCCCCTCGATTGCGCTCTCCGGCGGCGAGCGCCGGCGCGTTGAAATCGCCCGCTCGCTTGCGACGCGACCAAATTACATGCTGCTCGACGAGCCGTTTGCGGGCATCGATCCGATTGCGGTTGGCGACATCCAAGCCCTGGTCCGGCATCTGACCAATCGCGGCATCGGCGTGCTTATCACCGATCACAATGTCCGCGAGACGCTCGGCCTCACCGATCGCGCCTACATTATTTATTCAGGCGAAGTGCTGATGGAGGGCCGCCCCGACGACATCGTCAATAATCCAGAGGTGCGCCGGCTCTATTTGGGCGAGGAATTCCGCCTTTAAGCCTACTCGAAAACGATTGACGACAGGCCCTGAGACCTGCTGTACAAGGGGTAGACAAGCAAGAATCGGACCAATTTAGTCACCCATGGCTCTCTCCCAACGGCTACAGCTTCGGCAGAGCCAGGCGCTGGTGATGACGCCGCAGCTGATGCAGGCCATCAAGCTGCTGCAGCTGTCCAATCTTGACCTTGTCTCCTACGTGGAGGCGGAACTCGAACGCAACCCGCTGCTGGATCGCGGCAGCGATGCGGAAGCCCCGTCCGAAGCGGCGGCGGCCGCCCCGGAGCCAGACCATACGCGCGCCATGGATGGCGAGGCCTGGGCCGAAGGCGCCACTGTGGCCGACCATCCCGCCGACCATCCCAATGACGACCGGCCACGCTCTCCGCTCGACGACGCCGCGGGGGAGGACTCCGAACCGGTCCGCGCGCGCAGCAACGTCGACCTGCCCGGTGGATATTCGGACTGGGCCGGCGTCGGGTCGGGTGGCCGCGAGGACGGCGATTATAATCTCGAATCTTTTGTCTCCGCCGAGACCACTCTGGCGGACGGGTTGCGCGAGCAACTTGCGCTCGCGATTTCCGATCCTGCGCGGCGCATGATCGGACAATATCTTATCGATCTGGTCGACGAAGCAGGCTATCTCGCCGGCGATCTCGTTGCTGCGGCCGAGAAGCTCGGCACCGGCACTGCCGAAGTCGAGGCGGTGCTCGGCATCCTGCAAACCTTCGACCCGCCGGGCGTGTTCGCGCGCGACCTTGCCGAATGCCTGGCGATTCAGCTTCGCGAACTCGATCGCTACGATCCCGCCATGCAGGCGCTGGTCGCGCGGCTCGATCTCCTGGCGCGGCGCGAGTTTGCCGCCCTGAAAAAGATATGCGGCGTCGGCGACGAAGATCTGGCCGACATGATTGCGGAAATCCGCAAGCTCAATCCGAAGCCGGGGCTCGCCTTTGGTTCGGCGCCGGTTCATCCGATCGTGCCGGACGTATTCGTGCGCCCGACGCCCGACGGCGCCTGGCTTGTCGAACTCAACGCCGACACGCTGCCCAAAGTGCTCGTCAACCAGAGATATTACGCGGAGGTTTCGGCCGGCACGCGCCGCGCCAACGAAAAATCCTATCTGGCCGAGTGTCTGCAGAGCGCCACGTGGCTGGTCCGCGCACTCGACCAGCGCGCCCGCACCATTCTAAAGGTTTCGAACGAAATCGTCAGGCAGCAAGACGCGTTCTTCGCGCACGGCGTCGAACATCTTCGCCCGCTCAATCTGAAAACGGTCGCCGAAGCGATCGGCATGCACGAGTCGACGGTGTCGCGGGTTACCGCCAACAAATACATGGCGACCACCCGGGGCATTTTCGAGTTGAAATACTTTTTTACATCGGCAATCGCGGCTGCACACGGCGGCGAGGCGCACTCAGCCGAAGCGGTCCGCCATCGCATCAAACAATTGATCGACGGCGAGAACGCCACCGACGTGTTGTCCGACGATACGATCGTCGACAAGCTTCGCGAGGCCGGAATCGACATTGCGCGGAGAACGGTGGCAAAATACCGCGAAGCCATGCGCATCCCCTCCTCCGTGCAGCGGCGGCGGGAAAAACAGGTTGCCGCCGTCTCCTGACCTTTTGAGCACCCAAGGGACCTTACGCAGGCGCACCGCGTTGACTCCGTCCCTGGCAATACCTAGCTCGAGTCAAGCAACAGAATGCTGTGCGTCGGAGGTTGGCATGACATTTCGCGTCTCGGGAAAGAACCTCGACGTGGGTGACGCGTTGCGCGATCGCGTGAGCGAGCGCATCGCCGAGGCCATGGGAAAATATTTCGACGGCGGCTATTCCGGACACGTCACGCTCGAGCGGGAAGGGTTCGGTTTCCGCACCGAATGCGCCGTCCATCTCGACTCGAAAATCACTCTGCATGCCGAGGGTATGGCGGCCGACGCCTACACCAGCGCCGACCAGGCAGCGACTCGAATCGAGAAACGGCTGCGCCGCTATCATCGCCGGCTGAAGGATCATCGTCCGGAACGGCTCGACGGCCGCGACACGGTCGACGCGGCAAGCTACGTCATTGAGGCACCGCCCGACGACGAAAGCGGCGCGGATAGGGACGGCTTCACGCCAGCCATCATCGCCGAGTCAACAACGGTGTTGAAACTGTTGTCCGTCAGCGACGCGGTAACGGAACTCGACATGACCGGGGCCCCTGTTGTGGTATTTCGGCATGCCGCCCATGGCGGCATCAACGTGGTCTACAGGCGCCGCGATGGCCATTTTGGCTGGATCGATCCGCGACCGCCGGGGTCCGGCAATGCCCATTGACGTGGCCGCGGCCGGTCCCTATGGTCCGCCGCCTTTGGAGCATGATCGCCGAGCGCGGGCGCGGATTCTCAGAAAGATCATGCCGATGCAAGTAGCCAAGAACCAACCGATCTCAGCCAGATAGGCGACAAGGCGAAAGCCGCTGGTGCGGCCTTCCCGCTTTCAGGTTCCCTTCATGCCTCTTATCGATCTCGTTGCGTCGAACGCGATTCTCCCGGCGCTCAAGGTCAACAGCAAGAAGCAGGTGCTGCACGAGCTTGCGGCGCGCGCCGCCGTGCTCACCGGACAAAATGAGCGCGCAATCTTCGATATCCTGATGCAGCGCGAAAAACTCGGCTCCACGGCGGTCGGCAACGGCATCGCGATTCCGCACGGCAAGATGCCGAACCTGACACGGCTGTTCGGACTGTTCGCACGTCTCGATCGCCCGGTCGATTTCGAGGCGCTCGACGGCCAGCCGGTCGATCTGATTTTTCTGTTGCTGGCGCCGGAAGGCGCGGGTGCCGATCACCTCAAGGCGCTGGCGCGGGTTGCACGATTGTTGCGCGACCCGGCCGTTGCGCACAAGCTGCGTGCCTCGCACGACGCCGAAGCGCTGTATGCTGTGTTGGCGATGCCGTCCGCGTCCGCGGCGTAACGCGAATTAAAATTCCACGATCAGAAAGCAAAAGGCCAGCGACGTGCGCCGGCCTTTGAAACCTCTCTCGTCGTCCAGTTCAGTGGACGCTGACCATTTCCAGTTCCTGGCTCCACGCATTGGCGATGGCCGCCTCGCGGCTGTCAGTCAGCATAATCGGCGTGCCGTCGGCGGCGTGCAGTGCAAAAAGCTTCAGCCCAGGTGCGATCTCCGGCGCCTGGGGGAACAGCGCTGGAACGTCCTCAGACCGGATCGCTTTCACGTACGCGATCTCTCCGTCGCCCATATGGGCGAGCGCTTCCGGGGAGACTGCCTCGAAATTCGCCGATATACGGTTCATTTCGTTGGTCATGGGCCCTCGACTCCTCATTTTTCGACTACGTCGAGTCCTGCTCGGTTTCATTAATCGCACTCATTGATTGCAATCGATTTAACAAGGCGCTCGGGTTGCGGGCGCGCCAGATCGATCGAGAGCAATCCGTTCTTCAAGTCCGCACCCAACACTTCCATGCCGTCCGCCAGCACGAAGATACGCTGGAATTGACGCGCGGCAATGCCGCGATGGATGTATTGCCGACTCTTGTCGTCCTGCTGGCGACCACGAATAACGAGCTGACTCTCCTCTATCGAAACATCGAGCTGGTCGCGGGTGAATCCCGCCACCGCCAAGGTAATTCGCAACCGCTCGGGACTGTTCCCGTCGCGAGCAATTCGCTCGATGTTATAAGGAGGATAGCCGTCGGCGGCTTTCCCGACGCGATCGAGCACACGCTCGATCTCATCAAAACCAAGCAGGAAGGGACTCGACAGCGACGAAACCCTGGACATGGTTTCAAAGTCCTTATTAAGCGACTTTGTGGGCCCTTGCGGCACCCTATCGCCGCACGGATCGCCCGTGCGGCGTGGCTAATATGGCGTTCCATAACAACGGCTTCAAGAAGCCCCAGCCGTGCGCGTTGTGCGGTGCGGAATTTGAACTGGCGCCGTCCCCGTGACGGCCTCGCGGCAGCCTCAGGCGGCCGAGGGTGAAAGAGCGCGTCGCATCGAAGCCCGCAGTCGTTCGGTTGCCGCCATATCGGCCGCGAAGGTCTCGGGGTCGAGGACGACCCCATAGCAATCCTTGGCGGCCGCCACCGAGATGTAGCCCTGTCGGGCGTCTTCCTCGACCGCGGCGACCGGCCGCTCGAACGGTGCGCCATAACCGCCGCCGCCGCCGGAGCGCATGCGAAACGCATCGCCCGGCTCCAGATACGCCACCAGGACCTTGGCGTTGGGAAAATCGGTTTTCCACTTGCTGCCGGTGCGCACCGCGACTTCATTGCCGGTCGCCTCGCCGCCGCCCTCCAGGCCCCACGGCTTGCAATGCGCACGTTCGACGTGGCTGTTAAAGGTCATGGGCACGCGCGCACGCACGACGCGCTCGAGACCGAGACCACCGCGATAACGGCCGGCGCCGCCGGAATCGGTGATCAGCGAATAACGTTCGACCACGAGCGGAAACTTCACTTCCGATTGCTCGCTCGGCGAGTTGTGCGTGTCGCCGTCATTGATGCAAACGGTCGCCGACACGCCGTCTTCGCTGCGCTTGGCACCCCAGCCGCCGCCGAGCGGACCAAAATTGGCGAGGAAAAATTCCGAGGTCTTGGTGTTGATGCCGTGCGTCGCGGCAATCACCAGATCGGCGTGGTGGCCGGCGATCACCCGGTCCGGAATGACCGGCGCGAGCGCCTTGAACACCGTGTCGACGATGGTCATCGGATACGTCATCCACCAGCGCATCGGCGCCGGCCGCACGGCGCTCACCACGCGGCCCGGCGGCACAATGGCCTTGAGACTGCGAAACGAGCCGTCGTTGATCGGATAATCGGTCGGCGAGGTGAGACACTTGTAGGCGACCTGCGAGCACGCATAGCCGGTGGTGATGCCGGAATTGAACGAGCCGCGAACCTGGCGCGAGACGCCGGTGAGATCGACCGTCATCTCTTCGCCCTTGACGACGACGCGGACCTTGATCGGCACTTTCTTGCCGACTTCGATGCCGTCGTCGTCCATGTACGACTCGGCCTCGTAGACGCCGTCCGGAATCGACTTGGTGCGCGCCCGCGCCATGGTCTCCGAGTGATCCATGATGGCCTTGATGGCGCTTAAGACCTGGTCGCGTCCGTAGCGCTCGACGAGTTCGAGGAAGCGCCGCTCGCCGGTCTTCACCGCGGTGATCTGCGCACGCAGATCACCCATCGCCCGGCTCGGCAGCCGCATGTTCATCCTGATGACGTCGATCAGCGTTTCGTTCGGCACGCCGCGATCGTGCAGTTTCAGGATCGGGATTTGCAGGCCTTCCGAGAAGATATCGGTCGTGATGCCGCCAAGCGTGCCGCCGATGTCGAGCCAATGCGCCATGCAGCACGAGAAGCCGACCAGGATCCCCTTGTGAAAAATCGGCAACGTCAAGGTGACGTGGTTGAGGTGGCTGCCGGTCAGGTAGGAATCGTTGGTGACGTAGATGTCGCCGGGTCGCATGGCTTTGCGCCCGAAATGTCGAATTTTCGCCTTCACGGTTTCCGCCATGCCGCGAATGAACATCGGCAACCCGATACCGATCGAGACCGTCTCGCCCTCGGGAGTGAACAGGCCGGTCGTGAAATCGAGCGCCTCATAGATGATGATGTTGTAGGCGGTGCGCATGAGATTGGTTTTCATTTCCTCGGTCACCGCGATCACGCCGTTACGCACGATCTCGGTAACGACGGCGTCGATCTTGCCTCGCGCACGCGATTTGGCTTTGCTTCTTGGCGCCACGCTTCTTGGTGTCATGAATTTCGCTTCCCGTCAGACGCACGCCCGGCCGGCGTTGCTGCCGGGCGCTTGTGGGTTGTAAAGCATCGCCGTCGTGTCGGCATAACCGACCCAGCGCAACACCGGGGCGGCGGCTGCGCGGCGGCTGGAGAACCGGCGTCGCAGGCAAATCCGGTGGAATCGCCCAACTTCAGCTTGACTTGCCGGCCGAACAGAGCGTCCCTGAAACACTG
>DASZWK010000249.1:0-2446 GCA_035546235.1 Xanthobacteraceae bacterium | reverse complement strand
GGCGGTGACCGTCGATACCGAATTCATGCGGGAAACGACCTATTGGCCAAAGCTTTGCGTCATCCAGCTGGCCAGTCCCGAAGAGGCGGTGATCATCGACGCCACGGCGCCCGAACTTTCCCTCGATTCATTCTTCAAGCTTATGAAGAATGAGAAAGTCATCAAAGTCTTTCATGCCGCGCGGCAGGACATCGAGATCGTCTTCCACCTCGGCGGACTGATCCCGCACCCGGTTTTCGACACCCAGGTCGCCGCCATGGTGTGCGGCTTCGGCGATTCCATCAGCTACGACCAGCTCGTCCACCGGCTGACCGGCGCGCGGATAGACAAGAGTTCCCGCTTCACCGACTGGGCGCGGCGCCCGCTTTCCGACAAGCAGGTCGAGTACGCGCTTGCCGATGTGACGCACCTTCGCGACGTCTATGCCTCGCTCGCCCAGCAGCTTGCGGAGCAGAACCGCACCGAGTGGGTGCGCGAGGAGATGGAGGTGCTGACTTCGCCGGAGACCTACCAGGCGGAGCCGGAGCACGCGTGGAAGCGGCTGAAGCTCAGGGTGCGCAAGCCGACCGAGCTCGCCGTGCTGCAGGCCGTCGCCGCGTGGCGCGAGCGCGAGGCGCAGGCCCGCGACGTTCCGCGCGGCCGCGTGCTCAAGGACGACGCCATCTACGAAATCGCTGCGCAGCAGCCGACTACGGCCGCAGCTCTGGGCCAGCTCCGCACGACGCCGCGCGGTTTCGAGCGTTCGCGCACGGCCGAAGATATCGTGGCCACCGTGCGCAAGGCGCTCGAGACCCCCAAGGACCAGCTCCCCAAGGTGCCCAAGCACAAGCCGCTGTCGAACGGTAACGGCGCCGCGGTCGATCTGCTCAAGGTGCTGCTCAAGATGATCAGCGAGAGTCACGGCGTCGCCTCCAAGATCATCGCCACCGTTGACGATCTCGAAGCCATCGCCGGCGACGACAAGGCCGACGTGCCGGCAATGACCGGCTGGCGGCGCGACCTGTTCGGCGAAACCGCGCTGAAGCTGAAGCACGGCGAGATCGCGCTCGCAGTAAAGCAGAACCACGTCGTCGCAATCGAGAAGTAGCCGACCTGCGCTTCAGCCGCTGCGAGAAGCGGCGACGCCGTTATTCTGTGCCGGCGCGGCGATCCCCGCCTTGGGCATCACAAGCCTGAATGTCACGCCGAGTTCGTCGCTGTGGAAGCTGATCTGCGCGCCGAGGTCGGCCGCCAGCGCGCGAATGACCTTGAAACCGACGTTGCCGCTGGTTTGTGGATCGACCCCCTCCGGCAAGCCGACGCCGTCGTCCTCGATCTGCAGGATGAGGTCGGCGCCAGCGCAATTGCAGGTGACCGCCAGGCGGCCGCTCACTCCCGAGGGATGGGCGTATTTCATGGAATTGGTGACGACCTCGCATGCGATCAGCGCAATGTTGAGCGTGCGCTTCGAGCCAAAGCGGCACGCGGCATCTATGTTGAGCTCGAGTTTCGTTTGCGCCGCGCCGGAAAGCGAGTTGACCACGTTGGCGACGACGTCGCGCAGGTAGGAGTCCAGCACGACCGTCTCATCATGCGGCAGGCGCGCCAGAGCCTTGTGCAGCTCGGCTATGGTCTCGAGTCTGGCCCCGATGTCCGCCAGCGACATGGCCGCCTCAGCCGGATGAATGGGCTGGCTGAGCTGCTTCAGACGTTGCGATTGCAGCCGCACCATGCCGGCGAGGATCGCCAGGTGGTTCGCGATGCGATGGTTTGCCTCCGCGGCTCCATCGAAATCCGGTTGGGGTCCGTCGGGGTTGCGTGTCTCGATCAGCATACGCTTCGCTCTTGCCCCGAAGCATTAGGATGAACGCCGAATTGGCGCCTGGCAAGAAAGTTATAGTTGGTTGATTGTGCCGAAGTCGTCTTCCTCTGCAAATGTGCGTAGACCGGGTTGTGCACTTAAGGCAGTTGAGCCGCGTTGTGCGTAAAATGAGTAACACACGTCATTGCCGTGCTTGACGCTGATTGAGCCAGTTCCGTATAGGACAGTTGGGGCAGGAGCACGTTGATGGGTGAACTGAGCCGCGGCGAACGACTGCAGATCATGCTGACGGCTGAAGAACTCGAGGCGGTGGACAGCTGGCGGTTTGACAAGCGCATGCCAAGCCGCGCTTCGGCGGTGCGCGAACTGCTCAAGCGCGGGCTCGCCGCCGAAGGTTTTCTGGCTGCAAAGGGCGGCTCCAAATCAAAAGACTTCGGCGTCGTCGACAATGACGACGACCCTTCGGACAAGCGGAAACATCGTTAGCCGGCTACCGCGATCGACGCCTCAAGTCCGGCGAGCTTGGCGAGCTGGCCGAGGCGACGCATCACGCGCGCACCGCCGAGCGGCGCCAGATCCTGCGGCAGGACCAGCGTCAGCGTCTTGCCCTTCTGCTCGATCCTGGTGCGCTGCACGATGTCGGGC
>DASZWK010000248.1:0-25605 GCA_035546235.1 Xanthobacteraceae bacterium | reverse complement strand
TGCCTGGTCGCCAAGAACCATCGGCGCCGTCTGGCTCCCTGCGCGCCAGACGCGGGCCCGTTTGTCGGGGCCGGTCGTGACGAACCGTGTTCCGTCCGCTGTGATGCCGATCGATGTCACGGCTTTGCCTCGTCCGTTTCCGGCCGGCGTGTCGATCGGCGATGCCAGATCCCAGATCCGCGCGGTGCCGTCCTTGGAACTCGACATCACGTATCGGCCATCACCGCTGAACGCGACTTGCGTAATGGCACCGACGTGACCGCGAAACGTGCCCGAGGCGGCGCCCGTCGCGGCGTCCCAGATCTTCAACGAGCCGTCCGGCTGGCCGGAGACGATGCGCTTACCGTCGGCGGACACCGCAACGGCAGTCACCGCCTGGTCGACATTTATTACGGCGCCGGCTGGCTTCGCTGTCGCCGTCTCCCAAGCTCGGATCGACTTGTCGGCGGACGCGGTGACGATCAGCTTACCGTCGGCGCTGAGCGCGACGGCGGACAGGGCGAGAGCGTGCGTGTTGAGCACGGCTCGCGGCGTCGCCGGCGCTTTGACATTCCAGATAATCGCCGTCGCGTCCGCGGATGCGGTGACCGCAAGGCCGCCGTCGGCGCTGATGGCCACGCCCGATACAGGTCCGGTATGCCCTGCGAGCACAGCAACCAGCGCTCCGCTCGCGGCGTCCCAGACCCGGGCGGTATGATCGTCCGATCCGGTGACGATGCGTGAACCGTCGGCGCTAACGGCGACGCTCGAGACCTCGTCGGTATGGCCCGCGAGCTCAAACAACGACTTGCCTGTCCGTGCGTCGACAACCTCGGCTTTGCTGCCGCAGGCGAAGATGAGGCGTGCGTCATCGGGAGTGAAGGTGACGCTGTTTGCCGGTCCGGCCTCACATTTGACGCGCAGTTGCTCGCTGCCGGTATTGGCATCCCAGACACGCACGGACTGGTCCTCCGAACCGGTCGCGACGAGCGCGCCATTTTTGCTGAAGACAGCACTCAGAAACGGCTTCCCATCGCTGGCGAGCAGCAGCCGCTCCCTGTCGGCGAAAAGGCTCTCGTAGAGCCGGCCCTCGAGTTCCGGGAGATAGGGCCGGGAGGTCGTGCCAGGCGATCCCGGAATGGGTAGCCCTGCGAGCGACAGTAGCAGGGCAGTATCGGCGTCGCCGGCCTCGATCTGCTGCGCCGCGATGTCGTTCAGGTGGCGCGACTGCACCAACAGCGCCGCGTCACGCTCATCAGCGGCGCGCACCTCCGCGTGCTCGGCGTCAAGCTCTTTAACATACGCATAGATGCCGGCGCCGGCCGCGCCGATACCCGCGATAATCGCGACCACCAGGGCCATGAGAGTGCGATGAAAAGCGCGTTTTAGTTCCTCCGCCCGCTGACGCTCCACGCTCAGGCGTTGCGCCTCCGCCTGCTGGCTGGCGGCGATGTAGTCACGATGCAGTTCGGTCGGCAGTGGCGCGCCGGATGGACAGGAATCGAGCCAGTGCTTCGCCGCCGTGATATCGGGTCCCAACAGCATACGGTTCGAAACCCGGCCGGCGGAATCCCACTCGGCAGCTTTCGACAGCAGCCGGGCGTGCTCGCGCACCCAACCGAGATCGGTGATCAAAGCGCGGCGCAGCGCCGACATGCCGTCCATGAAAAGGCGCGGGCTGCCATCGGCGTTCTGGTCGAAGCGCACGTAGTTTATCGCCGCAAGGCGCTGCGGGATGGTAACGCCGGAGAGCGACGTTGCCTGCACCGGCACGATGCGCTTGTTATGGCGACAGGCCTCCTCAAGCTCCCACTGGCAGATTGACGAGGCCGCCCAGTTCGCCGACAGGACAACAATGAAGGTGCCGCATTCGGCGATGAGTGCCGAAATGCGAGCCTTCCATTCCTCGCCCTCTTCGATTGAATGGCTGTCGATCAGCGACTCGAAGCCGCCGTCAAACTCAAGTCCGCCAACGATTTCGGCGGCCAGGCGGGAGTCGTGACGTGAATAAGAAATGAAGACCTTGAGCCGATCGGTTTGACGGCGCAGCGAAGGTGCGTTCTCGAAATCCGGGTTCGCCATGCTCGTCCGACCTGAACGCGAGGGCGGGCCTCGACCGTCTTCCTCAAAGTGCGATATGGCTTATCTTATCACCGGCGGCTCAGCAGCCCGCATTGAAGCCAAATGGGCTAGGCGAGTTTATCGGTCTGCGTCTGCCGCACAAGCTGCCGCCCCGACAGCTCCGCCCCGGCATCCGTCGGGAGCTGCATGAAAATCAGCGCTGCGGCCGCGGAGAGCAGGCTGATCGCGAGGAATGCCGGCGGAAAATCGGTGACGCTCATCGCGGTGCTGTGTCTGAGCCGCAGCGTCAGCTCGACCACGAGCGCGCCGATCGCGACGCCGGTCGACAGCGACAATTGCTGAAAGGCGGCGACCATGGAGGTTGCACGGCTCATCACCGGCGCGTCGATCTCCGCATAGGCGATGGTGTTGACGCTGGTGAATTGCAGCGAACGGAAAAAGCCGCCGACCAGAAGGATGGCGATCATCGCCGCAAACGGCATGCCGTGGACGAAGGTCGCGCAGGCGCCGATGAATACCGCGCTGATCACGCTGTTGTAGAGCAGCACGTTGCGATAGCCGAAGTATTTCAGGATCGTGGTCGCGGCGGCCTTCATGAACATCGAGCCGAGCGCGCTGGTGAACGTGATCAGCCCGGACTGGAACGGCGACAGCCCGAAGCCGAGCTGCAGCAGAAGCGGCAACAAAAACGGCAGCGCGCCGACGCCGAGCCGGAACATGAAGCCGCCAAATATGCTGGCGCGAAATGTCGGCCGGCGGAGCAGCCGCAAATCAAGGATCGGCGCCGGTGCGCGCAAGGCGTAGAACACGTAGGCGGCCCCCGACACGGCGCCGACGCCGATCAGCGCGGCGACCACGCCATTCGGCAAGTAGGCGAGCCCCATCATCGACAAGCCGAAAGACAGTCCACCGATCGCAACACCGGACAGAATGAAGCCGACGAGATCGAACGGGTAGGGGTATTGGGCGCGGATGTCCGGGATAAAGCGGGTCGCCAGCGCGATACCGACGAGCCCGATCGGCACGTTGATGATGAAGATCCAGTGCCACGTCGCGTAAGTGGTGATGAAGCCGCCCAGCGGCGGGCCGCAGATCGGGCCGATCAGCGCCGGGATGGTGAGGAGCGACATGGCGTTGAGCAAAAGCTTCTTGTCGATTGAGCGCACCACGATCAGGCGACCCACCGGTGTCATCATCGCTCCGCCGATGCCCTGAAAAATGCGGGCGGCGACGAAATCCGTCAGCGAATGTGACAACGCGCAGCCGATTGAACCGAGGATGAACACCGCAATGGCGATCCGGAACACGTTGCGCGCACCGAAACGGTCGGCGGTCCAGCCGCTCGCCGGGATGAAGATAGCGAGCGACAGCAGATAGGAGGTGACGGCAAGCCGGAGCGCCAGCGGATTGGTGCCGATGTCGCGCGCGATCGCCGGCAGCGAGGTCGCGATCACGGTCGAATCCATATTTTCCATGAACAGCGACACAGCAACGATCAAAGGTGCGGTGCGGCCGTTCTGGTCCAAGGGCATTTGCGGCGGTCTATCCGGTTTCTGCGTTTATTTGCTGTTTATGCGGTCGGTCGCGGATCCGGCTTGCAGTCGCTGCAAGGCCTCGGCTGGCTGCTTGAACGCGGGTGCGAGCGCAGATGCGTGTCGAAAGTCGGCTGCGGCGCCGTTTTTGTCGGCGAGGCGCTCGCGCACAAGCCCGCGGGTGAAAAACGCGCTCGGCGCGTTCGCGTCAAGAGCAATGGCACGATCGATATCGGCAAGAGCTGCAGCATTGTCACCGCTAAGAAAATGCGCCCACGCGCGGTTGTAATAAGCGGGCGCCGAATCGGGCGAAAGTGCGATGGCCTTCGTATAGTCGGCGACAGCCCCGGCGAGATCGAGGGTGGCGCGTCTGGTATTGCCGCGATTGATGTAGGGGCCGGCGGCCTGCGGATCGAGCGTAATGGCGCGGTCAAAATCGGCGATGGCCTTGGCGTAGTCGCCCTTGGCCTGCAACGCGCTGCCGCGATTGTTGTAGGCGGCTGGCGTGGGATCCAGCGCGATCGCCCGGCCGCCATCGGCGATGGCGCTGTCGATGTCGCCCTGCCGCTGCCGCGCCAGCGCGCGATTGTAGTAGGCGGCGGCGTCGTTCGGATCGATGCCGAGCGCCGCGGTATAGTCGGCGACGGCTCGCCCGGTATCGCCCTTGGCGCTGAAGACATTGCCGCGATTGACGAAGGCGTCCGCGAACTTCGGATCGAGCTGGATGGCCGCCTCGAAGTCGCCGATGGCACGGTCGAAATCCCGCTGCCCGTAATAGGCGGCGCCGCGCGCGTTACGGGCATACGCGAATTGCGGATAGAGCCGGATGGCTTCGCTCAGGTCGGCAATGGCGCGATCGACATCGCCCTTTCGGCCATCGGCAATGCCGCGATCGTATAGAATACCGCCGCCACTGGGATCGAGCCGGGCCGCCATATCGTAATCCGCAAGCGCCGCGCTTCGGTCGCCGCTGTCGTCATAGGCATTGGCGCGGCGATGAAAGGTCTGCGCATTCTTCGGATCGAGCTGGATGGCCTTGGTGAAATCGGCGATGGCGCTCTTGTATTCGCGCTTCTGGTAGGCCACCAGGCCGCGATTGCTGTAGGCCAGCGCGAATTGCGGCGACAGCGCGATGGCGCGGTTGAAATCGGCGGCGGCACGGTCGAGGTCGCCCTTGCTCCGCCAGGCGTCGCCGCGATTGTTGTAGGCGACGAAGAAATTGGGATCGAATCGGATCGCTGCATTGTAGTCGGCTATGGCGTGGTCGAAGTCACGCTTGACGAACCAGACGACGCCGCGATCGTTGTAGGCGGAGGCATCCTTCGGATCGAGCCTGATGGTGCGGTCGTAGTCGGCAATGGCGAGATCGAGTTCGCCCTTGCGGCGCAAGGCCAGCGCGCGGGTAAAAAGCGCAGGCGCGTAATTCGGCGCCAGCCGGATGGCGCCGCCATAACTGTCGATCGCCTGATCGAGATCGCCTTTCTGATCGTAGGCATTGCCGCGCGTCATATAGGCTGAGACGTCGCTCGGGTTGAGCGTGATGGCCTGATCGAGGTCGGCGATGGCGCCGTCAAGATCGTGCGCGGCAAAGCGTGCCTCGCCGCGATTGGCGTAAGCGCGCGCCGATTTCGGATCGATGCCGATCGCCTCGCTGAAATCCTTCAGCGCGCCATCGACATCGCCCTTTGCACGCAAAGCTGTGCCGCGGTTGTCGTGCAGACTCGCGAGATTGATCGTCTGATAGTGGCCGGAACTGATCAGCGTTGTACACGCGGCGATGCGCTCGTCGACATTCGCGCGCCACTCGCCGGTGCAGCGTTTCTGGTCGCCGGCGTCTTGCGGAGAGGGGGCTTGCGCATGCGCCGCCTGGGCCAGCAGCAAGACGAGGCCGGCAAGCGGCAGCAAGGAGGCGAGGCACCGACGCGACGGGGCAAAGTTGCGCATGGCCGGCCTTTCCTCTGCGCCCACGCGTCGATTCTCAACCCAGCCGTTTGGCTGCTTCCTGGACCATGCTGAGGTCGGAATATTTTTTGACATCGATATCCGTGTTGAGCAGACCGACCTGCTTCTGCAGCTGCAGATTGCTCTGCAGCGCCGCGAGATTTGGCGTGCCGTTCGGGTCGCGATACTGGTCGCGCGGCCCGAAGGCCCAATCCATGCGCGCCGGTGGCGCCTTATTGACGCGGGCGACGGCGGCGACAGCTGCCTCGTGATTCTTCGGATCGGTGTACCAGCGCACCGCGCGCACCACGTCTTCGAGAAAGTCGACCAGGGCGGCCCGATTGTTCTGGATGAAACCAGTGCGCGCCGTCCACATCGTCAACTGCGTGATGCCGAACGCGTCCTTCTCCGTGAACAGCGTGTTGGCGATGCCGCGCAAATTTGGATCGAGCGAGAACGGTGGTACGGCGCTGATCAGGTCGGCCTTCTTTTCGGCCAGCATCGCGCGCATCGCCGGGAAGGGCGCCTCGATGATGGTGTAGTCCCGGTTTGCCTCGAGCCCGCTGCGCTTGCACATGGCACGCATCGAGATATCCACCGCGCTGCCCATCGCGTTGGTGGCCAATACCTTGCCCTTGAGATCGGCGACCTTCTTGATCGGGCCGTCCTTGAGCACCATGAACTCGTTGGTGCCGTGGCCAGGCACGCCATCCTGGATCTCGTCGGAAATGACACGCAGATCATCCATGTGGGCGTTCTGGATGGCGAGCGCGAACGAGGAGAACGCCAGCGGTCCGATGTCGACCTCGCCCGCCGCGAGCGCGGTGATCACCGGCGGCGTGCCCTCGAAATGGATCGCCTCGGCCGTGTACGATTTGCCGAAATGCGTCAGCAACTCCTTCTGTTGCAGCACCAGCGGGGCGAGCGAGGCCGGCACCACCACCCAGCCGACCCGAATGCGCACCGGCGCTGCCCGCGCCGGACGTGGTGCGCCCGCGCCTGCCAATGTCGTGCCCGCAGCCAAGGCGCCAAGCCCGAATTGACGGCGATCCATACTGGTTTTCACGATGTTTCCTCCACTTTCTGCCCTTTAGGCCTATCCATTGCGGCAAAGCCGTGCTATCCACCGCCGCCAACCCAAAAGCGGGCCACCGAGTCGGCGAGGGACGTAGTGTCCGCTCGTCACTGAGGCGTCACCCAGGGCGTCATCTTAGGCGTCCGCCCGCCATTTCAGGGCCACGCGGAGTTGGCAATGGCATTGACTGCGAAAGACGTTCCGCCCGAAGCATATACCTTTGACGATGTGCTGTTGAAGCCCGGCTTGTCGGACGTTTTGCCGTCCGACGTCGATATCCGCTCGCGCATTACCAGGACCGTCCCGCTGAATATCCCGATCGTCGCCTCGGCGATGGACACGGTGACAGAGGCCCACATGGCCATTGCCATGGCGCAAGCCGGCGGCATCGGGGTCATCCACCGCAATCTCGAACCGGCGCTACAGGCCGCGCAGGTGCGGCAGGTGAAAAAGTTCGAATCCGGGATGGTGGTCAACCCGGTCACGATCCAGCCGGACGCCTCGCTCGCCGATGCGTTGGCGTTGATGCAGGAGTACCACATTTCCGGCATTCCCGTGGTCGAGGGCGGCGGCGGCGGCCGTGCCGGGAAGCTCGTTGGCATCCTGACCAACCGCGACGTGCGCTTTGCCACTGACAAGCGGCAAAAGGTTTCGGAGCTGATGACCAGGGAGCGTCTGGTCACGGTGCGCGAAGGCGTCGGGCAGGACGAAGCCAAGCGGCTGTTGCATCAGAACCGGATCGAGAAGCTTCTGGTCGTCGATGCCGATTATCGCTGTGTCGGTCTGATCACCGTCAAAGACATAGAGAAGGCAGTCACGTATCCCAACGCCTGCAAGGATGAGCAGGGCCGGCTGCGGGTTGCGGCCGCCACCAGCGTTGGCGAGGCCGGCTTTGCGCGCAGCGAAGCCTTGATCGACGCCGGCGTCGACCTTGTCGTTGTCGATACCGCTCACGGCCACTCGTCGCGCGTGCTTGAGGCCGTGACGCGGATCAAGCGGCAATCGAACGCCGTGCAGGTCGTGGCCGGCAATATCGCCACCGCCGATGGCGCCAAGGCGCTTATCGACGCCGGCGCTGACGCCATCAAAGTCGGCATTGGACCGGGCTCGATCTGCACAACGCGGATCGTGGCCGGAGTCGGCGTGCCGCAACTCACCGCGATCATGGACGCGGTCGAGGCGGCGCAAAAGCACAACACGCCGGTGATCGCCGACGGCGGCATCAAATTTTCCGGTGATCTCGCCAAGGCGATTGCCGCAGGCGCCGACTGCGTCATGATCGGCTCGCTGTTGGCCGGAACCGACGAGACACCGGGCGAGGTGTTTCTCTACCAGGGCCGCTCCTACAAGAGCTATCGCGGCATGGGTTCGGTCAGCGCCATGGCGCGGGGTTCGGCGGATCGCTATTTTCAACAGGAAATCAAGGACGCGCTCAAGCTCGTGCCGGAAGGGATCGAAGGCCAGGTGCCTTACAAGGGACCCGTCGCCAACGTGTTGCACCAGCTGGCCGGGGGTTTGCGCGCCGCGATGGGATATGTGGGCGGCAAGACTCTTGCCGATTTCCACGCCAAGGCCGAGTTCGTGCGTATCTCGGGGGCAGGGTTGCGTGAAAGCCATGTTCACGACGTGACGATCACGCGCGAGAGTCCGAATTATCCAGGGCGAACCTAAGTGAAGTCGAACCTGAGTTAAGTCGAACCTAGGCGGTACGATGGCTGCGGGCCCGATCGATCGATTTGCCAAGATCCGCACGGCAACCGATGCGCATCGCGCGCAACACGGCTGCGGAGCGTATCCGTATGACAACGGCCCGCTGCTCGGAGCGCTGGCGGCGGCCGCCGATGCGCGCCGCATCCTCGAACTGGGCACCGCGCTCGGCTACACCGCGCTGTCCTTTGCGGCAGGCGCGCCCGACGCCACGGTCGATACCATCGAGCGCGATCCCGATCATGCGCTCCTGGCGCGCGACAACATCGCCGCGGCCGCGATGGATCACCGCATCACGGTGCACGAGGGTGACTTCGCCAGCGTGCTGCCGACGCTCGATCCGGGGTACGATGTCGCCTTTTTCGACGGCCAGTCGCCGACGCCGGCGCTGCACAAGACGCTGCGCGGACTTCTTCGCACCGGCGGCACGCTCATCACCGCCAATCTGAACCATCGCTCGACGCCGGACGCGGTGCGCAAAGCGCTGTTCGACGGCAAGTCCTGGCGCAGCGCGCTGGTCACGGAGGACGGCGAGACCGCGATCAGCGTCAAGCTCTGACACCGTGTGGCGGCGCGGTCGGCAGAGTGATACAAATATAAATTGCGCGGGGGTGAATGACATGTCGCTTCAAGCAATCCTGCTGCCTTTATTTGTTGAAGTCATCCTGACCTTTGTGCTGTGGGGATGGATGGCCGCACTGCGCACCCGGGATATGACATCGGGCGGCGTGCGGCCCGATGACATCGCGCTGCGCGAGCCGAACTGGTCGAAGCATACCTTGCAGGTGGCTTATTCCTTCTCCAATCAGTTCGAACTGCCTGTGCTGTTTTATGTCCTGACCATTCTGGCCTACGTGACGCACAAGGCCGGTGTCGTATTCGTCATTCTGGCGTGGATATTCGTGATCTTTCGTCTGCTGCACGCCTATGTCCACACCACCAGCAACGTCGTGCGCTTTCGTGGCTCGCTGTACGGCATCGCCGCGTTTGCTCTGATCCTCAACTGGGTGATTTATATCGTCGTGATCTTGACCAGCCCCTGGGTGTGAAGCCATGCCGCTCGAGTTTTGTCATCCGACTGCTCCGCACGAACGGCTGCGGCTGCCGGAATGGTACGTTTCCAGCCTGATGATGGAACGCGCGCTCGACGCCGTCGTGCGCCGCGTCAAAAAGCTCGATCGTAAGCACGACATTCCCTATCTCGCCGGCTATAGCCTTGACGGAAAAATCATCTATATCGACCGGCACATGCCAGAATCGTTCAAGTTCCGCGGCCGCACCGTGGAGACCGACCGGTTTCTGATCCTGCATGAAGAAGTCGAAAAGACGCTGATCGATCAGCTCGGACTGCATTATCTGCACGCCCACCAGATCGCGACCCGCGCCGAGGAGGCCGCCGTGCGCGCCGCCGGCATCGAGTGGCGTGTCTATGACCGTTTCATGCAGAAATACGTCAAACGCGTCGGCGATGAGCGTCTGAAGAAGGTGCCGAAGGATCTCGATCTTAAACCGTATCGCGACGAGCACGACGATGATTTGCTGCGCCGCATGCTCAAGAGCGTGCGTGCCGGCAACTGCCCGAAGGGAATTCATGTCCACGATCTCGCCGAAGCGATTGCGGAGCTGCGCAAGCATCTGCGGCGGCACGACGCGCCAGGGGCCGAGCGTGCCGTTAAGCTCAAGCGGCCCGCCAAGACATAAGAGCTGCGAAGACATGATCGCGGCCTCGCCAAAGGCGCACGCATGACGCCCGCAGCTCGTCTGTCGGCTGCCATCGAGGTTTTCACCGAGGTCGAATTGCGGCGGCGGCCGTCCGCGGATGTGCTCAAGGACTGGGGCCTGTCGCATCGGTTTGCCGGCTCGTCCGACCGCGCCGCGATCGCTGGCCTTGTCTATGACGCGCTGCGCCGCAAGGCGTCATCCTGCTGGTCGATGGGAGAAGGGACGCCGCGCGCGGCGCTGCTCGGCATGCTGCGGCGCGAGCGCGGGCTCGACGTCGCGTCGATTGAGGAGTTGTGCAGCGGCGCGCGCTTTGCCCCGGCGCCACTGAGCGAAGCAGAGAAAAAGCACCTGGGCGGTGACTCCTTCGCGGGAGCGCCTGCGCCGGTCGCGGGCGATTATCCGGATTGGCTCGATCCGCATCTGGCCAAGGTGTTCGGCGACGATCGCGCCGCCGAGGGAGCGGCGCTCGCGACGCGCGCGCCGCTCGATCTGCGGGTCAACACATTGAAGGCCGAGCGCGAGGAGATTCAGCCGAAGTTCGCGCATCTGAACGCCGAAGCGGCACAATGGTCGCCGGTCGGCTTGCGCATTCGGCTTGGGGCCGACGCCAAGAACCCGGCGATCCACGCCGAGCCGCCGTTCCGTAAAGGCGAAGTCGAAGTCCAGGACGAGGGCTCGCAACTCGCGGCGCTGTTTGCCGGCGCCAAGCCCGGCCAGCAGGTCATAGATCTTGCCGCCGGCGCCGGCGGCAAGACATTGGCGCTCGCCGCCGCGATGGACAACCGCGGCCAGATCTACGCGACCGACATCGACAAGCGGCAATTGCTGCCGATCCACGAGCGCATTGCGCGGGCCGGCGCGCGCAATATCCAGGTGCGCACCCCGCGCGGTGAGGCCGACATGCTCGGCGACCTTAAGGGACGCGCCGACCTGGTGCTGATCGACGCGCCGTGCACGGGCACCGGCACTTGGCGGCGCAATCCCGATGCCAAATGGCGGGTGCGGCCGGGTGCGCTCGAGGAACGCGTCAAGGAGCAGGCGACATTGCTCGATCGCGCCGCCGCGTTGACCAAGACGGGCGGCCATATCGCTTATGTGACCTGTTCGTTGCTCGACGATGAAAACGGCGCGCAGGTGCGAGATTTCGTACTCCGGACGCCGGGTTTTTCGGTGGAAAAGCCCGCCGATGTCGCGCAAACGCTCGGCGAGCGCGCCTATCTTTTCCTCCAGGCGGCGCTTATCTCGGGCGAAGGCTTGCTGATGACGCCGCGCCGGACCGACACCGACGGCTTTTTCGTCAGCCTCCTGCGGCGCAACTCATGACTTTGATGGCAAAATCTCGACAGGACCACCTCCCTAACCCTCGCCCGCTAGTCGGGGAGGGAAGAGTGGGGGCAGAATCCGGTATGGCGACTCACGACAAAATTCTCATCGTCGATTTCGGCTCGCAGGTGACGCAGCTGATCGCGCGGCGCGTGCGCGAAGAGCGTGTCTATTGCGAGATCGTGCCGTACCAGAAGGCCGAAGCGGCATTTCGCGAGATGGCGCCCAAGGGGGTGATCCTGTCCGGCGGTCCGGCCGGCGTGCTCGACAAGGACGCGCCGCTGGCGCCGATGGCAATTTACCAGGCCGGCGTCCCGGTGCTCGGCATCTGCTACGGCGAGCAGGCCATGGCGCATCAGCTCGGCGGCAGGGTCGAAGCCGGCCATCACCGCGAATTCGGCCGCGCCGAGGTCGAGCTCACCAGAGCTTCCGCGCTGACCGACGGTGTCTGGGAGGTAGGCCAACGCTACCCGGTATGGATGAGCCACGGCGACCGCGTCACCGAATTGCCGGCGGGGTTTTCCGTGACCGGCACGTCATCGAACGCACCGATCGCCATGATCGCCGATGACGCGCGGAAGTTTTATGCCACGCAGTTTCATTTGGAGGTCGTCCACACCCCGCACGGTGCGGCGATCTTGCGCAATTTCGTCCGGAAGATCGCAGGCTGCGCCGGCGACTGGACCATGCGCGCCTTCAAGGACGAGGCGGTTGAGAAAATACGCAAACAGGTCGGCAAGGCCAAGGTGATCTGCGGCCTTTCCGGCGGCGTCGATTCAGCGGTCGCCGCGGTGCTGATCCACGAGGCGATCGGGGAGCAGCTCACCTGCGTGTTTGTCGATCACGGTCTTTTGCGGCTCGGCGAAGCCGAACGCGTGGTGGCGCTGTTCCGCGATCACTACAACATCCCGCTGATCCACGTCGAAGCCGGGGACGTTTTCCTCAAGGAGCTGACCGGCGTCACCGATCCGGAGCAGAAGCGCAAGATCATCGGCAAGTTGTTCATCGACGTGTTCGACGCGGAAGCCAAGAAGATCGGCGGCGCAAAATTTCTGGCCCAGGGCACGCTCTACCCCGACGTGATCGAGAGCGTGTCGTTTACCGGCGGGCCGTCGGTGACGATCAAATCGCACCACAATGTCGGCGGACTGCCCGATCGCATGAACCTCAAGCTGGTCGAGCCGCTCCGCGAATTGTTCAAGGATGAGGTGCGCGCGCTCGGCCGCGAACTCGGCCTGCCCGATGCGTTCGTCGGCCGCCATCCGTTTCCGGGCCCAGGGCTCGCCATCCGCTGCCCGGGCGAGATCACGCGCGAGCGGCTCGAAATCCTGCGCCTTGCCGACGACATCTTCATCGAGGAAATCCGCCGTGCCGGCCTCTACGACGACATCTGGCAAGCCTTCGCGGTGTTGTTGCCGGTGCGCACCGTCGGCGTCATGGGCGATTACCGCACCTACGATTACGTCGTGGCGCTGCGCGCCGTCACCTCGATCGACGGCATGACGGCGGATTTCTATCCGTTCGACGGCATGTTTATCGGCACGGTGGCGACGCGGATCATCAACGAGGTCAAGGGCGTCAACCGCGTGGTCTATGACGTGACCTCAAAGCCGCCGGGGACGATTGAGTGGGAGTGAGAGGGAGTAGGATTGGATACAAGAGAGGCGGTATCGGATATGACTTGCGACCCGGGGATGTCGACGGAGATCGATAGTCATCGATAGTGGACGGCCCCAAAGCGACAGGCCATCATGACAGGGATCGAAGCAATCCTCGGCGTGGAGAAGCCCGCTTTCGCGCGTGCAGTACGGGCCATCATTACGGGCGACGTCGCCGGGCTCACCGCAGAACTCGCCGCAGAGCCACTGCTAATTGGCGCCCGCTCGGAAGCGAGGCATCGCGCGAGCCTGCTGCACTACGTCTCAGCCAACGGCATCGAGGAGGAATTGCAGTCGCCTGTGCCGAACGGCGACGCCATAGCGGCAATCCTGCTGGCGGCGGGTGCAGAGGTCGACGCGCAACTCAGCGCGGTTGCCGAAGAAGCGTGGAGCACGACCTTAGGCTTGGTCGTGTCATCTGATCATCCGCAGGAAGCTGGCACCGGAGGCCGCCTTGTTGGACTGCTCTGCTCAGCCGGAGCGGCAGTGGACGGCTTAGCGGGAAATGGCTCGCCACTCGCGACAGCACTAGCCTTCGGCACACTGGATTGCGCAGACGTGCTGATCGCCCGCGGCGCGCGTACGGACAATCCGATCTTCGCCGCGGCCGCTGGGAGGATCGCGTGGTTGCGCGCGTGGCTAGACGGGCCGGAAGTTAATATCAAGCCGCCCATCCCTATGTTTCTGCCGCTCGCATCCGATCGGCGTGTCGCCGCCGAGCAGGCGCTAGTCTTCGCCGCCATGTGCGGACAGACGGAGGTCGTTCGTTTCTTGCTCGACCGGGGCGTAGACATCAATTCCTCCCCGCCGGGCAGCCATTGGACGGCCACACCGCTGCATACGGCGGCTGGCCAAGGTCAAACCGTCGTCGTCGATTTGTTGCTGCGCCGCGGCGCCGATTGGAATCGCAAGGAAGAACGTCACCGATCGACGCCCGCGGTCTGGACAAAGCACGCGAGGCCTCCGCGCCGCGCGCTCGCGCGTGTCGTGGCCCAGATGCTGGAGCGCGCGTCCGGCTATCGTTCAGCCTCTGGCGAGCCGTGACGGCCTTTTTGCCGACGAGGCTAATCGTGAAGGCACAGCTAAGGAATGTCGAAAATCGACCAATCGATGCCGATAGTCGCTGAAGCCGAGGAGATTGTGCATCGCCGAAATCCCCCTTTGAGTTCAAGAGCGCAAATTTCTGACGGATCGGGGAGACGGTTCTTCATTGTGCGCAGAAAAAAGTTGTGCGCGAATTCAACGCGTTACGAGCACTTGAAATAATCGAGTGGGAGTGAGAGGGAGTAGAAAAGGATGTGCTTCGGATGGGCGAGGATAGAAGGAAGAAGCGATAGTACTCGGCCGTCTCCGATTGTCTTCAATAAATTAAATTGAGCCGGCTTAGATGGAAATTTCTTCTATCATCGGACTTGCTTGCTTCATCGCCGCCTGTTTCCTCGCGGCGCTCACGGGCGCATGGTTTCGTCCCGGCGACTGGTATGAGCGATTGAAGAAGCCGTCTTGGCGGCCGCCGAACCAGCTTTTCGCCCCGGTGTGGACCGTCCTCTATTTGATGATTGCGGTTGCCGGGTGGCTGGTCTGGCGGGACGTCGGCTTCGCGAACGCCCGTTTGCCCTTGGAGGTGTATGCATTGCAGCTCATTCTCAATGCCGCGTGGACGCCGCTCTTCTTCGGCCTGCACCGCCCCGATCTCGGCTTCGTCGACATCGTTCTGGTCTGGCTGTCCATCGTCGTGACCATCGTGCTTTTCTATCCGATAAATGCGGGCGCCGCGTTGCTGCTGGTGCCCTATCTTGCTTGGGTTACCTTCGCCACCGCGCTGAATTTCGCCGTGTGGCGTCTGAATTCGGCGGCGTCGTCAGAGGCATAACGCGGCAAGGCTGCTCAAACCAAGGCTACTCAAACCGTGGATAGGTGCACACGTGGCGAATCTCGGCGAGAAGGGCTGAATTTTCCTGACGAAATCATTAGCCTCGCACGGTGGGCCGAAATTACGAGGCGCAAATCGAGCGCTGAGAAGATTCTTTACCTCGTCTGTCGAAATCGGACTGGCTGGCTCGTCAGGGTATCGAGCGAGGATGTCTCCCGCTTGCACCAGTCCAGGAGAGAAATATGAACTACACGCTTGTGATTTATGAAAGCGCCGAGGATTTTGCCGTTCGGAAGTCCGCCTCCACCGGGCGGGACTCTCGGCGCGATCCAAGCTCAGCCCACTTCTCATCGATAAAGCCTGCGGCTCGCCCACGACCGGCCGCAACTGGAACAGCGTGTTGAAGATCAGCGAAATGATCGAACAGCGCGCGAGAAAAAAGACTTGATTGGAGGTTGGTCTCATGCCCATCACCATCTACGGCATCAAGAACTGCGACACCATGAAGAAGGCGCGCGCCTGGCTCGACAAGCGCGGCGTCGATTACGCCTTCCACGACTACAAGACCGCCGGCATCGATCGCGAACGCTTGGAAAAATGGGAGAAGAAGGTCGGCTGGGAAAAATTGCTTAACCGCGCCGGCACGACGTTCCGCAAGCTGCCCGACAAGGACAAGGCCGGCATCGACGCCAAGAAGGCGCTCACGCTGATGGAGAAGCAGCCGTCGATGATCAAGCGCCCCGTGCTCGATCTCGGCGGCGGCAAACTGCTCGTCGGCTTTTCGCCGGAACTCTATGGCGAGGCGGTCTGATCGGATCGCTCGACACGCGCCGGGGTTGCTCGACCCGGTCAGGCCGCTATCACCGAAATTCGTCCCGCCGCGCGCGTGCCTGGCTTGTGTTTGATAACGATGTCGATGTCCTGATCGAGCGCGGTGAGAAAGGTCATCAGCCGCTCGACTGAGAAGCCATCGAGCTTGTAATTGGCCAGCGCCGACACCTTTGGCTGGTTGATCTTGAGCTTTTCAGCCGCCGCTGCCTGAGTGAGTCGACGGCGCCCGATGACCTCGTTGATGGCGTGTGCAAGACGCAGCTTGGTCTGCCGCTCCTCCGCGTCAGCATAGCCGAGATCGGCGAATACGTTACGCGTTCCGCGAGTGATTTTGCTGTCGTCTTGCTGTTTTATTTCAGCGCGTTTGCGTGCCATATCGAGCCTCATAGTCTGCTTGTGCGATTTTCAGACGGCATTCAATGAGTTCTACATCGAGCTTGGGCGTCCTAATTCCCCTCGGTGATTTCTTCTGAAAGGCATGAAGGAACGTAGACCACCTCACTGAAGCGGACGGCGTAGACGGCCCTGTAAGTATTCCGGTCGTGGTCTTCAACCAACTCGAAGACACCCGGGCCTTGACCTCTCCATGGTTTGGCTGACGGGTGCTTGCCGCCAAACTGCGCCACGCCAAGCGCGTTACCCATCTCGTCTTTTACCTTTTCGGGAAAGGCGAGGAAGTCCCGCTTCGACGAGCCCACCCAGTCGAGTGGCTTCTCACCCTTCGACAATAGGCGAGCCATATGCAATATATCCTACTTTTGGGATAGTAATTCAAGGTATATTTGGCTTTGTCGAGCTCGAAGGGGCGGCGAATGTTCCGAGCGCCTGTCGCTGGTGCTACAGCAAGGCCATGGCCGAGACTGAGACGCAAAGATTTGCGATGGAACTCGGTTAGGCAGCCCGTTCCGTCGGAATCTTCGTTAACGACATTTGCGGAAGTCATTTTCTTGCCACCAAACGACCATTACCCGCCATTCCGCCACCATGCTTTTTCCGAACCCATCGGGCCTTTAGCCGCCGGATGGGTTACGGGGCAGGGAACTTTTCCGACTGTTCCGGGCCGAAGTCGGGGGCGGGCTTGGAGAGTGACATGACATCGCGCGTTTTGTTTGGTGCGCTCGCGCTGGGGGGCGCCGTCGCCTTTGCGTCCGGGGCACAGGCTGCCGATCTTCGGACACCGCCGCCCGCCATGCCGGCGGCCGCGCCGGTCGCCTACGCACCGCAAATCTACAACTGGAGCGGCTTTTATGTCGGCGGCCATCTCGGCGGCGGTTATGGCGCGTCGTCCTGGAGCGATCCGTTCGGCGGTGGCAACAACAATTTCAACGACTGGGGCTTCCTCGGCGGCGCCCAGGTCGGCGCCAATGCGCAGTTCAACCGGCTCGTGCTCGGGCTCGAGGGCGACTTCAGCTGGACCAATATCAACAACAAAGGCACTGACTCGATCGGTGACGGGCTCAATACCAATGTGCAATGGACCTCGACCGTCACCGGCAGGGTCGGTGCGGCGTTCGACCGGCTCCTGGTCTACGGCAAGGGCGGTCTGGCGCTGGCCGAAGATCAGAGCACGCTGACCGATTTCACCGGCACGTCGGCGAGCAACAGCTTGCTGCGCACCGGCTGGACGGCCGGCGCCGGCCTTGAATACGCCATCGACCAGAACTGGTCGGCCAGGGTCGAATACGATTATCTGGGCTTCGGCTCGCAGGCGATGAATTTCACCACGCCGGCACTCGGGACCGTCAGCTCGAACACCAGCCTCAATGTGCAGGAAATCAAGGCTGGGTTGAACTTCCGCTTTGGCGGCGGACAGTGAGTCGAGCGAATGGCGAAATAGCGAATAGCGAATAGGAAGATCGAGTAGCGGATTTCTATTCGCTACTCGCCACTCATTATTCGCTAATTGATCTTGATCTTCGCCGCCTCGATGACCGGCTTCCAGCGCGCGATATCGGCGTTAATGCGCGCGCGAAATTCGGCCGGCGTGTCGGGAATTGGCTCCATCAGCTGCGCGGAGAGCTTGGTGCGGATCGTCGGCGAGGTGATCGCCGCGTTCACCAGATGGTTGATGCGCTCGATCGTGGCGGCAGGAAGCCCGGCCGGCCCGACCAGTCCGGACCAGGCGTCGGCCTCCACGTCAACGCCGGCTTCCTTGAGCGTCGGCACGCCCGGCAGCAGCTCCGAACGCTTAGCGGTCGAGATGGCGAGCATTTTGATCTTGCCGCCGCCGAGCTGCGGCGTGATCGAGATCGCCGGCAGGCAAACCATCTGCACGTCGTTACGGATCAATGCTTCCACCGCTTGCGGTGACGAGGGGAAGGGGACGTGTACGAGCTTCGTGCCGCTCTTGAGCGCGATCGCCTCCATGGCCAGCTGCGACAGCGAGCCGGTGCCGATCGACCCGTAATTGTACTTTCCGGGATTCTTGCGGATCAGCTCGATCAGTGCCGGCAGGCTGTCGACACCGAGACTGGCATTGACCGCGAGTGCGCTGGGCTGCGTCACCAGCATGGTGATCAGCGACAGATCCTTGCTTGGATCGTAGGGCAGGTGCGCGAACAACAGAGTGTTGATGGCGAGCGGTCCGCCGATGCTGATGCCGATCGTCGTTCCGTCGGGTGCGGACTTGGCCACCGCATCGGTGCCGGTATTGCCACTGGCGCCCGGCTTGTTCTCGACAATGAATGTCTGCTTGGTTTGTTGTTTGAGCTGATCGGCGATCAGGCGCGCCACGAGGTCGGGCGTTGAGCCGGCCCCGAATGGTACGATGATGCGCACGGGTTTTGCCGGCCAGACTTGAGCGAAGGCACCGGCCGTGCCGAGCACGAGCGCGACTACCGTTGCGATCAATCGTTTCATGGACTGCTCCGCTTCCCCTCAAGCCTGCTTTCCCCAAAGCCCGCGCCGGACGTATCATGACCGGGGCCAGCGCAGAAGGGGAGACGCTAACGTGCGCGCGACCGCCAAATTACGACAGATATTTGCCTCCGGGCGCATCGCTGTGGCGCCCGGCGCCTTTGACGGCCTGTCGGCGCGGCTCGTGGCGCAGGCGGGATTTCCGGCGGTCTATGCCAGCGGCGGCGCCATCGCCCGATCGGCCGGGGTGCCGGACCTCGGCCTGATCTCGGTCAGCGACATTGTCGAACGTCTCGCCGCGATGGTGGATGTGGTCGATGTGCCGGTCATCGCCGATGCCGACACCGGCTATGGCAATGCGCTCAATGCGCAGGCCGCCGCGCGCGCCTTCGAGCGCTCGGGCGTTGCCGCCTTCCATCTGGAAGACCAGACCTTCCCGAAGAAATGCGGCCACTATGACGACAAGAGCATCGTGCCGACCGCTGAGATGGTGGCGAAGCTCAAGGCCGTGCGCGACGCCTTGCACGATGCCGATTTCGTCGTCATCGCCCGCACCGACGCGATTGCGGTGGAGGGGTTTGAAGCTGCGCTCGACCGCGCCGGCGCCTACATCGAGGCCGGCGCCGACATGATCTTTGTCGAGGCCCCGACATCGGAGACCGAAATCGCCGACATTGCCAAGCGCCTGCCGGGCCTCAAGCTCATCAACATGTTTGCCGGCGGCAAGACGCCGCTCCTGCCCGTGTCGAAACTCGAAGCTTTCGGCTATCACGCCGTCATCATTCCAAGCGACACCCAACGTGCCGCCATCAAGGCCATGCAGCGCGTGCTGGCCGCGATTGCCCGCGACGGCAGCGCGGCATCCATGGCGGCCGACATGGTCTCGTTCAAGGAACGTGAGGTCGTCATCGACACGTCGGCTTATGTCGAGCGCGATAAGCGCTATGCGAGCTAAAACAATCTGATGTTGACAAGCGGCGCCTGCTCGTGATCATCGCGCCGCGGATCGCCAGGATCTATTGGCGATGAGAGCAATTTCATCGGCGTTGAATTGGGCTCACCATGGGTCTGGCTTTTGAAATTCTCGGGCTTGTTGTTTTCCTCGGGGCGCATGTGTTTGTCACCATGCGCGACCGGCGGACTGCGCTCATCGCAAAGCTCGGCGGGTGGCCTTACAAGGGGTTGTTCTCGCTTGTTTCGATCATCGGCCTCGCGCTGCTTTGTTATGGCTTCGCGCGGTATCGCGACACCGGCCCGATCCAACTCTGGTATCCGCCGGCATGGACGCGGCAAATCGTCGTGGCGCTGATGTGGCCGGCGAGCATTATGGTCGCTGCGGCCTACATTCCCGGCAACATCAAGCGCGTGCTCAAGCACCCGATGCTGGTGGGCGTCAAAACCTGGGCCGTGGCGCACCTGTGCGCCAACGGCGATCTCGGCGGCATTATTCTGTTTGCTTCGGTGCTGCTGTGGGCGGGCTATGATCGCATGACGCTCAAGCGCCGCAGCGATCCGGGCGCACCGCCGATTCCAGTGGGTGGAGTCACCAACGACATTGTGGCCGTCGTGGTCGGCACGCTCATTTATCTGGCGCTCGGCTTCGTCTTCCATCCGCTCGTCATCGGTCTGCCGGCGTTTGGCACACCGGCTCTGGGACACTAATCGATTGGACTGAGAAAATGTCAGTGCAGAATGAAACCCGGCGGCTCACCGCGCCCGATATTCGCGCCCGCAAGGGCGGCGAACCGCTGGTCTGTCTCACGTCATATCACGCGCACACGGCGCGCATCGCCGACCTGTATTGCGATGTAATTCTGGTCGGGGACTCGCTCGGCATGGTGATGCACGGGCTCGAGACCACGGTGCCGGTGACGCTCGACATGATGATCCTGCAAGGGCTCGCGGTGATGCGCGGCTCGCGGCGCGCTCTCGTCGTGGTCGACATGCCGTTCGGTTCCTATGAGGCCTCGAAGGAGCAGGCGTTCGCTTCGGCGGCCCGGATCATGAAGGAAACCGGTTGCGGCGCCATCAAGGTCGAGGGCGGCAAACGCATGGCCGAGACCATTGCGTTTCTGGTCGAGCGCGGCGTGCCGGTCATGGGCCATGTCGGGCTGACACCGCAGGCGATCAATACCATCGGATCGTTCCGCGCCCAGGGCCGCGACGAAAGCGATTGGGCGCCGATCGAGGCCGACGCGCGCGCCGTGGCGGATGCAGGCGCCTTCGCTATCGTGATCGAGGCTGTCGCGGAGCCGCTGGGCCGCCGCATCACCACCGAGATTGCCATACCTACAATTGGCATTGGCGCCAGCGCCGCCTGCGACGGCCAGATCCTGGTGCTGGAGGACATGCTCGGGCTGTCGCCAAGGGTGCCCAAATTCGTCAAGCGCTTTAGCGAGCTCGGGCCATCGATCGAGCGGGCCGTCAAAAGCTACGCGGAAGAGGTGCGCGCGCGCACTTTTCCGGGGCCGGAGCATGTTTACCCGATGCGGAAGCCAAAGGCGTAGGTTCCGGCGTTTGGTGCGCCCGCGGGTCGCCGGGACGTATCGGCCCTTTGCCTTGCTCGCGCCACATCATTATTTTAACCCGCGCGGTATTAATCTAATCAATACAGGGGCTTCTACGGCTAAGCGCGGGGATTTCCTTGCTATTATCTGCGCTTGGGGGGCAATCCCCGCAGGGTGGTTTGTCCGGGTATAGTATGTCGCTAGGTGACGCTGGGATCGGGGTTCGTGGTCGATATTTTCCAGGAAGTTGATGAGGAAGTCCGTCGCGAACGGCTTCAAAAGCTGTGGGATCAGTACGGCTATCTTATTATTGCGCTCTGCGTTCTGATTGTTGCCGGCGTCGGCGGCTGGCGCGGTTACGAATATTGGCAGGCCAAGAAGGCCGGCGAGAGCGGTATCGCCTATGAGCAGGCAGTGCAGCTTGCGCAGGCCGGCAAGCATAAGGAGGCGGACGCCGCCTTTGCCCGGATCGCTGCCGGAGGTACCGCGGGCTATCGCGTGCTGGCGCGTCTGCGTGAAGCCGCCGAGCTGGCGCAGACCGACCGGAAAGCGGCGGTGGCCGCGTACGATGCCCTGGCGGGAGACAAGAATGCCGGTCCGGTTATCGAGGACTTGGCCGCCGTGCGCGCCGGGCTGCTGCTCATCGACAGCACACCTTATTCCGAAATGCAGAAGCGGCTGGAGCCGCTGACGGCCGCAGGCCGCACTTTCCGCCACACTGCGCGCGAGCTTTTAGCGTTATCGGCGTTGAAAGCCGGCGATCTCGGGGCCGCCCGGAAGTGGACGGACATGATGATGACCGATCCGGAAACGCCGGGGGGAACGCGCAGCCGTGCGCAGATCTTGAGCGACCTCATCGCCGCCAGCGGCAGCAAGGGCTGAGTGCGATGCATGTGCATCACAAAGTCTCGCTGTTTCGGCTCGGCCTGATCCTGGCCTGTGCGTCGCTGCTTGCCGCCTGCACCAAGGGCGGCCAATTCGATCCGACGACGCTGCTCGACAACGACATGTTCGATACCAAGAAGCCGCTGAAAGGCCAGCGCGAGCCGGTGTTTCCGAGTGGCGTGCCGGGCGCCACGACCGGGATTCCGCCGGACCTTTACAAGGGCTATCAGCCGCCGCCGGATGAGGCGACCACCGACACCGCAACGCCGCTCACGCCTGTCGCGGGAGCAGAAAAACCCGCTGAAAGGTCGGCCGAAAAACCCAAGCCGAAAGCAAAGCCCAAGCCCAGGGTTGCACGGGCTCCTCCCGAGCCACGGGCTCCTTCCGAGTCGCCGCGAGCCAAGATCAGCATCGGCCTGAGCAAGAAACCCAAGCCCGCGGCCGAGCAGCAAGCCGGGCCAGCGCAGACGGCGTGGCCGGCGCCTACCGCGCAATCGCAGGCGGCACCCACGGCATGGCCGGCGCCGCCACCGACCCAGAGTCAGGCGTCGCAGACGGCGTGGCCTGCACCGCCGCCGACTGGCGGCTCCCAGCAGCAGGCGGCCCAGCCGTCGCAGTCGATCTGGCCCAATCCGCCGCCGACCGCCGGGCGATGATTGATTCACCGCTACGGCGTCTCCGCGATATTCCAATCCGGAAAGCGGCGGCGCGCTCTCCGATTGCAGATCGCGAGAGGGTTTTTGCGTAACGGGCCGACGACGGCCGATAGATTCTAGAATAGAAAGAGACGCTGCCCGCGCCGGCGCGGCGGCGCCAGATTGCAGCGATCATGTCTTTCACTATCGCCATCATCGGTCGGCCCAATGTGGGCAAATCGACCCTGTTCAACCGCCTGGTCGGGCGCCGTCTCGCGCTGGTGGATGACGAACCGGGCGTGACCCGCGATCGGCGTGAAGGCCAGGGCAAGCTCGGCGACCTGTCATTCAAGCTGATCGATACGGCTGGCCTGGAACGCGCCGGCGACGAAAGCCTCTCGGCGCGTATGCAGGCGCAGACCGCGGCGGCGATGGCGCAGGCCGACGCCGTGCTGTTTCTCGTCGATGCGCGGTCCGGCGCGACGCCGGCCGATCGCGGCTTTGCCGATCTGGTGCGAAAATCGGGTAAGCCTGCGATCCTCGTCGCCAACAAGAGTGAGGGGCGTGCCGCCGCGGCCGGCGTGCTGGACACGTATTCGCTCGGGCTGGGCGATCCGGTGGCGATCAGCGCCGAGCATGGTGAGGGTCTCGCGAACCTGTACGACGCGCTGCTTGCGGCGTTGCCGGTGGCCACCGCCGAGCCCGAACCTGCGGCGGAAACCGACACTACGGAGAAGCCGATCCGCATCGCCGTGGTCGGTCGCCCCAATACCGGGAAATCAACCCTGATCAACCGTCTGCTCGGTGACGAGCGGTTGTTGACCGGGCCGGAACCCGGCATCACGCGCGATGCCATTGCGGTCGATCTGGAGTGGAACGGGCGGCGCGTTCGCATTCACGACACCGCGGGCCTGCGCCGTCGCGCGCGGATCACCGAAAAGCTTGAAAAACTTTCCGTCGCCGATACGCTCGGCGCCATTCGCTTTGCCGACGTTGCGATTGTGCTGGTCGATGCGCAGACGCCGTTCGAGGAACAGGACACCCGCATCGTCGACCTGGTCGAGCGCGAAGGCCGCGCCGTCGTCATCGGCATCAACAAATGGGATCTGATCAAGCCACCGCCGGGGGCGCTGTCGCGCCTGCGTGAGACCACCGATCGCATGCTGTCGCAGGTCAAGGGTGTCCCAGTCGTCACGCTGTCGGCGCGCACCGGCGCGGGGCTCGATCGGCTGATGAGCGCGGTGTTCGAGAGCTACGCGGTCTGGAACCGCCGCGTGCCGACCGCGGCGCTCAACCGTTTCCTCGAACAGGCGGTCACCGCCAATCCACCGCCTGCGGTGGGCGGCCGCCGGCCGCGGCTTGACTACATCACCCAGCCGAAGGCGCGGCCGCCGACCTTCGTGCTGTTCTCATCGCGCGCTTGGGCGCTTCCGGAGACTTATCGCCGTTACCTGGTGAATGGATTGCGCCAACAATTCGCGCTGCCGGGCACGCCGATCCGATTGACCCTGCGCACCAAGGCCAATCCTTACGCCGGTCGCAAGAAGCGGCGATGAGCTGCGGCTTTGTCAGGCCGGCTCGGTAAACTCCAGGAATTTGCCAACGCGGTAGTCGTAGAGTTTGCCGGTTTCGTTGCAGCTCGGCAGGCACAGCGGCACGATTGTCTCCGCCACCTCTTCGGGTGTCGGCAGCGTCATCGGATCTTCTCCCGGCATGACTTGCGCGCGCATCTTGGTGCGCGTCGGACCGGGGTTGAAGAGGTTGACCCGTACCGGCGTCGAGTCGGTTTCCGCCGCGTAGACGCGCGCCAGTACGTTGAGCGCAGCCTTGGAGGCCGAGTAGGTGCTGCTATAGGCGCGCGCGCCGGTAGCCGCGCCCGAAGTCATGAACACAACGCGGCCGGCTGGAGCGCGGCGCAGCAGCGGGTCCATGGCGCGTATGAGGTGATAATTGGCGGTGACGTTGACCGCCATGGCCTCGTCCCAGGCGGCAGGCTCGACGTGACCGAGCGGCGAGCGCTGGCCCGCAATGGCGGCATTGCCGATGAGGCTATCGAGCCGCTGATGGCGCTCGTCGAGCGCCTGGGCGAGCCGATAGATGCCGGAAAAGTCGCGCACATCGAGCGGCACGAGCGTCGCCGTCGAGCCCACGGCCTGCACGGCGTCATCGAGTTCCTCGAGCGCGCCCTGAGTGCGGCCGGTGGCGACAATGTGCGCGCCGGTGCGCGCCAGCGCCAGGGCGAGCGCGCGGCCGATGCCGCGCGTGGCGCCGGTGATGAGAGCGATGCGATTGGCAAGCGGTTTGGTCATGATCGGCGCAAGCCAACACACTCCGGGCTGTGGTTCAAGACGAGTTCACGGCGATGAAGGAGGCGAGCAGGTGCGCCCGGCCAGAGTGGGCAGTGGCATGACATTTCAACGAGGCCTATCGCCGGGCGCGAAAACCGCCGCAGCGGCTTGGCTGGAGAGCAACATGCCTTCTTCGTTGTGACCGACGCCCGAAACAATGACGTATTTCAAATTTGGAGCGATGGCGCGCGCAACCAATAGACGGGCGAAATTTCGCCCGCGTTCGAACCGGTTGCGTCCCTGGGTTTTCGCCGCACAGGATTGGTCCAAGATGCCGGTCGCTTTTCTGTCTTTCGTTCCGAGCAGGAGCGTCACATCCCGCGCCGCGAATTCTCGTAAGATATCGGTGGCGCCTGTGACGTAAGGCGGCGGATTATCCAACCCGTATTTCCATCGGTTGAAGTCCGGACACTCGAGTTGCACTGGCCGCGCCGCGACGGGATAGAGATATGTGCCGGCGTTGGCGATCACAAAACTGACCGGCGGGCCGGCTTGCGGGTGCATCACAACGGCATAGCGGGCGAGTATTTGGGCGCCTCCGCCGTGACCCACAAAGACGATTCTCCGCAGCGCAGGAAAGCTCGACGTGTTCGACAGCTTGGCGACGATATCGTCGAGGACGTCATAGGAACTCGCTGCGGACGCGCCGGA